>NZ_AP024819.1:1200000-1510356 GCF_019703325.1 Helicobacter sp. NHP19-012 | reverse complement strand
CCATGAACGCCACTTGTTCCTTGCTCGCCTTGCCATGCCCTGTGATCGCTTTTTTGATTTGCAAAGGGGTGTATTCGCTAAAATGCCCCTTTTCTTGTAAAATCTTCAAGCCCAGCGCGCCTCTAAATTGCGCCAATTTCAGCACGCTCTTGGGATTGTAGGCGTAAAAAATATCCTCCATCGCCACCTCCGCAATGGGATAGGCCTTAAAAACCTGCTCGAGCCCTGCCACAACCTCTAAAATCTGCTCTTGCAAGGGCGCGCTCTGTACCTTGATGAAGCCCGCGCCGATGAGTTTCACGCTGTGCAAATCCACCACCCCATACCCGCACTTGCGGCTGCCCGGATCGATGCCTAAAACCAACACCCCTAGGATTTAAACTGCCCGATTTTGCTGCTGAGCTCGATGGTGGCGTTGCTAAGGGAGTTAGCCGCCTCGATGATGATATTTGCCTCTTTGGCTGTTTTTTGGTTGATCACCTCGATCTCTGCGAAGTCTTGGTTGATGTTGTCGATGTCTTTTTTCGTACCGATGATGTTCTCAATGGAGGCACCGACGCGCCCGACTACACCATCCAAACTCTCACTCATGTCTTTAAATTGCTTTTGCACCTCTAAGCTCACCCCACTTAATTGCTCGATCTTTTTAGAGTTTAAGTTCATTTGGCTGCTCACATCGTTGATTTCTTGCACAATCACCCCGATGGTGGAATTGATTTCTGCTAGGCTTTTTTGAGTCCTTGCCGCCAAATTGCGCACTTCATCAGCCACCACAGCAAAGCCCCGCCCGTGCTCGCCCGCTCTTGCTGCCTCGATGGCGGCGTTTAAGGCGAGTAAGTTCGTTTGGTCGGCGATGTCGTTGATGATGTGCAAAATGCTTTTCACGCTATCAGCGTTTTTGCTCAGTTGCTCAACCTTACCGGCCAAGTCCTCTTCGGTGTGGCTTGCCTCCGTGATTTGGTTAAATAGGTTTGTGATCGCCTTATCCGAGGTTCGGATTGACTCTTGGACCTCAGCGATGTTTTTTCGACTCTCCTCAGCTTCTTGGGCGTTTTGGGTCACGACATTGCCGATGTCGTTGCTCCGATCTTGGATTTGCTGTAACATCTCTGAGCGTCTTTGCATGCCCGCTAGGGCACTCTTGATTGTGGTGTGCAGGGTTTGGGCAACCCCGCTGGTGTTACTGCTGTTGGCTTTGATATCGTTAAAAAAGCCTTGTATGCTTTCGACAAAGTGGTTGATCCCATCTCCGATTTTGCCTATCTCATCATTGCTGCGGCTGGCACGGATGCGTTGGGTCAAATCCCGATCGCCCAGGCTAAAGTCGTACACCTTTTGCACCAGTCGGTTCAAACGACGGATGATGGTGTAAAAGGTGAAGATGGCTGTAAGTGCAATCAAAATCGCCATGATCATGGTGATCCACATGGTCAGTGTGTCGATATTTTCGATGACCTTTGCCTGCACCTCTTTACGGGTTTTTAATGAGGCACTTAAGATGTCGCTAAAGTAAGTCGTGGCGACAATCACCATGCCACTTGTGGGGTCGTAATGGCTGTAGGCGACCTTAGGCTCTGGCGTGCCGCCGTTAAACTTAGGCATTTTGTAGTAGGTGTAGCCCCCTCCATTGTCGGCCTCTTTGATGTAGCCACACACATAGCAGACATTGTCTACACTCATTAAGTGCAGCCCACTTTTGCCCACGGTGGTGGGATTGACCGGGTCAAAGAGCACCGTGCCTTTTTTATCCACCACTACCATATAGATCATGCCCTTGTCGGCGTTGATTTCGCCAAAGTACTCCAGGGCCATTTTTTGCGCCTGTTCCTTAGGAAAGACTTTATAAAAACCAGCAATGCCTTGTTCAAGTAGATGGGTGATGTAGCGCAAATCGTCTTCACGACTTATCCTGTCCCCCCGCTTTTGGCTGTCCAAAATAGAGAATATCAATTTGTGTTGCTTGTGATTGGCGATCAAGATCACCGCACTCCCTAAAATCAAGAGAGATAAGAAAATAACGCTGATAATCTTCGCTCCAAGGTTCATGGATCTTCCTCACCAAAGTTGGGGTCAATAAAAACGGCATTCTAACATAAAAACTTTGAAAGTTTAAAATCACTAATTTGGTTAAAATGCTTAAATAAAGGACGAACATGCCACATCAAGATTTGCGTACAAAAGCGGGTGTGATCCTAGCCCAAAGCGATACGACCATTGGCTTTTTTAGCCATGACCAAGACCGCCTGAACGCCGCTAAGAACAGCCCACAAAACAAACGACTCTTGCAAGTGTGCACGGATTTTAAGGATTTGCCCCGCGTGCCGTTAAAGCAACGCTCTTTAGTGCGCCATAAAAAGGCGACCTTTGTTTACAAAGGCAAGGAGGGTTGGCGAGCCTTTAGAGTAGTGCAAGACCCTCTAACTTTGGTGTTTTTAGAAAGGCTGGGCGTGGTGTTTAGCACTTCAGCGAATTTAAGTGGACAGGGCTATGAACCCCAAATTGCCCTAGACTTAGCAAACACAATCATAGAGGACAAGCGGGGCCTAAGCCCTAGAAAGCCCTCGAGCATCATTAAACTAGGGCATGCCCGTAAAAGGCGGCTGCGCTGACTGACACGGTGTATCAGTGGTGTTTTTTCTTTGCAGCGGTGGGGAGACTGAAACCATTTTTTTGCAAATCATCGTAAAAACTACCGGACTGCAAGAGTTTTTTCCAGTGGTCCATGTAGTTGTATTCCTCCTGGATCTCGGCCTCTAGATTTTTAATGCTATCCTCTCGTTTAACTAAAGCCTCTTCAATCATGTTGAGCTCTTTTCTGCGCTGAGAGGGGCTGAGCTTTGAAATGTTTTTAGCCAACACATCTTGGAAGTGTTTTTGGAACTCGGCTTTATGCTTGGGGGTCATTTTGTTGTAGCGGTTCTTCATCTCGCTCAAATAAACGATCATCTTTTTCGCCTCCACCTTGCCCGCCATGTCTAGCATTTCTTGGTCGGGTTTACTTTGGTATTCGGGGAAGACATTCAACCCGATCGTTTGGGCATTTAGGGCTGCCACAAGCACCCCTGACATAGCAACTAAGCGTAACAATTTCATAAGCGTCCTTTTTATAAAAATAGTGGACCCTTATTCTAGCCTTGAAAACCTAACAATTACTTAATGCGCATCGTGCGCATAGAATTTGCTAGGGCAATCAAAGTTACACCCACATCCCCAAAGACCGCCTCCCAAAGGCTCGCCTCCCCAGCAACCCCCAACACCAAGAACAATGCCTTCACACCTAAAGCAAACACGATATTTTCTATGACAATGTGGCGGGTTTTGCGCGCGATTCTAAAGACCTGCACAATGGAGCTTAGGGCGTTGTTGGTGATGACGATGTCCGCGCTCTCTTTGCTCACTTGGCTCGCGCTGCCCATCCCCACGCCCACATCTGCCATCGCCAAAGTGGGCGCATCGTTGATCCCATCCCCCACAAAGGCACTTAAGCCCTTGTGTTGGGCTTTAAAGCTCTCAAAGGCTGCCACTTTTTGCTCGGGCAAAAGCCCTGCGTGGTAAGTGCAATCTAGCGCCTTAGCCACGCTCTTAGTGGCGTGTTCATTATCTCCACTAAGGATACAAAAATGCTCTAAGCCCCCTTTTTTAAGGGTTTGTAGGCACTCTTTAGCATCCTCTTTAAGCGAGTCAGCGACTACAATGTAGCCGACATACTCCCCATTGGTCGCCACATGCACGATCGTCCCCTCTAGGCTGCAACTAGGGTGGGGGATGTTGTATTTATGCAAGATTTGGTCGTTGCCTGCCACGATTAAATTTGCACAGCATTTAGCTTGCACGCCCATGCCCCCGATTTCGTTAAACTCCTCAATGTTGTGTTCACATAGATTTTGGCAAGCCTTTTGGATAGACTTGGCAATCGGGTGGGTGGAGAGGATCTGCGCACAGCTGGCAAAACGCAAGACATCTTCACGGCTAAAATGGGGCTGGTTCACCACCTCCACCACTTCAAATTCCCCCTTGCTCAAAGTCCCCGTTTTGTCAAAGGCGATATTTTTAATCTGTGTCAGGGTTTCTAGCGTGTGCACGCTTTTAATGAGAATGCCAAGCCTACTTGCCGCCCCGACCCCCCCAAAGTAGCCTAAAGGGATTGAGATCACCAGCGCACAGGGGCAAGACACCATTAGAGCAATGAGCCCACGATACACCCACTCGTGAAAGCTGCCGTGCCCTAAGAGCGGGGGGAGGGTGGCAATGGCTAGGGCAATGAAAAACACGGCGGGGGTGTAGTATTTGGCAAAGGTGGTGATGAGCTTTTCGGTTTGGGATTTTTGGCTCACGGCGTTGCTCACCAAATCCACGATTTTAGCCACCGAAGAGTCTTTATAGGTCTTGCTCACCCGCACCTCTAGCACGGCTTTTAAATTAATGCTCCCGCCTAAAACGGCGCTATTCTCACGCACATTGACGGGCATGGGCTCGCCCGTTAGGGGTTTTTGATCGAGTAAACTCTCGCCACTGAGCACCACTCCATCGGTGGGGATTTTCTCCCCCACTTTAACAACCACAATATCCCCGATTTTTAGCTCTTCAGGGTGCACCTGCTTTAAGCCCTCTTCTGTCTTGACAAAGGCTAAATTTGGAGCGACATCTAGCAAGGCTTGCAAGGACTTTTTAGAGCGTTTGATGGCTAAGCTTTGCAAGAACTCCCCAGCAGAGAAAAAAACCATCACGGATACGGATTCTTCATACGCCCCCACACAAAAGGCGGCGATGGTGGCACTGAGCATCAGCGTGTTCTCATCAAAAAAGCGTTTATTCTTTAGACTGTTAAACGCCCCTAAGAACACATCCTTGCCCGCAAAGAGATACACCCCTGCCAAAAGAGCGTAACTCAAACCCCTTAAAAGCGGGCTTGTTGCAAAGTGCAACACCCCCACAGACAGCACAAACAACACAATGCAAGAGAGCAAGGGATACACGCTCAAGGGCGCGTCCTCCTCAGCCTCCTCTTGCAAAATCTCCATCTCCGGCTCTAGCCGTTTGATGAGCTCTAAGACCTTAGAAAAGTCTTGGCAGTCCAAATACAAGGTGTTCGTGTTAAAAGACACCTGGGCCGCCTTGACATAGCTTTGTTTGTTGAGCTCTGCCTCTAATTTATTCGCACAATCGGGGCAATCTAGCCCCTTGAAGTAATATTTTTGCATATTCACCCCACTTTTCTAAATTGCAATGCTTTGAGCATGTGCGCCTTATTGATCGCCTCGCAGCCGGCTAAATCCGCTACGCTACGCGCGACCTTCTTACTCTTGCTCACCGCGCGCTCAGACAGCCCGAAGCGCAGGGTGGCCTGCTCTAGTAAATGCGCCGCCTCGGGCTCTAGTGGGCAGAAGGTGTTGATCTCGCCCTCTTGTAGCTTACCATTGAGCACCTCTTGCCCGCGCATTTTCTGCCTTTTAAACGCCTCGATCACCTGCTCGTGCATGGCTTTAGAATCTTGCGTGCTTTTAGCGTCTTCATTAATCAAAGCCATTTGCACAAATAAATCGATGCGATCCAACAAAGGGGCACTCAGGCGGTTTTTATAGGCCAAAATCTCCTTCTCTTGGCAGCGACACACCTTAGAGGGGTCCATTAAATTCCCACAAGGGCAGGGGTTCATCGCCCCCACGAATAAAAACGAAGTGTGATACTCGATCTTGCTATGCACCCTTGAGATGACTAATTTATTGTTCTCCATCGGTTCTCTTAGGCCCTCTAAAACCTCCCTCTTAAAGTGGGGCAGCTCGTCAAAGAACAAAACCCCATTGTGCGCAAGCGCGATCTCGCCCGGGCTAGGCACATTGCCATGTGTTGAGCCTAAAATGCTGGCTTTAGACGCGCTTTGATGCGGGTTTCTAAAACTTCTTAGCGGGCTGTAGTTGCCCTCCTGTCCGCTCAAGATATTTAACTTCACCGCCTCGATCATTTCGGCTAGGGTGCTTGGGGGCAAAATATAGCGCAGGCGTTTGGCGATCATGCTTTTGCCACAGCCAGGAGAGCCCTCAAATAAAATATTGTGTAGCCCCGCTGCTGCGATCAAAGCCGCCTCCTTAGCCACCTCTTGCCCCCTAACCTCTTTAAAGTCTAGGGCAAAATCCGTGCAGTAGTAGTAACGCTCTTTGCCAAGCTCTAAGCTAGCAAAGGGTAGGTGCAAGGGGGCACGCTCTGGAATGGCAGCCGGGTTTCTTAGCACCTGCAGGGCTTCTTGTAAATTTGCCACAAAGTGCAAATGCAAGTTAGGGATCAGGCTAAAAAGCTCTTTGCCCAGAGCGGGCACTAACACATGCGCACCGGGCTCTTGCAGGGCGATGTCTAAGAGCATGGGAAAGATCGCCTCGTTGTGTTTAAGCCGCCCATCTAGCCCCAACTCGCCAAAGGCAAACCACTTACTCTCTAAAGGTTGCTTTTGCAAGGCGACAAGTAGAGCCATGGGCAGGTCAAAATGACTTCCGCTTTTAGGCAAGTCAGCGGGGGAGAGGTTGATGGTGATCTTTAAAGGAGGAAAAGTAAAGCCATTGTTTTGCAAGGCGGATTGCACCCGTTGTTTGGATTCTTGGATGGCATTGTTGGCAAGCCCTGAGATCACAAAGGCGGGCAGGGCACGGGTGAAGGTGGCTTCCACTTCTACGATTTGAGCACTTGCCCCCGCCATTGTGGCGCAATAAAGTGTGTTCACCACTTGCACTTCCATTAGGGATTCTTTAGGTTTTTCTTAAATTCCTTTTCAAATTTTTTACGCTTCAACATAGACAATTTATCCACGAAGAGCACCCCGTTTAAATGGTCCATTTCGTGTTGGATCGCCACACTCAAAAGCTCGCTGGCCTGCAACACCTTAGCGTTGCCAAAGCGGTCTTGATAGCCTAAAGTGATGTTGGCGTGCCGCAACACCTCCTCGTAAAACTCAGGCACAGACAAGCACCCCTCGCGCCATAAAATCTCTCCCTCTGTTTGCATTAAGGTGGGGTTGATGATCTCTAGGCAATCCTCTAGTAGCTGCGTGTCGTCTTCTCTGGGCAAATGCACGAGTAGGGCTCTTTTTGCCACGCCCACTTGGATCGCCGCTAGCCCGATGCCCTTGTTGGCGAGCATGGTTTCGTGCATGTCGTCTAAAAGCTGGTGCAGCACCTCATCAAAGGCCACGACCTCTTGCGAGCGTTTTCTTAAGCGTTTGTCCGGGTAACGCACCAACTCCAAAAGAGCCATTAGCCTTGCTTTTGGCTTTTAGTGAGCACGGCATCGATCAAGCCATAATCCTTCGCATCCTCAGCGCTCATGAAAAAGTCGCGATCGCTGTCTTGCTCGATTTTTTCTAAAGGCTGGCCGGTGTTGGCGGCTATGATTTGGTTGAGCTCACTTTTAAGGCGTAAAATCTCTTTGGTATAAATGGCAATGTTAGTGGCTTGCCCTTGGGTGCCGCCGATGGGCTGGTGGATCATGATTCGTGAATGGGGCAGAGAAAAGCGTTTGCCCTTAGTGCCGCAACTGAGCAAAAACGCCCCCATGGACGCGGCCTGCCCCACGCAAATGGTGCAGATATCGGGGTGGATGTAGTTCATGGTGTCGTAGATACTAAGCCCGCTGGTAACAGATCCCCCGGGGGAGTTGATGTATAAATTGATGTCCTTTTCGGGGTCTTCGGCTTCTAAGAACAAGAGTTGCGCCACAATGGCGGCCGCCACCGCATCATTGATTTCGCCACTCAAAAGCACAATGCGATCCTTGAGCAGGCGGGAGTAAATGTCGTAACTGCGCTCCCCCCGCCCTGTTTTTTCAATGACGATGGGGACATAGTTCATGCATTTGCCTCTTGGGGGAGCTGTTTATCTAACAAGAAAGTGAGCACCCGATCTTCGACCATTGCCATTTTCACGGCGGGGAGCATATTGTTTCTTTGGTAAGCCTCTAGTAATTGTTGGGGGTTTTGGTTTGCCATCATCGCCTCGTAATAGACGGCCTGATACACCTCATTGTCCGCCACTTGGATGTTTTCTTGTTTGGCGAGTGCGTCAATGATGAAGGTTACTTTCACGCTGCGGCGGGCTTGCTCCCTAAAACTATCCCTTTTTTTCTTAACCCTTTTGGAGTCGTCTTGTAATTCTTTGAGCTCTTCGGGCTTCATGTTTTGCAGGGATTGGCGGAAGGCCAAATCCATTTCTTGTTCAATGATGGTTTCGGGCAAATCAAAGGCGAGGTTTTTATCCAGCTTGTCGATCAAGGTTTCTTTGAGCTGTTGGTTGTAGAGCTTGGTTTTTGCCTCCAAAAAGAGCTGGTCTTTAACGCGCCCTTTAAGCATTTCAAGGGTGGGTTCTTTCTCTTGGTTTAAGACCATTTTGACAAAGGCATCGTCAATTTCGGGGATGTGGCGCAGTTGGATTTTATGCAACTTCACATGGAAAGACACCTCTTTGCCCGCAAGGGTGGTACTGGCGTAGTCTTTAGGAAAGGGGATGGAAAAATACTTCTCATCGCCCATTTTCATGCCGACTAATTGCTTTTCAAAGCTAGGCAACAAACGCCCCTCGCCCACGACAAGGGCGAAGTTTTGTGCCCGGTTGCCCTCAAAGGGTTGGTTGTCTAACAAGCCTTCAAAGTCAAAGATCACGCCATCGCCATTAGCCACGGCTTTATCCTCGGGCGCGTCTGTAAAAGTCGCCCTCTCTTTGGCTAAATGCTGCAATCGCTCTTCAATCGCGCTCTCTTGCACTTCCTCTAAAGAGAAGCTAGGCACGCATTCTAACACCCCTGAAAGGTCGATTTGGGGCTTAAGTCCGATGTGCATTTCAATGTCAAAATACTCGGCTTGCTTATCAAACTTGCGGATGGTGGGGTTTCCGATCATATCTTGCGGGGTGATCTCTAGTGCTTTGCTGCCCTCTTGTAAAATCGCATCCAAGAGCTCTTTTTCGCTCTCTTGCTGGATGTGGCCTTGGTAGCGTTGTTTGATGATGTCTAGGGGAACTTTACCTTTTCTAAACCCGTCTAACTTGGTGTTTTTGGCAATTTTTTGGGCGATGCTGTGGGACTTCTTTTCAAAATCCTGCAGCGAAGGTTTGGCGCTGATAGATGCGTTGGCGCTATCGAGCCGCTTAGTCGTTAAATCCATAATGAAACTCCTTGGGGTTTAATTCAAAGTATAATAAACTTTGCATTTTACCTTAAGCTGTGTTAATATAAAATTAAGCCTTTAAGGATAGCCGATGTCCCTAGATGTTTTGCGTGCAAGGTTGCAACACCCCCGAGATTTATCCCCCCGCTATGGCGTGGTGGTGAAAATCCTGCCTAGCATGGTCTTTGTGAGTGGGTTTTTGCCCTCGGTGGGGGATGTGGTGCAGGTGCAAAAGACCGACGGGCTCGATTGCCTTGGCATGGTCGTGGTGGTGGAGAAGGAACGATTTGGCTTCACGCCCTTTTCCTTTGTGGAGGGGTGCAGGGTGGGCGATCGCGTGCTTTTTGTGCGCGAGGGTTTAAGCTTTCCTGTGGGCGAGGGGCTCTTAGGGCGCGTGCTCGATCCTTTGGGTAACCCCCTAGATGGTTTGGGCTATGTTAGGGCGAGTGCCTATGCGCCCGTGATGGCTGCGCCCATCAAGCCCTTAGATCGGGGGATCATTGACGAGCCCTTTAGCGTGGGGGTGAAAAGCATTGACGGGCTGCTCACTTGTGGCAAGGGGCAAAAGTTAGGCATTTTTGCAGGCAGCGGGGTGGGTAAAAGCACCTTAATGGGGATGATCGTTAGAGGCTGTGAGGCGCAAATTAAGGTCATAGCTCTCATTGGGGAGCGCGGACGCGAGATCCCTGAGTTTATCCATAAGAACTTACAAGGCAATTTAGACAACACCGTCTTGGTGGTCGCCACGAGCGACGATGCGCCTTTAATGCGTAAATACGGGGCGTTTTGCGCCATGAGCGTGGCGGAGTATTTTAAAAATCAAGGGCATGATGTGCTTTTCATGATGGACTCGGTTACCCGTTTTGCGATGGCACAAAGAGAAATCGGGCTAGCCCTTGGCGAGCCGCCCACCAGCAAGGGCTACCCCCCATCTGCCCTAACCCTCTTGCCCCAGCTAATGGAGCGGGCGGGCAAGGAACAAAACAAAGGGAGCATCACCGCCTTTTTCACCGTGCTGGTGGAGGGGGATGACTTGAGTGATCCCATTGCTGACCAAAGCCGCAGCATTTTAGACGGGCATATTGTTTTAAGTCGGGAGCTTACCGATCATGGCATTTATCCGCCTATTAATATCCTAAACTCCGCCTCAAGGGTGAGTAAGGAAGTGAGCAGCCACGAGCACATGCTGGCTGCGCGCAAATTCCGCAAACTCTACGCCCTTTTGAAAGAAAACGAAGTGTTGATCCGTATCGGCTCTTACCAACGGGGCTTTGATGAGGAATTGGACGAGGCGATGGATAAAAAGAGTGCGATGGACGCGTTTTTAGCCCAAGAAGAGGAAGAGATCATTCCTAGCCAAGAGAGTGTACAAATGCTGCAAGAAATTGTGCAAGCCCCCTAAGAGTACCCCTAATGGACAAGCAGAAAATACGGGAGTTTTTTAAGAAAGTGCTTTTGGAGATGTATTTTATGACGCATGCGCTAAAATCTATAACCGCTTTTTTGACCTAGGCAAAGTCATAGATACCCAAAAATTAAGCCAATGGGTTTTACTTAATCGTTTTAATTGTAGTGGTGGTGCTGGGTTTTGTGGCTTTGGTCGTTTTGCGCCAAGTAGCGATAAAACCCATAGAGTAAGACACTTTGAGTATGAAGGAGGTGATCGCCTTTTTTAAGGACGAGAAGGTAGCGCAAAGTTTAAGGGCGAATAGCTCCACGATCGCCACAGCGATCCACGAAAAGCAAAGTGATGGGCGTTTGAAAATCACGCTCGCCCCCTACGACAAACAACAAAGGGCGATCGCCTCTAATGCCCCCATGCGAGTTTATTTGGTTAAACGCATGGATACAGACTTAGAAAAAGTCTTTGCGGATAAAGAAATGGTGGTTTTGCAATGAAATTTTAGGAATTATAGTTTATGGCGTTGCTCGTGCTTTAACAACCACTCTTTAATCTGCACCCCGCCCCCATAGCCCCCTAGCCCCCCGCTTTTAGGCACCACTCGATGGCAGGGGATGATGATCGGGATGGGGTTGTTGTGGTTAGCGTTGCCTACGGCTCGACACGCTCTAGGTTTATTAATGGCGTGGGCGATTTCTTGGTAGGTTTTTGTGCTGGCATAGGGGATATTTTGCAAAGCCTGCCACACTTGCAAGCTAAAGGGGCTAGCTGATAGGCTCAAGGGCAAGTCAAAGCTAAAAAGCGTGCCGCTAAAATAGCCCTCTAAACTCTCTAGCACGGCTTGCATGAGGGCATCGGGGTTTGGGGTGGTGCTTGGCACGCTTGCTACAAAGTCTAAGCTCACTAAGCCCTTGCTATCCGTGCGTAGGACCAAATAGGGGCTAGGAAAACTCTTAGGGGGCTTGAAATGGGCTAAAATCACAGCCCCATTTTAAAGGGGTTTAAAATGTTATTGGGGTCAAAGGCTTTTTTGATCGCCCTAAAAAGCCCCATTTCTTCAGGGCTAAAGGCTAGGGGCATGAACTTTGCCTTAGAGAGCCCAATGCCATGCTCTCCGCTTAAAGTCCCCTCCAAAGCGATGGCGCATTTAAAAATCTCCTCCATCGCCCTTTGCCCCTGCTCTAGCTGTGTTGTTGGGTCTTCAAGCATGATATTCACATGCACATTGCCATCGCCCGTGTGCCCGAAGCAGGGGATGGGCAGGTTGTAGGCTTTAGAAATGCGCCCCACCTCCTCAAGCAAGGCGGGCAGGCTCGCCCTAGGCACCGTCACATCTTCGTTTAATTTTTTCTTACCATAAACACTAATACTCTGGGACGCATTGCGGCGCGAAAACCATAGGTCTTCTTCCTCGCTAGCATTTTGGGCTCTTTTAAAATCCACGCATCCACACACCTTAAAATGCCCCTCAATGGCGTTTAACTGCCAAGTGATCTGCTCGGGTACGCTGCCATCCACTTGTGTGATCAAAATTGCCCCCGCCTCAATGGGTAGCCCCTTATGAAAACGCTCCTCCACCGCCCGAATGCTTAGATTGTCTAAAAACTCCATCGCCACGGGCGTAACCCCACTTGCCATCGTTTTATACACCGCTTCCATTGCCTCTTGGATGGTTTGAAACACCCCCATCGCCGACTGGCGCAATTTGGGCTTAGCCAGCAGTTTTAAAGTGATTTCGCTAATCACCGCCAAACAGCCCTCGCTGGCAATCAAAATGCCCGCCACATTAAAGCCCGCCACATCCTTAATCGTTTTCTTGCCCGCTCTAATAATGTCGCCATTGGGCAGCACCGCCCTTAAAGCCATCACATAATCCTTGGTGATCCCATACTTGGCAGCGCGCATGCCCCCCGCGTTTTCGCCCACATTGCCCCCCAAAGTGCTTTGCTCTTGGCTGGCAGGGTCGGGCGGGTAAAAGAGCCCCATTTTCTCCACCTCGTTTTGGAAGTGTTTGTTGATCACGCCCGGTTGTACCCGTGCGATTAAATTCTTGGTGTCGATCTCTAAGATTTTGTCTAGGTGCTTTTCCACGCTTAAAATGAGCCCCCCGCTTACCCCAAGCGCCCCGCCTGTAAAGCCGCTGCCCGCCCCTCTTGGCACCACAATGATTTTATGCTCATTGCAATAGGCTAAAATTTGGCTAATTTCTTGTTCGCTCTTGGGGAAGATCACGCCCTCGGGTAGGTGGCGCTCTCTGGTCGCATCGTAGGCGTAGACACTCAAATGGGCGGGGTCGGTGAAAAAATCCTCCTCCCCCACCAAACCGCGCAAAGCCTTGGCGTGTTCGGGGTTTAACATGGGCTACTCCTATTGTTCTAGTTTTTTCTCCTCTTGGCGTATGCGTTTCTTATCTGCCTTCTCTTGTTGTTTCTCGGCTTTTTTGGCTTTTTTCTCTGCCTTTTTCTTTTGTTTTTCTTTAGCGAGTTCTTGCTTGCGCTCTTTTTTCGCCTCTTTGGCTTCTTTTGCCCTCTCTTTGTTGGTCGTTTGATCTAGAGATTTTTCCTCTACCTTTTGCTGTTTAGAGAGCGTAGGGGCAATTTGTTGTTGCTCCTCTTTAATTTCCTTGTTGTATTCCTTCTCTAGGGCTTGTTTTTGCTTTGCGTTTCTGGCATTTTTAATATCTTTTTCAAGCTCTTTTTTATCCTGTGTCTTAATTTCTCTAACTAGCTTCTTTTCGGACTCTCTCCGTAGTAAGTTGTCGTAATAGCTGAAGTAGTGCCGTGCCTTGCCCCCAGCCATTATTTTCCCCAAAGTTCCCCGATCCACCCCCTCCACACGGGAGAAAAAGGGCGTGAAGGTGCGCCCCACTTTTGAGGTGTCAAAGGGCTTAGTTTCTAAAATGGCAAAACTTTGGCAGTCTAGGATATTTAGGCGGTTGGTGCTGACAAGGTAGATAAGCCCCACGCTGTAAATGTCGCAAGCCCGCCTTAAGGTCTTGGCTGTGGGGTTGAACCCATTTAAAAAAGCCACCAATAAATCGGAGCTGATAAATGTTATGTCGGTGTGGTCGTCCTTAATATTTTCATAGGTGTGTAAGTCGGGAGCGATTAAAAAGGCCTGACTGTTGAACTCCCTAAAAATCGCCAAGTTGCCCTTTTTTGGGACCATACGCGGGGTGGGTAGGTGCTTTTGTTTCATCACCTTATAGGGAGTGTATCTAGCATAGGCAACGCCATTTTGGATAGAAAACACTTCAAGGCTCGCTGCGATGACATCGTAATCGGTGAGTTTGGCTAAGATATAGCCACTCTCGCCCACTTGTAGATCGTAGGCTTGAAACTGCACGACTTTTCTAGCCGTGTCTACGCTGTCAATATTGATTTTTAGAGGTGCGCTCCAATCTTTAGCGTTTAGCAGCCCACACAGCCCCAAAACCATGAAAAACCACTTAAGCATGTCCATCCTTAAAGTGCTGTTGAAACCACATCAATGCGTAGCCTAGCCCCACGCTTTTACAAAATTGTTCATTCGCTATAAAGCTATCTACTTCTTCTAAGGGTAGGTAGATAATTTCTATGTCTTCGGTGTCAACCCCCCCACCTTGGTGAACATGTTGGGTTTGGCTAATGCGGGCAAAAAACATGGTCTGCTTGCTCCCACTAATGCCCGTGGAGCCGTAAAACACTCCGATTTTTTGTAGCATTTCAGGGATCAGGGCGTAACCACACTCTTCTAGCACCTCTTCGCAAGCGATCTGCTCCACACTTTTATGCGCCTTATCTACAAGCCCCGCACACAATTCATAGGTGTAGCCATCCACGCTCTGCCCCCCATACAAACACGCACTCACAAACACGGGAGGTCTAAATTGCTTCACCAACACAAAGCTTTGTTTCTCGGTGTGGTAAAGCAAAATAGACACGCTGTCGTGCACGCGGACCATGTCCCAACTTTTATTCACCCCCTTTCCTCGTATAAAATGCGCTTGGGTTTGAAGTAGGCGGAAGTGGGGCAGTCTGTGATTTGAATATTGTCGTAGGCGATCATTGGTCTGTATTCTTTGTGTTTTCTTTTTGGGCGTGTTCAAAGGAGGTCAGGTCTTCAAGTATGCCTGGGTAGGGCTCGATGGCTTGGCTAAAAAACTGCTTTTCATGCCCTTTAAGTTGACTTTTAGCCGTGCGGATACGCCCGAGTGGGTCTGTGGGGCAGTCGTTGCGACACATCCCAAAGTGCAAATGCGACCCTATGCTAAGCCCTATGTTGCCCACCTTGCCGATCACCTGCGCCCTTTTGACGGGGGTTTTAAGCAAAAACTCTGCGAATTTTCGCCCCAATTCATCGTAATATTTATCTTTATAGGCAAAGACATAGTGGTTGCGTCTGTGGGTTTGTAACATCGCTGCTTTAATGTTGGGGTGGCTAAAGAGTTGGTTAAAGCGGTGTTTGCGAGCGTAGATCAAGCTTAGTTGGTCATCCTTAACGACCGCTCTTGTTAGAAGGCGTGGCTGCACGGATTTGCCCATAGGCACTAAGGCTTGTAAGAGTTGGTTATTGTTGTCTTTAGGTATATAGTAGGGCATGCCAACCCTAATCTCAGTGCCCAATTCTTTATCTTGGCAGGACAAGTTGTGATGAATTTTGGGGTCAATGTGGTGCTTGTTAAAAAAACCTAGTAAAGCCATGCCTTTTTCCTAAATGAGCCTCTGCCCCACAGCTGCTCCCACTCAAACCCACACAAAACAGCCACGCTAAAATGACCCGAATCATCACAATCCTTAATGAAAAAACCAAATTTTAGTATAGAATACCTTAAAATTCTCGACGGAGAGTGTAATGAAAAGAATGCGTTTTACACGCCTTTGGCTCGTGCCTACCATCACCTTTCTACTCTTTTGTTGTGCGTTGTTACTATTGTTGGTCTACACCTTCGGCAGATCACAATCTGCGTTTTCGAATTTAGACACCGCTAAAAAAGCCCCCGCAAGTGCGAAACAATTACGCCAAGAATTGTCTGAAAGGATGCGCTTGGTGCAATGATATAATTTAAATTTTTGTCTTTTAGCCGATGTAGCCCGAAATTTTAGAAAGGACCTTTCATGGTTAAGCCTGTAGGAACGACTCTTTCTTCTAGCCATGTCAACCCTAGCTCTGTCCACGGCTCTCGCTCCACTACCCGGACGACTACCACCCCAGCCCACGAAGCCGATCGGGTTGCCCAAATCAAAAAGGCTGTCGAGAACGGGCAATACAAGGTGGACATGGACAAGACCGCTCATAAAATGGCACAGGATTTGCTTAGCTAAGGCGATACCGAGCATTTTATATTCTCAAATAAGGGTAGCTTGGTATGAAACCACTTAAAGGTTGCGCATGCTTTATGGCTATCTTGAGCAATCCGTGCAGGATCTGCAAACCCTCATTAAACTCACTTCCCAAGATTTAGAAGACATCAAAGAAGCCAACCACGAAGCGATCTTCGGGCGCAACGGGCTCAAAAGAGAGCGGATCGCCTCCTTTGAAAACTGCAAAGCCCTTTTTGACCAAGAGATGCTTGTCTTGATGGAGAAAAACCCGGGCACGCCTCTAGCTAATCTCTTAGATGAGCGCGGCTCTTTGCTTTTAAAAGAAATGCGCCAGCTTTTAACCGAGCTTAAAGAGATCAACGCCGATTACGCCCGCATTGTCTTTGCGGTGTCGGATTTTTACTCCAAGCTCATGCAGCAGATCGTGCCCCATGAGAGCACGGGTTATTACAACCAAAAAACCATCGCCAGCAGCTTTTTACAAGTGCAGGCCTAAGGGGTCTTTATGGGCGGGATATTTGCGACTCTAAACACTTCTTACACCGGTCTACAAGCCCACCAAGTCATGGTGGATGTAACCGGTAACAACATCTCCAACGCCAACGATGAGTTTTACAGCCGACAGCGCGTGATCGCCACGCCCCAAAGCACCCTCATGTACACCAACCGCAACATGAACATGGGGGTGAATGTCCAAAGCGTTCAACGCACGCACGATGAGTTTGTCTTTGCCCGCTACGCACACGCCAAGCAAGAGCAAGCCTACTACAGTACCCAGTTTGACAACCTGCGCGAAGCCTCCTCCTACTTCCCCGACATGGACGAAGTGGGCGTGCATACAGACCTGCAAGACTACTTCAATGCATGGAAAGACCTGGCTAAAGACGCCAAATCCCCCGCCACCAAGCAAGCCCTTGTGCAAAAAACCAATACCCTCACCAGAAGCATACACGATGCTAGAGCGCGCCTTGTAGACTTGCAGAAAAAAGCTAGCCACGAGCTTGTCAGCACCATCACCGAGGTCAACCGCCTAGGCAGAGAAATTGCCAACATCAACAAGCACCTTAAAGAAATGGAGGATACTAAAACCCTCAAACAAGCCAACGAACTGCGCGACAAACGCGATCAACTTGAGTTCCACTTAAAAGAGCTCATCGGGGGTAATGTTACCAAGAACCACATCCAAACCTACTCGCTAAACGACATTAAAACCGCCGACTTTGACGATGGCTATGTCTTCAATGTGGGTTATGGGTTTAACATCGTGGACGGGGCGATCTTCCACCCCCTTGTCGTGGAGCAGAATAAAGATGAGAACCAACTCGCCCAAATCTACTTTAGAGGCGATGATTTTAAAGTTGTTAACATCACCGATAAGATCGACCAAGGCAAGGTGGGGGCGCTGATGGGCGTGTATAACGATGGCTTGAACGGCACTAGAAAGGGCAAATTGCAAACCTACATTGACCGCCTAGACACCTTCGCCAAAGGCTTGATCCAAGCCACCAACGCCATTTACGCCCAAAGCGCCGCACATCGCATTGAAGGGCACACCATGGACTTTCAAGGCACGGAAACCTTGAAAGACACCAACCACAACATCAAAACGGGGACTTTTGACCTGCTCGCCTACAACACCAACGGGCATGTGATCGCCAAAAAGACCATCACCATCACCCCCATCACCACCATGAACGATGTGATCAACCAAATCAACGCCAACACAGACGACAACCACGACAACAACACCACGAACGACTTTGACGACTATTTCGTGGCGCATTACGACAGCGATGCCAAACAATTCACCATCCAACCCAAAAACGCCTCTCAGGGGCTGTTTGTGTCGCTTAAAGACCATGGCACGAACTTTACGGGCGCTTTGGGCTTAAACACCTTTTTTGAGGGCGACAGTGCCAGAGACATTAAAATCAACGACACCTACCGTAAAGAGCCCACTGCCTTGCGCCCGTGGCTTGCCCCCATCGATGGCAACTTTGATGTTGCCAACATGATGCAGCAACTCCAATACAATAAGGTGGACTTTTTCAAAGATAATAAACTAGACAACAAGCCCATGACAATTGAGAATTACTACCAATTCCTCGTGGGTAAAGTCCACACTGAAGCCGAACATGCCAAGAAAACCCTAGAGGGCAAGGATGCGATTTTGCATGTCGTTAAAAAAGAGCAACAAGCCATCTCAGGGGTCAGCACCGATGAAGAGATGGTGAACCTCATCAAATTCCAAAGCGGTTACGCCGCCAATGCCAAAGTGGTAACCGCCGTGGATCGCATGATCGAAACCTTGCTAGAGATGAAGCAATAGGCTAGCTGAAACCCTTTTGGCTTTATTGTAAAACCACCATGTCTTTATCCCCAAAAACTTTGTCTAAATCTGTATCCATGCGTTTGACTAAATAAACTTTCATGGGGGCATTAGAGGGGATAGTACTTTGTTGTTTGTCATAGGGGGCTAAAGTGATTTTCAAACGCCCATCGCTTTGCTTTTCACGGATCGCTGTGGCGATCGTGGAGCTATTTGCTCTTAAACTTTGCGCTACCTTCTCGTCCTTAAAAAAGGCGATCACCTCCTTCATCGTCAAAACCTCTTGCTCTATGGCTGTAGGCGTGGCTTTACGCAACACAACTAGAGCCACAAAGCCCAACACCACCACCACAATTAAAACGATCAAATAAGTTGGCATGCCCTCCCCCTACTTCAAAACGATCATATCTTTGTCGCCAAAATTCTTTTGGATGTCCTCATCGATCTCCTTGCCTTGAATGCCTAGAGCTTCTTTGCCATCAATCTCTTCTGTTTCTATGTTAAAAAGGCAATTAATGATCCCATAATTCTCATTGCTTAGCTTTTCTTTGATAGAAACAGCCAGCACCTTTTTATTTTTTTGCAAATAATGGAGGCGTTCTGGGCTTTTAAACCAAGCGACAATGTCATCTTTAAAAGAAATGATCTCCTTAAAAATAACGCTATCCCCTAAAAACTTCCACAGCAAAGCCTCTTTTGCCTTTTGAGAATCCGAAAAATCCATTGTATCTCCTTTTTGGAACTTTAAGGTATTAAAGGGCTGATGCCCTAATGCATGCCCTCCCCCTACTTCAAGACAATCATTTCTTTATTGCCAAAATTCTTTTGGGTTTCAGCATCCACTTGTTCGCTCTCAACGCCGATCGCCTCACCATCGAGTTGCCCTGTGGCAGTGTTATAAAGGCAATTCACCACCCCATAATCCCCATTGGCTAAATTTTCTTTGATAGAAACAGCTATTCTGTTTCTATCCACTTGTAACTGCCGCAATCTATTCGGGCTTTTGAACCAATCTACGATATTTTTAAAGAAGTTTAAAATGCGCGTCCAAATGCGTTGCACCCACGCCCACACACTCCTAAAGAAGTCTAAGACATTGTCAATGATTCCCATTTTTTCCCCTATTTCAACATGATCATGTCTTTAGTGCCAAAGTTCTTTTTCAAATCCTCATCAAGTTCTTTGGCAATGACTCGTAAAAAGGGGTCTTTTTCGCTGGTTAAGGGGGTGTTCTTTTTATCCATGAAGCAACAGCTTAAAATAAGCCCCACCCCAGCCTTTTCCTCTTTGGTAAGGCTGGCTGCGCTGTGTAGATTGGGGTTAAAATGCTCTTTGACCCACGTCAACAACTCTTTAAAGCTGTATTTGTCCTGCTTGACTTCTGTGTAATTCCACGCTTGCAAAAAGGTGTCTTGATTGAGTAACTTTTTCAGCTCCTCTAACAAAAAGCCTTTTTCTTTAAGAAATGCCACCAACTCCTCAATCAATTTCCCGCTAGGACTTTTGCCATCATTCATCATCTTTTCTCCTCATGGTTTTGAATTTGCCTTTTTTCAAGTTGCTCTTAATCCGCTTGCCTAAACTTTCTTTTCTGCTGTCCTCCTTATGGGTTTTTTTAAACTCTTTTTTAGCGGTTTTAAATGCCTTTTTGAAGTCGTCAAAATTAGGCAAAACCTCCTCTTTAGCCGCCCTAATCAAGCCGTTTAAAATGGCGTTTTTGATCTCCCTGCCTGAAAAGCCCTTAGCAATTTGGCTTAAAGTCTCCAGCTCCTCTTGACTGAGCTCTTGCATGCCCTTTTCATAAAGGCGATTTGGGATATGTTTTGAAATGATCGCCTGCCTTTGCTTGTCATTGGGTAATTCAAAGCAAATGGAGCGCAAGATTCGGCTATGAAACGCCTTGTCGTAGTTTTCTAATAAATTCGTGGCGAAAATCACAATCACGGGGCGTTCTTCTAAGAGTTTTAACAGCTCGCTACGCAAAGAATTGACCGCCTGATCCGCACTTTGGGTAACATTAGAAATGCGCTTACCTAAAAAGCTATCTGCCTCATCAAAAAACAAAATCGCCCCACTCTTTTGCGCCAAGTCAAAGGCGGCGACCAAATTCTTAGGCGCATCCCCCACGAATTTAGACTCAATGTCGGCGTAATTGCCATGGATAATCTGCTTACCCAACTCTTTAGCAATGATATGTGCGCTCATGGTTTTGCCCGTGCCGGGTTTGCCGTGAAAATTAATGATGGTTTTGGCGATCCCATCCACCTCTTTAAAGCCCCACTCCTCGTAAATCAAATCTTGCTTTTGCACTAAAGTAATGACTTCTAAAATCCCCTTTTTGGTTTTCTTGTCTAGCTCGATTTTCTCTAGGCTGTAGCGGGGCTCTTCCACTCGTAGGTTTAAACTCGGGGCGTTTTCTTGCTCTTGTTTAATGGCTTTTTTGTCTTGCGCTTGTTTGTTTAGGTGCTCTTGTAGGGCTTTTATGCAGTTGATCGCCAAGTAAAAATGCGCCCCGATGCCTAAAAACTTGCCCTCGCTCAATGCCTCGTTAATGGGGTGATTGAGCCTTGAGAGCAGTAAAGAAATCCCCACTTCCTCCGCTGGCGTGGGGGTGTATTTGTCGGTTTTAACTTGGACTTTATGCGCTCCTTTTGGATCAAACACCCCCACTAAAGCCACTTCCTCGACACCGCTAAAGTCGTAGTCTGGTTTTTCTAAAATCTCCTTGACCTCTGCACTAAAAGCCTCTAGCTGTTCTTGATTGGCTTGTTTAAGCCCATCGTTTGGGATAAAGATCACTTCGGCAATCATAGGGTCATGCCCTCTCTTAGCTCTCTTATCGCATCCTCTTTATCCACTTTGTAGGTCTCTGTGTCTATCTCACGCCCCCCATCAAGCAAACCGACATGGACTTCTGCATGATCTCCTGCATCATACATGGCTTTAATTTTGGCGGCAAATCTCCTTCTCCTTTCTCTCTCTAGCTTCTCCTTAAGCTCTCTAATCTTGCTTAAAAACTGACTGATGCTTAAAATGGCGATCCCCCCGATCACCGCCAACGCAATCCCCCCTATAATCCATGGTAAAGGCATGTTTGCTCCTTATTCAATCTTGATCCTCAAAACCTCTTTTACCCCCTCTTTTTCCTGCAACATTTGACAAGCCTTGAGATTTAGGGCGTAAAATTCCTCTAGGCTGTAGTGTTGGTAAAACACCTTTTCATACATCTCATCAACTCTGCAAATCTGGGGGCGGTTTTCATAGATTAAACACCGCTGGGTTTGTTGATCTAAGTGGCGACACACCCCATTGCCTAAATCAAAGGCGGCAAGCTCTTTCACCCCCCCGATATTGCGGCAACATGCCCCACAAATGGTACAAGGATAGCCCATGTTAAAGTGCAATGAGATTTTTACCTTGATCGGTGAGCACCAACATTGCCTTAGTCCAGTCGGCGTAAATCCTAGCTAAATTGGGCTTTAGCCCAAAGCTTTGGATCATGGTGTCTAAAACCGCCCTTTCACCCTCGTGTAAGGCTTCTAAGTGGGTTAGCCTGTCAGCCATGGCTAGTGCCATGGTTTCAAGCAACACGATTTTTTGGTGCTCCTTTTGTTTAAAAACCCCCAGTGTGGCTTTCAAGTCAAATTGATCCGCCTTGTAGTCAATGTCCTCAATTTGCATTTCTAAGCAATAAGTCGCGATCACTTCTTTTTGTGCATCCGAAAAGTCGTCATTGCTCCATGCAAAATGGTGGGCGATTTGCAAGAACGCCTTTTTCTCCTCTGCATTTAACGCGCCTAAAAACATACCAACTCCTCATTTTTAAAATATTTACGATGATATTCTACCCCCCTGTCAAGCGATCCGTCCGCAAAGAGTAAAAACAAAAATAAAAAGTGGAGTTTTGTAACAAAAATGTAAGAGGGCTAAAGCTTAGAGTGGGGAGAAAAGACAAGGGGTTAAAGGGGTTAAAGAAAAGTAAAGTTTGAAGCCTAAAAGGCTTGGGGGTTATAAATTCATATTAGGCAAAAGCGTAGAAGTGTGGGCGGCGAACATGGCGATTTCTACAAGCCACGCCCCCACAAAGATAGAGAAAGCGAGTTTCTCTAGGGCAGGTTTAAAAAGTAAAATCCCTGCCACGATTAAAATAGCTAGAAAGCCTAGAAACTCCATTAAACAAAGGCGATTTGGGCGAGCACAGACGCGTCTCCTCTTCTTAGGGCACTTCTGTGGATGCTGGTGTAGCCCCCCTTGCGCTCGGCGTATTTGGGTGCCACTTCTGTAACAAGTTTATGGGTGGCTTCTTTGTTTTGCAAATAGGCAAAGACATAGCGGTGGGCGTTGAAGTCCCCAATTCTGGCCGCTGTTACTAGCTTTTCAATGTAGCTTTGCAATTCTTTGGCTTTGCAAACCCCTGTTTCAATCTTGCCATGCGTGATTAGGGCGATGGCTAGGTTTTTTAAAAGTGCCTTTCTGTGGGCACTTGTGCGGCCTAGTTTTCTAAAACGATTTTGGTGACGCATTAATTGTCCTCACTTTTTAATTTATCGATCCGTGCTTTGAGCGATGCTTTAAACTCAGGGGAGAGTTCTTGCCCCACGGGGTATTTGAGTTGTTCTAATTTTTCAGCGATCTCATCGTAGGACTTCTTGCCTAGATTTTTAATGCCCTTAAGCTCGTAAGCGTCCATCAGCACAAGCTCCCCGATGTATTTGATCCCGATTTTATCTAGGCAATTAAAGCACCTTGCGCTTAGGTCCAAGTCCTCGACTTTACGCACAAGGTCTTTGATCTCTAGGCTGTCTTCTAGGGCGTAGGCTTTGGAGTGTGCCATGCTGGTGCTGAAAATATGCATTTGGGCGTGCATGGTTTTGATCGCCTCTTGGAAGGCGATTTGTGGATCGACCTGCCCATCGCTTTCGATGTCAAACACCACCCGCTCAAAATTGGGGTTGCCATCCACAAGCATGTTTTCAATGTTATAGACGACTTTTCTAATGGGGGTGAAGTAAGCATCTAGGGGGATGTAATCGCTAGGGATCAAGCCTCGAATGCTCTCACTAGGCACATAACCCATGCCCCTTTGGATGATTAGGGCGAAGTCTAGTTGCACATCCTCGTTGATGGTGGCTAAGTAGGCTTCTTTATCCACCACCTCTACGCCCTCAGTTTCTAAATGCTTGCCGCAAAGTTTAGCGGGGCCTTTAAAAGAGTAATGCACCACAAGTTGCTCGTCAGGGTTTTTTGCCTGCCCCACTAGGCGGATGTTTTTAAGGTTAGCAATGAAAAGGGCAGCGTCTTCAGACATCCCCCGCACAGAGTCAAACTCGTGGGCGACATTTTCAATTTTAATGCCGATGGGCGCATACCCCACGGAGCTTTGCAAGAGCAGACGGCGGATGGGGTGCGCCAGGGTGATGGCGTAGCCGCTTTCAAAAGCGGATACACAAACGCGGATTTGCCGGTCGTTGATTTTCTCAACGCTGATGTCCGTGGGGACATGGGGCGCTGTTTTAATCACTTTCATGCGCGCCCCTATTTTGAGTAAAGTTCAACAATCAGGCGTTCTTCAATGGGGATTGCCACTTCATCTCTCTCAGGGTAGCGGGTGAAAATCCCAAATTTTTTATCCTGATCCACATCAATCCAAGCGACCATCCCCGTTTGTTTGCTCAGCTCAATGGAGCGTAAAATTTGGGGGTTTTCTTTGCTTTTTCAATCAATTCGATTTTTTGCCCGTGCTTGATGAACGCTGAGGGGATGTCCATGCGTTTGCCATCGACCAAGATATGCCCATGCGTTACTAATTGCCTTGCAAAACTTCTAGTGGTGGCAAAGCCCATGCGATAGACGACATTATCCAAGCGGCGCTCTAACAAGCGGACTAAATTCTCCCCTGTGTTGCCCTCCATGCGATTTGCCTCTCTAAAGATGGAGCGGAATTGCTTCTCAGAAATCCCATACATGGCTTTGGCTTTTTGTTTTTCTCTAAGCTGCAAGCCATAATCCGAGATTTTGCCCCGTCTTTGCCCATGCTGCCCCGGGCCATAGGCGCGTTTGTCTAGCGCACTCTTGCCGCTCAAGCGGCGCTCGCCCTTTAGGGCTAAAGAAATCCCAAAACGGCGCTCTAACTTCTCAACTGCACCTCTGTATCTTGCCATGCTTGCTCCTTACACTCTTCTTCTCTTAGGGGGGCGGCAACCATTGTGCGCTAGGGGGGTGATGTCCTTAATCCAAAGGACTTTAATGCCCTCCACACTGCCCACGCTTTTAATGGCGGTTTCACGCCCAGAGCCCGGGCCCTGCACCTTGATCCCCACTTCTTTAAGCCCATGTTCTTTGGCTTTCATCATCGCGCTCTCTACGGCTTGTTGGGCGGCGTAAGGGGTGGATTTTTTAGACCCCCTAAAGCCTAGCCCGCCTGCTGTCGCCCAACAAATGACATTACCCATTTCGTCTGTAATGGTGATGTTCGTGTTGTTGAAGGAAGCACAGATATAAACCACACCTTTAGCGATGTTCTTTTTAACAACGCGTTTTTTTGTCCCAACTCGTTTTGCCATTCACGCTCCCTTATTTGCTGCCCACGGTTTTTTTCTTGCCTTTGCGGGTGCGGGCGTTGTTTTTCGTGGTTTGTCCGCGAACGGGCAAGCCCTTGCGGTGGCGAATCCCCCGATAACTGCCTAAATCCATCAACGCCTTGATGTCCATTTGCACCTTTTTACGCAAATCCCCCTCCACGACATAGTTGGCTTGGATTTCTTTAGTGATGCTAGAGATTTCGTCCTCACTCAATTCATGCACCCTTTTATCCAAAGAGATTTGCACTTTGGCAAGAATATCTCTAGAGCTTTTCAAGCCCACGCCGTAAATGTAGGTCAAAGCGTATTCAACCCGTTTCTTTTTGGGTAAATCTACCCCAGCAATGCGCGCCATTGTCTATCCTTGTCTTTGTTTATGTTTAGGGGTTACGCAAATCACCCGGATCACGCCCCGCCTTTTGATGACCTTGCATTTGTCGCACATTTTCTTAACAGAAGGTCTAACTTTCATTGAAATCTCCTTAAGCAAAACTTCTATTCTAACGATCTTTGGTTAGAACTAACTTAATCACTTGTAGCGGAAAGTGATCCGCCCTTTATCCAAACTATAGGGGGTGAGCTCCAAACGCACCCGATCGCCAAGCGCAATGCGGATATAGTGCATCCGCATTTTGCCCGAAATCCGGCACAACACGACATGTTTGTTCTCCAACTCCACTTTAAAGGTGGCGTTAGGCAAACACTCGATCACCCGTCCATCCACCTCGATCACATCGTCTTTTGCCACTTTAAGCCTCCGTTAAAATTTGCGCTTTTTTACCCACCATCGCGATGGTGTGTTCGTAATGGCTCGTGTTTAACCCGTCTGTGGAAACCACGCTCCATTTGTCTTTTAAGATTTTAGGATTGCCCTCTTTTTGGCACACCATCGGCTCAAGACAAAACACCATGCCCTCTTTGATCTTAGGGCCGCTCTTGGGGTTTGCCTGTGGGGCTAGGTAGTTGGGGATTTGCGGTTCTTCGTGTGGTCTTTTGCCAATCCCATGCCCGCAAAAGTCCAACAAGGGCACAAACCCCCTTTTAGTGATCTCTTGCTCTAATAGAAAACTCACTTCTTTAAAGTGCATGCCCACTTTAAGCTGAGAAATGGCGGCGTATAAGCTCTCTTTGGCACAAGCGATCAAGGCTTGGTCTTTTTCTGTGGCTTGCCCGATGGCTAGGGTGATCGCCGCGTCCCCAAAGTAGCCTGCAACACACGCGCCCAAGTCCAGCCCCACAATGTCGCCTTCTTGGAGTTTATAATCTGTGGGGATGCCGTGGATCACCACTTCATTGAGCGACACACAAAGGCTATTAGGAAAGCCATACAGCCCCTTAAACGCCGGCTTGCCCCCCAGTTTGTGGATATTCTCTTCAGCTAAAGCGTCTAACTCCAGTAGGCTCACCCCAACCTTAGCTTTTTCTTTCAAGAGTTTTAAAGTCTGCCCCACCACTTGCCCGGCTTTGGCTAAAAGGGCAAGTTCTTTAGAGTTTCTAAGGGCAATTGCCATTAAAAGCCCACAGCGCTTAGGGTTTTGTATTTACTCATATACACCTGTGCTTCGATCTTTTTCATGGTATCAATCGCCACTTGCACCACAATCAGCACCGCCGTGCCCCCAAAGTAGAAAGGCACGCCCATGGCTTTGACCAAAATCCAAGGCAAGGTAGAGATGAGAGCCAAATACAAAGAGCCCCAAAAGGTGAGCCGGCTTGCCACGGTGTTTAAGAAATTCGCCGTACCCTCCCCGGGCCTTAAGCCGGCGATAAAGCCCCCATTGCGTTTTAAATTGTCCGCAATGTCCTTAGCGTTAAACACAATGGACGAATAAAAGTAGGCAAAGAAGATGATGAGTAGAAACATCAAGATATTGTAAGCGTAGCCATGGGGGTTTAGAAAGTCGGCGATGGCTTGCAAAATCTTATTTGAAGAGGCTTGTAAAATCGTGGAGGGGAACACTAAGAGAGCGGAGGCAAAAATGGGGGGGATCACTCCGCTTAAGTTTAACTTAATGGGGATGTAGTTCATGATCCGCTTGTTTTGATTCTGCATAACCACCTTACGGGCGTAAGAGATGGGGATACGCCGCTCGGCTAATTCTACATAGATGATTGCAAAAATAGTCGCCAACACGATCACCACAATGCCGATCAACACCAAGACATTGATGACCCCGGTATTGACTAGGTTAAAAGTCCCGGCAATGGCGTGTGGAATGCCCGAGACAATCCCAGCAAAGATGATTAAACTAATGCCATTACCCACACCTCGCTGCGTGATCTGCTCGCCAATCCACATTAAAAGCATGGTGCCCGTAAGCATAGAAAAAGTGGCGATGAGTAAGAAAGTTTGCATAGGCACCATGATCGCCCCATTATGCCCGTGCCCGATACTTCTTAGCCCAAAGGACACGCTCACGGCTTGGATCACGGTGATCCCGATCGTGGCGTAACGCACGATTTGCATGTATTTTTGCATGCCATCGCGTTCTTTTTTCATTTTGGCTAGATTGGGGAAAGTGGCGCTTAAAAGCTCCATGATGATCGAAGAGGTGATGTAGGGCATGATGCCTAGCGAGATGATGCTAAGGCGGCTCACAGCGTTGCCACTAAACATATTAAAGAGCCCTAAAGCGTTGCTTGAGTTGCTGTCAAAAAAAGATTTGATGGCTGCCAAATCCACTCCCGGGATAGGGACATAGGCTAAAACCCGATAAAGGAAGAGATAGCCTAGTGTGATGAAAATCTTAGTGGCAATGGCTTTTGTCATTATTTTTGTCCGCTAGTGGTGATTCTCTCGTCTTGGATTTTAGAGGCTAGCTCTTTTGCCCCTTGGCCTATCAACTTCACTTTTTCAATGTAGCTTGGGAAGGGATGGACTTGTTTAATCAGCTCCAAACTCAAGGTTTCTAGCTTTAAAATCTCGGGGTGTTTAGAAACATTAATGCTATAAGTGAGCCCCTTTGTGCGGCTTTTAAAGCCCACTTTAGGCAAGCGGCGTTGCAAGGGTTGTTGCCCGCCCTCAAAGCCGCGTTTTTGTTTGTAGCCGGTGCGGGCTGTCTGCCCCTTGCCCCCACGGGTGGAAGTCTTGCCCATGCCAGAGCCCTGACCCCTGCCGACTCGCTTGGTGTTTTTCACACTCCCTTTAGCGGGGCGTAAATTTTCTAATGCCATGAAAACTCCTTAACCCTTGATTCTTGCCAAAGCGTCAAAAGTCGCCCGGACCACATTGTAAGGGTTGTTAGACCCTAAAGACTTCGTCAAAATGTCTTTAATGCCCGCTAGCTCGATCATAGGGCGGGTAGAACCGCCGGCGATGATGCCCGTACCTTCGCTGGCGGGTTTTAAAAGGATTTTGCTCGCGTTGTATTTTTGCTCGATGTCATGCGCGATGGTTGTGCCTTTAATTTTCACTTCAATGATGTTTTTAAACGCGTCATCGACCGCCTTTTTAATGGCATCGGGCACTTCTCTAGCCTTGCCAAGCCCAAAGCCCACAAGCCCGTTTTTATTGCCCACCACCACTAAAGCGTTGAATCTAAAGCGCCGGCCCCCTTTGACGACCTTCGTCACCCGCCCGATATTCACCACGACTTCTTGAAATTCTTCTCTATTGATCTCCATGTCCATCCTTAAAGGGCGATGTTGTTTTCACGCAAAGTTTCGGCAAACGCCGCCACCACGCCGTGGTATAAATACCCATTGCGATCAAAGACCACTTGCGTGATGCCTTTAGCTTGCAAGCTTTTGGCAAACTCTGTAGCGATTTTCTTGCTGTCTTCGATGTTCTTGCCAAAGCCTAGTTTCTTGCCATCCACATGGGCTAGGGTGTTGTGGTTGTTGTCGTCTATGGCTTGGGCGTAAAGGTGCTTGTTGGATTTAAAGACGCTCACACGGGGGCGTTGCTCTGTGCCAAACACCTTTGAACGCACCCGCATTTTGCGTTTAGCCCGTTGGGCTTTTTTCTTTTCTAACACATTTTTAGTCATGCTATCCCCTATTTCTTAGCGGTCTTACCGGCTTTGCGGATGATCACTTCGTCTTTGTATTTAATGCCCTTGCCTTTGTAAGGCTCAGGGGGGCGGAACGCCCGAATGTCGGCGGCGATCTGCCCGATTTGCTGTTTATTGCTCCCCTTGATGGTGATGGTGTTTTTATCCACCACCATATCCACGCCATCGGGGATGGGGTATTTCACTGGGTGGCTAAAGCCTAGGCTTAGCTCTAAAACCTTATGCCCTAGTGCGACTTTATAGCCCACGCCATTGACCTCGAGCACCTTGCTAAAGCCCTTGTCTAGCCCGGTTACGATGTTGCTTGCCAAAGCCCCATAAGTCCCCCAAAAGGCCTTGTCTTGGGCGTTTTCACCCACGGGCTCAAAGCGTAGAGTATTGCCCTCTAAAAGGATTTTCACCCGTCCGTGTGTTTCGAGCTCTTGGCTTATTTTTTGGTTTTTAAACACAAGTTTGGTGTGCTCCACGCTCACTTGCACCCCACTAGGGATATTGATGATTTTTTTACCAATTCTTGACATGCACTCTCCCTACCAAATGCTGCAAAGCACTTCACCGCCCACATTTTGTTTGTAGGCTTCTTCATTGGTGATGACCCCTTTGCTCGTGCTCACCACCACCACACCATAGCCATTTTTAAAGCGCTTCAACTCTTTAGACTGGCGATACACCCTACGGCCGGGCTTGCTTAGGCGTTTGATCTCATTGATGACCGCCTTGCCTTTTTCATCATACGCCAACTCCACAGAGATAAAAGGTTTGCCCTCTTTCTCCACCATGTGGAAATTGCTGATGAAGCCCCTTGCTTTAAAAATCTCTAGGATGGAGACCACGATTTTGGCGTAATAAAGCTCTGTAACCTCCAAACGCCGCATGCTCGCGTTGCGGATGCGTGTTAGAGAATCTGCCACAATGTCATTAACCATGTTATCCCCTTACCAACTAGCTTTTCTAAGGCCGGGGATCAAGCCCTCATTGCCCATTTTACGCAAACACACCCGGCACAAGCCAAAATCGCGATACACGGAGTGGGAACGCCCGCAGATGTTGCAACGGGTGTAGCCACGCACTTTAAATTTAGGTTTGCGGCGGGTTTTTGCAATGATTGATTTTTTAGCCATTAGCGTCCTTTCGCAAATGGCATTCCAAGTAATTCTAACAACTTAAATGCCTCCTTGTCGCTGTTTGTCGAAGTGATGATGGCGATGTTGAGCCCGTGGGTTACCATGATGTCGTCATAGACCACTTCGGGGAAAATGAGCTGTTCGTTTAGCCCAAAGCCGTAATTGCCCCGCCCATCAAAGCCGCTTTTAGACACGCCCCTAAAGTCCTTCACCCTAGGCAAAGCGATCACGATCAACTTTTCTAAGAAGTTATACATGACTTTGTTGCGTAAGGTAACCTTCACCCCCACCGCCATGCGTTCGCGGATTTTAAAGCCCGCCACGGACTTTTTCGCCATCGTGATGACCGCCTTTTGCCCGGCGATCAAAGAAAGGGTTTGGGCGATGTTTTGCATGATTTTCATGTCTTTGGCATAAGCCCCCGCCCCCACACTCAAAACGATTTTTTCGATTTTAGGGAGCAACATGGGGTTTTTAATGTTTAGCTCTTCGGCTAATTTACCCTTCACTTCTTTCTCATAGAAGCTTTTCAAGCCATACATACGCCTACTCCTCTTCTTTTTTCACATTCGAGATATGCATGGGCATTTCTTTAGAGAGATACCCGCCTTTGGGGTTGTCGTCCGTAGGCTTCATGCTTTTTTTCACAATTTTGCACCCCTCCACAACCACCATAGATTTTTTAGGATAAACCGCCAACACCTTGCCCACTTTGCCCTTGTCGTCCCCGGCAATGACCTTCACCAAGTCGCCTTTTTTAATCTGCATTAAAGCACCTCCGGAGCCAAAGAAATGATTTTCATGAAGTTTGCGTAACGCACTTCACGGCTCACGGGACCAAAAATGCGTGTGCCGATGGGATCTTTCTTGGCATCTAAGATCACCGCCGCATTGTCATCAAAGCGAATCAAAGAGCCATTGGGGCGTTGCACTTCTTTTTTGGTGCGGACAATCACGGCTTTCACCACCTGCCCTTTTTTCACCTTGCCATTGGGGATCGCTTTTTTCACAGAAGCCACGATCACATCGCCTACGCTGGCATAACGCCTATGGCTGCCCCCCAAGACTTTAATACACATGATCTCTTTGCCACCGCTGTTGTCTGCCACCACTAACCTAGTGAAACTTTGGATCATTTACACTCCCTTAATGACGATTTCTTTGAGTGCAAAGGTTTTGGTTTTAGACACCGGCCTACACTCAATCGCGCTCACGAAATCCCCGACTTCTGCCTTGTTTTGGCGATCGTCGATGGTGTATTTCTTAAAGCGTTTGACAATTTTATGGTATTTTTGATGCACGACTTTGCGTTCCACCAAAATCACCACACTGCATGCATCGATGCGGCGTACCACCTTGCCCTGTATGGTGCGTTTATGGGCTTGTTTCTGTTCCATCATTAAGCCTTAAGGGCGTTTAGAGCCGTAGAAATGCGGGCAATGTCTTTACGCACCGCACGGATTTCACTAGGCTTGCTCAGCTGCATGGTTTTCAACTTCACCCGCAATTCAAAAAGCTCCAACTTCTTGGATTTCAGCAACTCTTGTAGTTGCTTTGTATCCTTGTCTTTCAACTCAGTAAACTTCATTTTCACTCTCTCTAGTCACAATTTTGGTTTTGAAAGGCAACTTCCTTTGCGCCAAAGTCAAAGCCTCTCTGGCCAAGCCCTCTTCAATGCCTAGCATTTCATAGACAATGCGTCCGGGCTTAATATTCATCACCCATTTTTCTACAGAGCCCTTACCCTTACCCATCCTCGTTTCTAGGGGTTTAGCGGTGAGGGGTTTATCGGGGAAGACCCTGATCCACACCTTACCCGCCCTTTTAATGTGGCGGGTCATCGCCACCCTAGCGGCTTCAATTTGGCGTGAGTCGATCCGTCCATGCTCAATGGCTTTAATGCCGATGTCGCCAAAGGCAAGGCTCGCACCGCGGTAAGACTTACCCCGGTTGCGCCCTTTCATTTGTTTGCGGTATTTGGTCTTTTTAGGCATCAACATGGCTATTCTCTCCCTCTTCTAGTGCGCGCTCTAGGGGCGCGTTCTTCATTTTCTTCGCGTTTTTCGGCTTGGATACCCTTGTGTAAAACTTCGCCTTTAAAGATCCACACTTTCACGCCTATATTGCCATACACGGTAAAGGCTTCGGCAAAGCCGTAGTCAATTTTAGCCCTTAGAGTGTGTAAGGGGACGCGTCCCTCCATATACCACTCAGTGCGCGCGATCTCTGCCCCGGCTAAACGCCCAGACACCCTCACTTTAATCCCCCGTGCCCCAGATTTCATGGCGGTTTGCATGACTTTTTTCATGGCGCGTCTAAAGGCGACCCGTTTTTCTAATTGGGTGGCGACATTCTCGGCACAAAGCTGTGCGTCCGCTTGGGGGCGTTTAACTTCTTTGATATTGACCGCAATTTCTTTCTTAATCAAATTTTTCAAAGAAGTTTTGATTTTCTCAATATCCACGCCCTTTTTGCCAATGATGAGCCCAGGGCGCGCCGCCACCACAGTGATGCGTAATTTTTTCGCCGCCCTTTCGATCAAAATCTCGCTCACGCCAGCGTAGTAAAGCTCTTTTTTAAGGAATTTGCGGATGCGGTAGTCTTCTTCAATGTTTGCCACCGCCACATTGCTGCTAGGAAACCAGCGAGAAGTCCAGTTGCGGTTAATGCCTAATCTTAAACCAATAGGATTGACCTTTTGTCCCATTTAGTTTTGCCCTCCCTTGCCCACTTCAACTAGAATGTGTGCGGTGGGCTTTCTAATGGAAGTGGCACGCCCTCTAGCTCTTGGCATGTGTCTTCTTAACACGGGACCTGCATCCACACGGCAGCTTAAAACTTCCACTTCTTTGGAGTCATGCCCGCCATTATAAACCGCTGCGCTGATCACCCTTGAGAGCATGCGGGCGGCTTTGTTGGGGGTGAATTCTAAACGGGCGATCGCCACTTCGGCGTTCATGCCTTGCACTTGTCTAGCGAGCAGCCTTGCCTTGGTGGGGGATAGTCGGGTGTATCTAAGGGTTGCCCTACTCATTTGCTTTCCTTTGTGTGTTGTTGTGCCATGTTATTTACCTATCTTTTTTTGCACGGTGCCTTTATGCCCCTTAAAAGTCCTTGTGGGGGCAAATTCGCCCAGTTTATAGCCCACATGGTTTTCTGTGATATAAACAGGGATAAAGATACGCCCATTATGCACATTGTAGGTCAGCCCAATCATGTCGGGGAGAATGGTGCTTCTTCTTGACCATGTTTTAATGGGGCGATTGTCTTTTTTGGCTTTGTGTTTGAGAGTCTTGTCCATCAGGTGCTTATCCACAAAAGGACCTTTTTTAATTGACCTTCCCATTATTTGCCTTTCTTGCGTGAAATGATCAAGCGATCGCTTGCTTTTTTGCGTCTGGTTTTATAGCCTTTAGCTGGAGTGCCCCAAGGCGATACGGGGTGTCCGCTAGAGCCCGTTTTACCCTCACCACCGCCATGGGGGTGATCGACTGGGTTCATGGCAGAGCCCCTAGTTTGTGGCCTAATGCCTCTGTGGCGGTTGCGTCCGGCTTTACCGATGTTGGTGTTGATGAAGTCCTCATTGCCCACCACGCCAATGCTCGCCATGCACTCGCTCAAAATATAACGCATTTCGCCACTGGGCATGCGTAAGATGGTGTATTTATCCTCACGCCCCATGATTTGTGCGCTCATGCCTGCACTTCTGGCGAGTTGTCCGCCTGCCCCGGGGTGCATTTCAATGTTATGCACGATCGTACCGATGGGGATACTTCTAAGTTTCATGGCAAAGCCGGGCTTGATGTCTAGCCCGCCCTCAGCGGCGATCACAATGTCGCCCACTTTCAAGCCACTGGGTTGTAAAATGTAGCGTTTGTCGCCGTCTGGATAGACAATCAAGGCAATCCTTGAGTTGCGGTAAGGATCGTATTCGATCGCCGCCACCTTGCCCTCAATGCCGAATTTATTGCGTTTGAAGTCAATGATTCGATAAAGCTTTTCGCCCCTGCTTCTTTGTGGCGGCTGGTGATCCGCCCTTGGTTGTTGCGTCCGGCGTGGGCGGGGAGTTTGACTAAAAGTTTTTTCACGCTCGCTTTAGCGGTGATGTCGCTTGAGCTTAAGCCGCTCATGAAGCGGCGGCTGGGGGTGTAGGGTTTGTAGGTTTTAATCGCCATATTCTGTCCTTATGCGCTCAAAGCGGTGATGTTTGCGTCTTTGGGGACTTTGACATAGAACTTTTTATAGCCATTGCGTTGCCCCATTCTGCCCTTAAAGCGTTTCACCTTGCCCTCTTGCCTGAGTGAATTGATTTTTAAAGGCACGAAGCCAAAGTAATCTTTAAAGATCGCCTTGAGCTGGTTTTTGCTGACACCCATTGTGGTTTGCACCACAATCACCCCATTTTCTTGCATGGATAGGGATTTTTCGGTGTAAAGAATGGATTTGATGTCTGTGATGTCTGCCATTCTCATTCTCCTTCATGTGCTTTGATGAGCGCCTCAAAGGCGGCTTTTTCCACCACCACTGCCCCAAAGGCGGCGATCCAATAGGCATTCACTTCGCTCGTTTCAAGCAAGTAGCAATTTTTGAGATTCCTAAAGGCTAAATAATTGCCCTCATCTAATGCCCTTGTGATGAGTAGGACATCTCTAAAGCCTAGGTTTTTCACAAAGGCACTTGCGTCCTTAGTTTTCTTGCTGGGGATGTCGATTTGATCCACCACCACCAAGTTATGATTTAGGGCTTTTTGGGCTAGGGCGTATTCTAAAGCGAGTCTTTTTTGCTTTTTGTTGATCTTGAGATCGTAGTTGCGGTTGTTGGTCGCCCCGTGGCTCACACCCCCCCCCACAAACACGGGAGAAGTGATGCTGCCTGCCCTTGCGCGTCCGCCGCCTTTTTGATTCCAAGGTTTGCGTCCGCCCCCACTCACTTCGCCGCGGTTTTTGCTCTTGGCGGTGTTGGCACGGGCTAGGGCGCGGTAGTGTTTAATGTATAAATAAAGATTGTGCTCTTTAATGTCCTTGAAGCGCTCGGGCAAATCTAATTGCCCGACTTCTTGACACTGCTGGTCTAAGACTCTTGCTTTCATTACTTCCCTTTCTGGATGCTGATCCTGCCATACGCTCCGCTGTAGCCGGCCACAGAACCTTTCAGCACCAAAATTTTGCTCTCTTTGTTAAAAGACAGGACTTCGTTATGGCATGTAACCTTCTCATTGCCATAATGCCCTGCCATTTTCTTGCCTTTTTGCACGCGTCCGGGCCACTCTCTGTTACCAATAGAGCCTAGCCGGCGGTGAAAGCGGCTGCCATGTGCGGCTGGGCCCCCTTGAAAGTTCCAGCGTTTCATCGCGCCGCTAAAGCCACGCCCCTTAGTGTAAAAGGTGGCTTTAATACGGGCGGCGTTTTCTAAAGGCTCTAAACTCAAATCGCCCAAGTCTTGTGCCTGCCCTTGCAAAGTCGCAAAGTGGTTGAACTCTGCACTCAAGTTATACTTTTTTTGTTGCCCGGCAATGGCTTTGTTGTGGGTTTTATGTAGGGGGTAGGCGACTAGAAGTTGTCCGCCCTCTTTGACCTCACAGACCTTGCTATCTAGGATTTTCAGCAAGGTTACGGGCGTGCTGTTTGCACCCACAACACGGCTCATTCCAATTTTCTGCACTAGGTATTCCATTTACTCTCCAATAAAAATTGCGTTTGAAGCGTTACTTCGCCTCCATTGAAGTAACTTCTACATCCACTTCAGGGGCTAAATCTAATTTCATCAGGCTATCCACGGTTTCAGGGGTGGCGGCCATGATGTCGATCAAACGGCTATGTACCCGTATTTCAAACTGCTCTCTAGAGTCTTTGTTGATATGAGGGGAGCGCAGCACCGTGTAACGCCTGTTTCTTGTGGGTAGGGGGATGGGGCCCCTGATCTCTGAGCCAGAGCGTTTGACCGCTTCCACAATCGCCACCACCGAACGATCCAAAACCCTATGATCGTAGGCTTTGAGCTTGAGTCGTATTTTTTCCATTAAAATCCTTAGCAAATTTAAAAGCCTTGATTATAGGCTAAAAACGCCCACAAGTCAAGGCAAAAGCCCCCATTTAGCGTAACTTGCCCTTTTAATTTTATCCTTCTTATAAGGATAAATACACTAGAATTTTAAACATGCCCTATCCCATGCTAGAGAGCCTTTTAGAAAACCCCCTGCAAGCCAAAAATCTCAAACCTAGAGATATTTTAATCAAGCCCAACACCTTACTTTATGGGGGCGTGAAGGCAGGCAAGAGCTCTTTAGCCCTACTAAACGCCGCTAACTACAAACGCCCCATGTTTGTGGATTGCACGGATGAACGCTTAAACTTAGCCGAGCTTTTTAAAGCCTTGCCTTTATTTTGCCAAGATAAAAGCGTGGATTTACTCATTTTGAAGCACCCCACACCCCCATGCCCCCTTAAACACCCCCACAATTTTAATCCAAAGCACGCCCCAAACCCCCCAAAGGCTTTAAAACCCAAGCCATTTTGCCTTTAAGTTTTGCCGAGTTTGTGCGCTTTCACAAGAAAGAGCCAGAGACACTGCTAGCCCGTTTTTTAAAAGAAGGCAATTTGCCCGAACTGCTCTTTTGCCTCCCAAATGAAATCGCCCTTAAAAAACAAGCCCTTTACGCCCTAGCTTTTAAAGACAAAGCCCCCTATTTAAAGCCCTGCTGCCTTATCAAGCTAGAAGCCTAAGCACCCACCACCTTTACACCCAGCTTAAAAAGAGCCTAAAAATCTCCAAAGACCACCTTTATGCCTTCATCGCCTTTTTGCAAGCAAGCCACACCCTTTTAAGCCTAGCTAGCTTTAAGGCAACCCGCCCTAAACTCTACTTTTACGATTTTTCTCTGCCCTACGCCTTTAGCTACACCCACCCCCTGCCCCCCGTGTTTGAAAACATGCTTGCTTTAGAATTAATCCGCCACTTTGGCGTAACGCAAATTTCTTGCCACTACAACGCCTTTTTAGTAGCTGAAAAATACCTATGTATCCCCAGCCCCTTTCCAACCCCAGAGCAATTAGAGCACGCCCTGCCCTTGCTTTTAAAGGGCATGCCAAGCCCCCTTCATGTGTGGGTTATTACAATCAACACCACCTTAAAGGGGACTTGTGGCAAGCAGGCTTGGCAAGCTTGCCCCTTCACCCATTTTTGCCTACAAGTCTTGCCCGCCCTTTAGCTCTATCTCATGCATTTTAGGTTAAACTCGCCCTTTATGCAAAGGACTTAAAGCATGCGCCCTCGTTTTGCCACAAAGCAAATTTTTATCAGCTCCACCCCCATAGGGGGCAATGCCCCCATCAGCACGCAGAGCATGGCCTACAGCCAAACCTGCGACATACAAGCCACAAAGGCACAAATCGATCGCTTGAAGCTTGCGGGGGCTGACTTTGTGCGGGTGGCGGTGCGTCATAAAAAGGACGCAAACGCCCTAAAAGAGCTTAAAAAAGTCGCTAGCTTGCCCCTAATTGCCGACATACACTTCCACCACCATTTGGCTTTAATCGCCGCTGAAAGCGTGGATGCGATCCGCATCAATCCGGGCAATATCGGCGCAGTCGAAAACATTAGAGCGGTGGCTAAAGCGTGCAATGAGCGTAATTTACCTATTCGAATCGGGGTGAATGGGGGGAGTTTAGAAAAGCCCTTTGAGCTCAAATACGGGGCAACGCCAGAGGGCATGGTGCAATCTGCCCTTTATAACATTAAGCTTTTAGAAGATGTGGGCTTTAGCAATATCAAAGTCTCTTTAAAGGCGAGCGATGTGGAGCGGACAATCCAAGCTTACGAGAAGTTACGCCCCCTAACGCCTTATCCTTTTCACTTAGGCGTTACTGAAGCAGGCAGCTTGTTTCACTCCAGCATTAAAAGCGCGATGGCTTTAGGGCATTTGTTGAGAGAAGGGATCGGGGACACCATTAGGGTGTCGATCACAGGGGAGCTTGAAGAAGAGATTAAAGTCGCTAAGGCGATTTTGCGTTACAGCGGACGGCAAAAAGAGGGGATCACCTTTATTTCTTGCCCGACTTGCGGACGCATTGAGTCTAATTTAGTCGCTTTAATGGCACAGGTGGAGCAAAGATTGGCCCACATTAAAATCCCCTTAGATGTGAGCGTGATGGGCTGTGTGGTGAATGCTCTAGGCGAAGCCAAGCACGCCGACATTGCGATCGCCTTTGGCAAGAAAAGCGGCTTGATTATCAAAAAAGGGCAGGTGATCCACAAACTTCCCGAAGACCAGCTCCTAGAAACCTTTGTTAAAGAAGTGCAAGAATTAGCCACACAACACCAACACGAGGACAACCATGCAAAACTTTAAACGCTTTGTCGATGACTTCCAAAACTCCCCCGACTATAAAAAGCCCCTAGCCTTTGGGATCGCCAAAATCCAGCACGGGCAACACACAGGCAAGCCCTTATGCGCCACCTATCCCGTGCTAAATTGGGGCGAGGCATTGGGGGCGTATGCGGTGTTTAAAGAGGCGAGCAAGTCCGCCCCGCCTTTAAGCGAATCTGTAAGCGAAGCCGTTTATGGGGTGGATGTCGCCTTTATCCAAAAAGCCTTAGAGTTGTTTAAGCCCTTTTTAGCCGAGAGTTTGGGGGCACACAAGCACCCCAATATCCAAGTGCTCTTAGAATTGCAACGCGCCCAGTTATACAGCCAGAGCCCCAAACAAGAACAGCTTTACAATTACCATTTTGTGCTGCTTTATGAGGACAAGCCCTGCCAAAGCCTAGAGAGCGTCTATATGAAACTCTTAGCCCTATCTCTAGGCAAAGCCCCTTTAAGAAGTTTAAACTTAGAGGGCATTTTTGGGCTATTGCCTAATGTGGCTTGGAGTGGCAACATTGCTTACGAGTTGGAGTATTTACGCACGCAAGAGATCGCCCTAAAGGTGCATGGCAGCTACCCGTCCATTGACTTCATAGACAAATTCCCCCGCTATCTCATGCAAGTTTTACCCCAAGTGGATAATATCCGCCTGCTAGACAGCGCTAAGGCACGCTTTGGAGCATATCTTGGCAAGGGCGGTTACACCCAAATGCCCGGAGCCAGTTACATTAACTTTAACGCCGGCGTGGCAGGGGCGTGCATGAACGAGGGGCGGATCAGCTCTTCGGTGATGGTGGGCGAGGGCACGGACATAGGCGGCGGGGCAAGCGTTTTAGGTGTGCTGAGTGGAGGCAATAGTGAGCCCATTAGCATAGGCAAAAACTGCTTACTTGGGGCTAACTCAGTGCTTGGCATAAGCCTAGGCGATGGGTGTATTTTAGATGCCGGGATTGGGGTTTTAGCCGGGACAATCTTTGAAATCGCCCCCAAAGACTTAGAGAAATTGCAAGAGATGAACCCCGGCTTTAAGCCTAAAGAGAGCGGGCTTTACAAGGGGGCGGAGCTGTCGGGGCTAAATGGCTTGCACTTTAGGCAAAATAGCCAAAATGGCAAGATGTGTGCGCTGGCAAGCAAGCGGCACATACCGCTCAACACGAATTTACACCACTAGGGGGCGTTATGCGTGCTAAATTGTTTTTGGCATTTTTGGCATTTTTGGCATTTTTGGGCTTTTTAGTGGCGGCAGGGAACACCCCACAAGGTGCAACGACCCAAGGGGCGCAAAACATGCAAGGGACGCAAAATGCGCCCTCCCAAAACACCCCTTCCGCCCAAACACAACCCGCTCAGCCACCCACGCGCTTTGCCCCCACCACTCCCGGCACGCCACCCCCACGCACACAACCGCCCATCACAGACCGCTTAACCCCCCCCACTCTCGCCCAAGACGCTTTGAGTGCGGGCATAGCGGCGATCAAAGCGGCGGATTATAAAAGTGCGTTTCGGCTCTTTATCAAATCTTGCGATCAGGGCAACCCTGCCGGGTGCTTTGCGGTGGGCACGATGTATGCCAATGGCGTGGGGATACAGACAGACCCAGAAAAAGCGACTCGCTACTATGAGCTAGGCTGCAGTGGGGGGGATGCGAGTGCGTGCGCAGACTTAGCCCAAACCTACGACTACAAACAAAACCCCACCCCCGATGATAAAGAAAAAGCTGCGCAACTCTATGCCGTGGGTTGCTCGGGGGGCAGTGTCTTGGCGTGCAATAATTTGGCGTGGATGTATGCCAATGGCGTGGGCGTGCCTAAAAATTATTACAAAGCCCTAGACTATTACAAATACGCTTGCGAAAATGGGAGCGATTTGGGCTGTTATAATTTGGGCTTGATGAGCAATGTTAAAAATATCTATGGCATTGACAAGGCGAAACTGAGCGATGTGGATTTGAACTATCTAGCCTGCAATGCCGGCGACATTCAAGGCTGCGCCAATTTGGGTTGGATTTACACCAAGGGCACGGAGGGCGTGCCTAAGAATAACTTTTACGCCGCCAAATATTTCCAAAAGGCTTGTGAAGGGGGCAATCTCTCCAGCTGTAATAATTTAGGCGTGCTTTATCAAAAGGGCTTGGGCGTGCCCCAAAACGACCAAAGGGCGTTAGATTTGTTCTCCTATGTGTGTAACTATGGCTTACAATCGGGGTGCGACAATTACGGGATTTTTAAAGAAAAACTTTTGCGGACGAACCCCAATTATGGGCGTTTGTTCCTGCCCCTAGACCCTAGTTTGCGTTAAAGGCATTTTAAACCTAGTGGCTCTATAATGGGGGGTTTTTTAAACCAAACTCAAAGGATTTTCATGCAAGTTTTATTGTTAAAAGATGTGAAAAATTTAGGCAAGGCAGGCGCAGTTGTGAGCGTGAAGGATGGCTATGGCAATAACTTTTTGCTCGCCAAAGGTTTAGCTAAACTAGCGACTAACGATGTGATCCGCCAATTTAAAGCCACCGCTAAAAAACGCGCTGAACAAGAGGCACAAGATTTAGCCGACAAAGAAGCCCTAGCCAAAACTCTAGAGCAAATCACGCTTAAAATCACCAAAAAAGTCGGGGCTAATGGCGCGCTCTTTGGCTCAATCACCAAAGAGGAAGTCATCGATGCCCTGCAAGCCAGCCACCCCATTGAGCTAGACAAAAAGACCCTAGAGCTCAAAACCCCCATTAAAAGCACGGGGCTTTATGAAATTGAGGTGAAATTAGGGCACGGCGTGCATGGCGTGTTAAAAGTGGATGTGGTGGCTGAGTAGCGATGTTTCACGCCACCACCATTTTAGGCTATAAAACGCATTTTGAGGACAAGGATTACGCCATTATCGGCGGAGACGGGCAAGTGAGTTTCAATAATTGCGTCTTAAAGGGCAACGCCACGAAAATACGCACCCTGCACCACGGGCAAATCTTAAGCGGGTTTGCGGGCAGCACCGCCGATGCGTTTAGTTTGTTTGACATGTTTGAGCGGATTTTGGAGGGCAAAAAAGGGGATTTGTTTAAAAGTGTCGTAGATTTTAGCAAAGAGTGGCGTAAGGACAAGTTTTTACGCCGCTTGGAGGCGATGATGATTGTGCTAAACAAGCAATCTATTTTTATCTTAAGCGGCACGGGCGATGTGGTTGAGCCTGAAGATGGCAAGATCGCAGCGATTGGCAGTGGGGGCAACTATGCTTTAAGTGCCGCTAGGGCTTTAGATAAATTCGCCACCCTAGAGCCTAGAGCCTTAGTTGAAGAGTCGCTAAAAATTGCGGGCAATCTTTGCATTTACACGAACCAAAACATTAAAATCTTGGAGCTTTAATGCAAGACCCACAGAAGTTAAACTTAACCCCACAAGAGATTGTGGAGTATTTGGATGGCTACATTATCCAGCAGCAAGACGCTAAAAAGATGATCGCCATTGCTTTGCGTAACCGCTGGCGGCGGTTGCAACTGCCCAAAGAAATCCAAGAGGAGGTTACGCCTAAAAACATTTTGATGATCGGCTCTACGGGCGTGGGTAAAACCGAGATCGCGCGGCGTATGGCTAAGATGATGGGGTTGCCCTTTGTCAAAGTGGAGGCGAGCAAATACACCGAAGTGGGCTTTGTGGGGCGGGATGTGGAGTCGATGGTGCGCGACTTGGTCGCTGCAAGCGTGCATTTGGTCGAAACCGAAGAGAAGCAAAAGAACCAAAGCAAGATCGAGGATTTGGTGATCGAGCGCATCGCTAAAAAACTCTTGCCCCCCTTGCCTAGCAGCGTGAGCGACACCAAAAAAGAGGAGTACGCCCTAAACTTTGAAAAAACTAAAGAAAAGGTGCGGGGCACTGCCCTAGACAACCAAAAGATCGAAATTGAGCTAGACAAACGCAGCTTAGAGGGGGATTTTAATGTCCCCCCTGAGATCATTAAAGTACAAGAGAGCTTGACAAAGATTTTAAGCAAGGGCACAGAGAAAGTTACTAAAGAGATGACGATCAAAGAGGCTAAAGATGCCCTGCGCCACGATGTGTCCCAAGCCATTTTAGACATGGAGAAAGTGCAAAGAGAGGGGCTAGAGAGGGCAAGGCAGTGTGGGGTGATTTTCATTGATGAGATTGATAAAATCGCCGTGAGCAGCAAAGAGGGCGGGCGGCAAGACCCCAGCAAAGAGGGCGTGCAACGAGATTTGCTCCCCATTGTGGAGGGCAGCACGATACAGACGAAGTATGGGGCACTTAGCACCGATCATATTTTATTCATTGCCGCCGGGGCGTTTCATTTGAGTAAGCCTAGCGACTTGATCCCCGAGTTGCAAGGACGCTTCCCCCTAAGGGTGGAACTAGAGAGCTTGAGCGAGGAGATCATGCACGAGATTTTAACCCGGACAAAAAGCTCGATCATCAAGCAATACCAAGCCTTGTTGCAGGTGGAGGGTGTGGATTTGGTCTTTGAGCCAGAGGCGCTAAGGGAATTAGCCCGCCTTTCGTATTTAGCTAACCAAAAGACAGAGGACATTGGGGCACGCCGACTACACACGACTTTAGAAAAGGTGCTTGAGGACATTAGTTTTAACGCCACAAGCTACAGCGGGCAACAAGTCGTGGTGTCCAAAGAGCAAGTGAGCGACAAGCTTAAAGACCTTGTGGAGGATGTGGATTTAGCCCGCTTTATCCTATGACAAAGGCGGGATTTATTGCCTTAATCGGGCAACCAAACGCCGGCAAAAGCACTTTAATCAACGCCCTTTTGGGGGCGCGTTTAGCCCTCACTTCGCACAAGGCGAACGCCACGCGTAAAATCCTAAAAGCCATCATCCCTTACACTGATAAAACCGGTGCGGAGTGCCAAATGGTGTTTTTAGACACCCCCGGGCTATGCACCCAAGAGAAACTTTTAAATAGGGCAATGGTGGCGCAGAGCCATAGTGCCTTTGAGGCTTGCGATTTGGCGGTGTTTGTGGCGGGGATACACGACTCTTTAAAAGCCTATGAGGAGTTTTTAAAATGGAGGAGTGCAAGCAAGCCCCATTTATTAGCCCTAAACAAAATAGACACCGCCACAAACGCTCAAGTTTTAGCCAAGCTCAAAGACTACACGCCCTATAGCCAGCACTTTAAGGCGTTGATCCCCATCAGCGCACAAAAGGGGCGCAATTTAAACGCCCTACTAGATGAAGTGGTAAAACTTTTACCTAACGCCCCCTTTTACTACGACCCGGACATGCTCGGCGACATCCAAATGCGTGAGATTTACGCCGAGATCATTAGAGAGCAGATTTTTAAGTTCTTAAGCGATGAAATCCCCTATGAGAGTGCGGTTTTGGTAAAAGCCGTGCAAGAGCAAGAACATATCGAGAAAATCCAAGCCCAGATCATCGTGGCTAAAGAGAGCCAGCAAAAAATGGTGATCGGCAAGGGCGGGGCGGTGGTGAAAAAAATCGGGCAGGAGGCACGCCGTAACATCGAGGGCTTTATCCAAAAAAAAGTGTTTTTGCGCTTGGAGGTCGTGGTGCAGAAAAACTGGACTTCTATGCAGGATCAGCTCAAAAAAATGGGCTATGTGGTAGAATAGGGAACTCTTATTGTCATTTTCTATTTTAGGGGTTAGCATGTTTTTGCAAAAAGCGTTTTTGCGCTCTATTTTTGTGGCGGTGGCTTTAGCGGTGGGGGCGCAGGCGGACACTTTAATGGGCTTTGTCAAGGCTTACCACGAAAAGGGCATCGAGTCCATTGAAAAGCTTTTGCAATCCTATTTGAGCCAAAGGGCGTTTTGGGAGGATTTGCTAGAGACCAAGGACACCACCTATGGCTACTATGAAGATTTAAACTATTTGTTTTTGATCAACAAGGCCAACCCCAAATTAGAGCTCTACCAAATGGGTGGGGAGAAAATCACTAGGGTAGACGCCACAAAAGCCCTTGTGGGTTCTAAAATCGGGGTGAAGGTGAGCGAGGGGGATAAGGCGACCCCCATAGGGGTTTATCAAATCATCAAACAGATCGCCCCCCCCAGCACTTTTTATGGACCCCTAGCCCTTGTTACCAACTACCCCAACCCCCTAGATGTGGTTTTAAAACGCACCGGGCACGGCATTTGGATCCATGGCATGCCCTTAGATGGCAAACGGGACAACAACACCAAGGGTTGCATCGCCATCAACAACAACGCCCTCAAAACCTACGACAAGATCATTCAGGGCAAGAAGTCCATTTTGATCGTCTACGAAAACAACCTGCCCCAAGCGAGCAAGGCGGAGCTAGCCATACTTTTAAGTAGTCTTTATGCGTGGCGTTCAGCGTGGGCTAAGAGTAATTTAGTGTCCTATTTGGAGTTTTACGCCCCCGACTTTAGACATGTGAGTGGCATGGACATTAAAAAGTTTGAGAAATTCAAAACCAAAATCTTCGCCAAAAACGAGGGTAAAATCATCCGCATTTCGGGTGTGAATGTCACCCCTTACCCCACCAGCGGGGGAGATAAACTTTTCCGCATCGCCTTTAACCAAGACTACGAAGCCTATAAACACAAAAAGCCCACTTACAAATCACATGGGCTAAAAGAACTCTATGTGCGCTTGAAGGGGCAAAAAATGCAAATTGTGGTGGAAAAATAGCCCCTTGCTGGAATTTGTCTATGTCAAAGACCCCAAGCACCCACTAGTCGCCCCCCACGAGCACATCGTGGTGCAAGACACCCCAGCGCCAGCTGATTGCGTGGTGAGCAATGTGCCTTTGAAGGGAGCCAAGAGGGTCGCACCTGAAATTAATTTTCTCATTGAAAACAGCACCCAAAGCCCCCTAGAATTAGCCGCCAGCCTATCGCTACTCTACGAGGTGCATGGTCTACAATTTGACTTTGCCCCCACCTCCACCCAAGAAACCCCTTTAGAGGTATTTAGCTACAACTCCAATATTTGTCAATACCACCAACGACGGGTGGAGTGTTGTGGCAAATGCACGGAGGTTTGCCCCACGCTTGCCATCACCAAATTAGACCCTGAGATTGCTCAAGAAAAGGGAGTAGAGTGTGCGGACAACCGCCATTTAGAGATCAAACCCCAAGATTGCATCGATTGCGGCAAGTGCATCGCCGTGTGCCCGAGCGGAAGTTTACACTACAACGCCTTGAGCCTAGAGTGCATGCAAGCCATCGCCAAACTCTATCAAGGCTATATCCCTCTCATTTTAGACAAAAATATAGAATTGCCCACTACCCCGCTTAAAAAAGAGGTGTTGCCCTTAAGCCTGAACGCCAACATCTTAGAACAAACCTATTTGCTTACACTCTTGCAAGAGAGCGGGGCGCAAGTGGTACTCTACGCCAAAGAGCTAGGTGTGGGCACTCTTGAAAGCATCGCACTGCTCAATGGCATTTATGAAAAAATCTACCAACAACCGGCGATCTTGTGTGCCTTTAGCCCAGAGGAGCTTAAAGCTTGCCTAGAGCAGGCGCAGATTTTAGAGCACACCCATTTTAGCCCCCCCATAACCCCCACACACACCAAGCGCGATCTGTTCGCCAAACGCCTCGCGCACATGGTGGGTGAGGGGGATTTTGGGCAGGTGGGCTGTGGGGCGTTTATCCGCTATGGGCACATTAAAATTTTTGAGAGCTGCACGCTTTGTTTAGCGTGCGTAGGGGCGTGCAACACCAACGCCCTAAGCATCGATGGCAACAACTACCGCCTGCTTTTTAACCCGTCCTTATGCACCACTTGCGGGTATTGCGTGCCCACCTGCCCTGAGAAGTGCCTTGAGTTAGAAAGGGATGGCATTGCTTTAAATCCTAGCTACTTTACCCCTCAGCTGATGGCTGAAGACACTTTATTTTCTTGCCGCATGTGTGGTAAGGCGATGGGGACAAGTAAAAGCGTGTTGAAAATCGCTAAGTTTATGGAGCCGCGTTTTCAGGGCGATCAACGCCGCATCGCTAGCTTGTATGTGTGTGCCGATTGCAAGGTGAAGGTCATGCTTGAGGACATCGTGGACATTTCCGCCATTTTGCGCTAAGGTCGTTAATATTTACCACGCTTTTAGACGCGTTCATTGAGTCGAGCCACCTGTGGCGGGAGCGGGGTAGGGTGTTTAACACGATTGGACATTTGGTGCTAAACAAGCACGAGTTTATCAGTGGGTATAAGTTTAACTTGTGCTTTGAAAACTTTTTAGCTCTAGGCTACACCACTGAAAAAAAATATAGACACCTACTTCGTCCACACATTCCCCATTACGCCCTAGAGTGCCCTCAACTTTATCATAAACAAAATAATCTAGTTAATCCAATCTACAATCTAAAAGAAAGGTATTTGTCTACATGTGCTTTGGTAGAGAACGCCTTGCTATGGCTTTTAAAAACTCTTAAACAAAACTAAGTGGGTGTTTAAACACCTCCTCAACGACCTTAACTTTTGTTTATGGCTAATTCCTGCAACATAGCGTAGACAAAGTCTGCGCTGATCTGGGCGCTTTGGTGCAAGAATGCGTCAAAGTCCACAGGGGCTGCGCCATCGGCCGTGTCGCTCACACTCCTTAACACGCAAAAGGGGATGTTGAAGTCGCGGCACACAAAGCCCAAACTCGCCCCCTCCATTTCTACGGCACTCGCCCCGAAGTGTTGGGCAAAGGATTGTTTGCGTTTGGGGTCGCTCACAAATTGATCGCAAGTGGCAATGATCCCCTCTTTCAAAGAGAGATTTAATTTTTGCGCCACGCTTTTAGCTAGGGCGTTTAATTGTGGGTCGCTCTCCACAAACACGCTACTTTCAGGGATAAAGCCTAAGGGGTGGTTGAAGGGAGTTAGGTCAATGTCAGCTTGACAAAGTTTGGTTGCTAAAAGCAAGTCATTAATGGCTAGATTTGGAGCTAATCCGCCAGCAACACCGCTAAAGATAATGGCTTGCACGCGGTGGTGCAAAACCAGCGTGGTGGCAGTGGTGGCGGCATGCACCTTACCTATTTTGCTGTAGGCGAGCACGATGTTTAAATCTTGGAGTTTTAGACCGTAGTAGGTGTTGTTGCCTAGGGTTTCTTGCGTGTGTTGGGAGAATTTGGCTAAAATGGGGGCGATTTCTTCGGCCATTGCGCCCATCACCCCGATGGTTTGAAAAGTGGGCATGTTAGATCCTTTGTTTAAAATCCGTTTATTTTAGCATACTAAGCTGTCCTTCAGTTATCTTTAATTAAAATCTAGTTTTGTGCTTGTGGACAGGTGGGTGAGTTGGCTGAAACCACATCCCTGCTAAGGATGCGTAGCCGCAAGGTTACCGAGGGTTCGAATCCCTCCCTGTCCGCCACTTTTGATTTTTCCCATTTTAAATCCTCAAATGGTCGTCTGTGCTATTGTTATCTATTGTGGGAGTAGCGTGCTCACCTGGTTTGCAGTTCTCTGTCAAACCAACATGACCAAAATTCAACCGCCCAGTCCTGCGTTGATCTCAGTTAAAACAGATACACTAAGTTAACCCTTCTTAGGCTATAATGTCCGTATTTTTTAAAGGGGTTTTTATGCGCTTTTGGGTGTTTTTGATCGGGCTGTTTTGGGGGTGTAATAGTGTGTTTTCGCCTTTTAGCCTGAATTTAAGCTATCCTTTAAACCCATCTAAAATTAACCTCGCTCTAGACCCACTATTCTTAAACTCACCTAAGGTGGTCTTTAACGCCGAGTTCGTCCCCGAGTATGATCGCCACCAATTCACAAAAGCCCTACAAAGAGCCACAATTGGGTTGCTTAAACATCTAGGTTACCCCTTAAATCCGCAGGGTTACAATACCCATTTGCAAGCTAAAATCAGTCTAGCTTTTAAAAATACTCCAAAAGATTTAAAAGACATTGCCAAAATACTTAAAAGGGGGCACAACAACTCTTTAGACCCTGCGCAAGTGTTGCAAATGCTAGATGCTAGGAGTGAAATCAGTTTGCGCCTGTGTGCTGAAAACTCCACTAAGTGTTTAAGCCATATTAGCGTGCGGATTGAGCAGCCCATTTTACGCGCCAACCCACTAGATAGCGACCCTAATGAGCGCAGCGGACCTAATGCCAACTACAACCATGCCCTAAACTTAGCCTTAAACAAACTATTTACAAAAAGCATGCAAGCCTTGCAAAATGATTTAAGAGGGGGGCAAACCTTCATACTAAACCAATAGGAGTGCGCATGTTGTCTAAAGATGTGACCGAATACACCAAGATCAAGAGTGAGCTTTATGCCTATGTGTCCTATTTGTTGACCCAAAATATTAAGAACTATCTTAAAGAGCCGACCTTAACATACATACAACTAGCGATGGAGCGTATTAAGCAAGAAGTCCGCATTAAGGAGGATATTTTTATCCTAGATGTCAATGGCAACTTGATCGATGGAGAGGGTAATGTCAAGAGCTCTTTTGCCCAAAACTCTTTAGAGCGGGGGTATTTCTATGAGGCGGTGGCTGAACGGCGTTGTATCCTCACAAACCCCTACCCCACCCGTAGCAATCGGGGGCTAGTTGTAACAGCTGCCTACCCCATTTACAACGACAAGGACGAGTTGTTTTATGTGGTGTGTATGCACATCCCCTTAAGGGTCGCCGTGGCTTTAAGCTCCTCTTCTAAACATTACAGCGCCTTTGCTGAGGGTAGCGTGGTGATGTATTTTAGCATTTCCATCACTTTAGCCCTTGTGTCTTTGCTCTTATTCGTTAAGAGTCTATCGAGCCTTTACCACGCTTTAATACACTTTAGTAGCTTTGATGTGAAGGAAGTTTTCCACCCGATTGTTTTATTGACCTTAGCTTTAGCCACGGTCGATCTAGTCAAGGCGATTTTTGAAGAAGAAGTTTTAGGTAAAAATAGCGGGGATAGCCACCGCGCCATACACCGCACGATGATCCGCTTTTTAGGTTCGATCATCATCGCCCTAGCCATTGAAGCGTTGATGCTGGTCTTTAAATTTAGCATCAGCGCACCGAATAAGATCATCTATGCCGTGTATTTGGCAGCAGGGGTATCGGCACTTCTCATTGGCCTAGCCATTTATGTCAAATTCGCCTACGGGGCAGCTAACGAGTCTAATAGCAAAGATTAATTTTACCTTGTGGCGCACACCCTTTTAAAAGGAGTGTCCCCTACCCTAAAGTTTTTCGATTTATGGTACTTAACACCTAGACCTTGCACGCACAAGACAAACTCTAAGATTTTATACAGATACCTTAAGAGCATGGTTGCCGTGCTTGCTTTTATGCCTTTTCTTTACGTGCTCTTAGATTTTCTTTGTTTGTGAGCACAAACTCTTTAATCCCCGAGTGCTGCTTTTCATGCCCATTTCCCCCCACTTTCAGTATAGATTCCTCTCTTAAGCCCGCTAGCCGTATATAGCGCATGCAACGAAAACGCATCATCGGCGGCGATTTTATAATCTATTTATGGTCCCCAAAGCGGGTGTAAACTTTTCTACGCACAAAAAGGGTTGAGTGCGCCGAGACCCTGCCGTAAAACCCTTTCTTGCTAAAATATCCACCCACATAGTGGTACACAATTTTAGTCCACTTAACATATGCCAAATCAGCATAGACCATATCCGCCCATAGGTGCGTTTTAAACACCCCACACACTTGTGCCAGCACACTAGAATCAGCTAAATCATCGCTATTTGAGTATCCCCACAATCTCCCCATTTACTAAAAAAATGCTCTTATTCATTGCACCATAAAGTCCTTTGTCCTTAGAGTTAAAGACTTGCAAATGAGAGTGAGCTTTTAAAATCTCAAGCATGTTGTCCGTGCTACCCCCATCGAGGATCAAATGCTCCACGGGGAGGGCGTACTTTGCATGGCGACAGATCACACGCTCTTTTCATCGTCTTGCCCCCGTTTAGCACGGGAGTGATGAGAGAAATGCTAGAAATGCGTCTCACCTTTTAGCCCATCAAAGGGGTTATTTAGGGGGGTGTAGGGCTTGTGAGCTCGGGGTTTTGGCTGTGGAATGCTCTCTAGCACCCGAGCCACGCTTAACATCCGCACGCCATCGCACGCCCCCTTGAGCTCATCGGGGAAGGGAGGGAACTTCTCCATGCGCCCGATAAACACCTTAAAGACATGCTGATCTCTGGCAAACTCCAAAGCGGGCACAAAGTCGCTATCGCGACTAAAGAGCAAAATATGCCCATGCTGGTTAGTTTGGCAAAAATTATCCACCAAATGCGCCATGTCCAACCCTAAGAGCAAATCCACTTGCTTTTGGCGCACAAACATTTGCTTACGGGTACTTTCCATTTTTACCCGATCCACCTCTTCAATGCAGGGCACATACTCGAATAAAATCTTTGCCTTCCCCACCCGCACCTCTTTTGGCATGTCCGTCCAAAGGGTCAAATTGCGGTTAAACTCTTGCACATTGTTAGACCTTCTTATCTTGCCCTCGTAGTCTTTGGGGTAATCGCGCTTGTAGTCCTCAATCTGCGTCTTTAGCTCATCTCGTGCCCTAGCGGCTGCCTCCACAAAAGGCTCGGACACATAGATATACATGCGGTAAAGCACCTCATCGGGCTTGATAAAGACTTTAAAAAACGCCATGAGCTGGTGCATGTTGTTGTAGTTGAAATGGGGGGGCTTAAAATCAGGGCAAAACTTTTGCAAATACTCAAAATCCCCCCGTAAACATTCCCAATCCACGAACATAATCAATTTTGTTTGTTCTGTAAGAGGCATGGTTTCTCCTAAGATATTCAAAAATATAGACCTAAACTCTAAAACTCTACCCTTAATCATTTCATCAACATATCATTGTAACCTCCTAATCTAAGATTAGAGACCATTAAAATACGCCTCCACTTGCTTGAATCTTTAGCGGACAAGTCCCACGGCTGCCCCCTTTAAAAGCGTGGGGTAATGCTCTCCTAAACCCTCTAAAAGCCCCCTTAAAGCTCCCTCATCTTTAAAATCAAACACAAAACCATTAACTCCATTTTCTACAAACACTTATCCCCCACACGCATGGCTCACCAAAACCGGCAAACCACCGCTAAGACTTGCTCCACCGCCAAGCCCCAAGGCTTGGCAACGCTTGGCAAGATCAGCGTATCGTGGGTGCACAGCAGGGTAGCCATTTGGCTATTTGCCACCACTCCCAAAAAAGACACATTAAAACTTACCATGTCTTTGGGTTTAGCCTCTAATTCCCTCGTGCCTACAAGGCTTAAGCCCAAATGGGGCAACCCTTTAAAGATTCTAAACAAAAACTCTAAATTTTTCACCACCATTAGCCTAGCAATACAGATAAATTTTTAAGCGTAGGAGCGGGGTTTTCTTTTGAGGGGGGTGGATGATCCCCACCCCGTGCGTGGTTTTGATTACCCCCATAAAGTGTAAGGTCTCTAAAAGTTTGGCATGCCACACCTCACACACAAGGGCGGTTGGGATCCGTTTAAAAACAGCCCTTTTAAACCCACTTTGAGACTCTTTGTAATGTAGATGTCTTGGGTATCTCTAAATTCTCTTTATTTTTTTGCGCCAATCCCTTTGGTTATGCTCATTTCGCCCCCTTAACTCCTCTTTAACTCCTTGCTTTTGGCTTGTAACGCCTCAAGAGGAGCGGTACCATCCTACTTCAAGGCTAAGGGAGTGCCCCTTATGAGGAGTGCTGCTAGTGTTTATTCCACCTCAGCGTCTATCACATCCTCATCTTTTTTAGCCGCTTGGGGGTTTTGCTCTTTTTGCATCATCGCCTCTGTGAGCTTTTGCGAAGATTCGGCCAAGGCTTTCATTTTTGCCTCCACTTCTTCCTTGCTGGCGTTTTCGTTTTTCAGCGTACTTTCCAAATCGCTTAGGGCTTTTTGGATTTTTTCCACTTCGCCAGGCTCTAAGTTTGCCTTGTGCTCCTCAAGGTTTTTCTTGGTTTGGTGCGCTAGGCTTTCGGCTTGGTTTTTGGCTTCCACCACCGCTTTACGGCGAGCATCTTCTTCTTTGTGTAGTTCTGCGTCTTTGACCATTTTATCGATCTCGCTGTCGCTAAGGCCACTAGAACCGGTGATTTTGATCTCTTGGGATTTGCCGGTGTTTTTGTCTTTGGCGGACACGGTTAAAATCCCGTTTGCGTCAATGTCAAAGGTAACCTCAATTTGGGGCACGCCTCTAGGGGCTGGGGCAATGCCGGTTAAGTCAAACTTGCCTAGGGATTTGTTGTCCTTAGCAAATTCCCTTTCACCCTGCAAGACTAAGATGGACACGGCGGGTTGGTTGTCCTCAGCGGTGGAGAAGACTTGGGCTTTTTTAGCGGGGATGGTCGTGCCCTTTTCAATGACTTTTGTCATCACACCGCCCAAAGTTTCAATGCCTAGACTTAAAGGGATCACATCTAAGAGCAAGACATCTTTCACATCGCCCTTAAGCACACCGGCTTGGATACTCGCCCCCACAGCCACGACTTCATCGGGATTGACAGACTTATTCAAGTCTTTATTGATAAAGTTTTTCACCCTCTCTTGCACTTTGGGGATACGAGTCGATCCGCCCACCATCACCACTTCGGCAATGTCGCCCCGGCTAAGCCCCGCATCTTGAATCACACTGTCGATTTTCTTAATGGTGTCCTCGATCAGATCGTCGATCAAGCTTTCAAACTTCGCCCGGGTGAGCTTTTTCACCAAGTGTTTAGGCCCGCTGGCATCGGCGGTGATGAAGGGCAAATTGATCTCAGTTTCTTGAGCGGAGCTCAATTCCTTTTTGGCGTTTTCGCTCGCTTCTTTTAGGCGCTGCAAAGCCATGATGTCCTTTTTAATGTCAATGCCATTTTCCGCTTCAAATTCTTTAGCGATGAAGTCGATGATGCGGTTGTCAAAGTCATCGCCCCCTAAGAAGGCATCCCCGCCGGTGGCAAGCACTTCCACGACATTATCGCCCGTTTCAAGCACGGTAACATCGAAGGTCCCCCCGCCAAGGTCATAAACCATGATTTTTTCAGACTCTTTTTTGTCTAAGCCATAAGCTAGGGCTGCTGAAGTGGGCTCGTTGATGATTCTTAGGACATTTAGCCCGGCGATGGTGCCCGCCTCTTTAGTCGCCTTTCTTTGGCTGTCGTTGAAGTAAGCGGGCACGGTGATCACCGCCTCATTCACTGGTTCGCCTAAGTAACTTTCTGCATCCTCTTTGAGTTTCATGAGGATTTTAGCCGAGATTTCTTGGGGGGTGTAGATTTTGCCCGCAATTTCTACGGCACAAGCCCCATTGCGATCCACGATTTTATAAGGCAGGCGTTTTTTTGCCTCTTGGGCTTTGTCCTCATTGCTCATCAACCCCATAATTCTTTTGATAGAATAAATGGTTTTTTCGGGGTTAGTAACCGCTTGGCGTTTGGCGCTCTCGCCCACTAAAATTTCGCCCTTGTCGGTGAAAGCCACGATAGAAGGCGTGGTGTTTTTGCCCTCTTTATTCGCAATGATTTTTGCCTCATTGCCCTCATAAACCGCCATTGCGGAGTTGGTGGTGCCTAAGTCGATTCCGATCACTTTTGCCATTTTGTATCCTTTGTGTTGAGATTAATTAGTTTTTTGCAATGCTCACCATTGCGGGGCGTAACAAGCGTTCTTTATACTTGTAGCCCTTTTGAAAGACCTCTACGATCTGCCCCTCCTCTTGCCCCTCTGCTTGCACTTGCATGATTGCATTATGCAAGTTGGGGTCAAACTCCAGCCCACACTCTACGCATTCAATGCCATGCTTTGCGAGCACCTCGTGCATTTTTTGCAAGGTGAGCTCCAAGCCTTGAGCCACGCCCTCGCTGCCCTCTTGCTTAGCACTACTCAAGGCGGCGTGCAGGGTGTCGATCACGGGCAGTAAATCGTTGGCGATCTTTTCATAGGCGTATTCTAGTGCCATCGCCTTGTCTTTTTCTAGCCTTTTTTTGGCGTTTTCAAAGTCGGCGTGGGTGCGTAGGTATAAATCCTGTGCCTCTTTAAACTTCGCTTGGTAGTCGATTGGTGGCTCTTTCTGGGCTTGCGCTTCGCCTGCCTCGTTTGCCTCAGTTTCGCCCACCGCTTCTTGCTCTCTTAATTTTTCCACTTCTAATGCTGTGTCTGTCATTTTCTCCTCTTTCATAGTGATAACCCCCTAATCGCCCCATAAAAGCCCTCAAAATCCTGCTCTAGCCCTCCCACACAGAGCATACGGGTTTGCTCGCCCTTGAGCTTAATGGGGCAAAACACACCCAAAAACCCCAAGGGCAAGACCTTTTCAAAGTGTAGCCCCTGCTTTAGCCCCCTTAGCAAACTCCCCTCTAAGATTTGCCTAAAAAGCCCTTGCGCCCCCCTGCTTTGGGCGAGTTGCCCAAGCACACACAGCCCAAAGTAAAGTTTTTCTTGATAGAGTTGGTCGATCTTTTTGGCTAGGCTTGTGGCACACACGGATAAGGCAAGTTCTTGGATCGCCTTGCACTCTAGCCCGATCAAATCCTTAATAAAGCCCTCTAGTTTTTTGTTGTAAGCGAGCAGGGCGGGCGTGCTGTTGCCAAAGTCTAAAATCAAAAACTGCCCAGCGTGGTTATGCACCGCCTGCAAGGTCGCCTTTTGGTAACGCTCCACCATGCTAAAAATCCTATAGCTTTCGCTCGCCCTTTGTAATTTGTCTAAATCCACTTCTAGGGGGGTGCTTAGGGTGAGTTTAGAACGCCAATAGTCTTTTAGGGCTTGGGTCGTGGGGACACGCCCACTGCTGGAGTGGCTTTGGCAAATCGCCCCCTCGCTGGTGAGCCGTTTAAAGTAGTTGCGGATGGTCGCAGAGGAGATTTGCACGGCTTGGGCTTGCAAGGCTAAACGCAAGCTTTCAGAACCCACGGGCGCATGGTTGTAAAGATAGGTTTTGATAAAGGCATCTAAGAGCCACTCTTTTTTCACGCCCATGTATTTCCTTTCGCAAATTTTCAAGGAGTATAGCATAAATTTTGCAAAAATTAGCAATATTTTTACAATAATGCTAAAAAATCCCCCATTTTAGGGCATTTAAACGCCAAAGTTTATATAAGTTGTATCAACTTAACTAAGTCATTTTGTTAAAAATATTTGCTATGAGTGGCAAGTGTTAGAGCCTGTGGGTGGATTTTTGGGCGGTTTAGGGCGTGTTAAAAAAAGTGGGCTAAAATCTCGGCATTTCTCTAGCAAAGGGGGTTTTCTTGCGGTGGTTGTGGATCTTTTTAGCTTTGGATTTTTTACAAGCCGATGGGGGGGATAATTTTTTTAAAGCCATTGAGGCGCAACTGCAAAGCAACACGGCCAAGGGCATTTTAATGCTGATTTTTATCGGCATTGCCTTTTATGTGTGGCGTAATTTAGACCGCTGGCGGGATATTCTCTTTACAATCTTGGGCGTGGTGCTAGGAATCATGCTCTTTTTTAAGGCTCCGGCGCTGGCTTCGTGGTTTATGGGGTTGTTTTGATGGAGTGCCCTTTGTTGGTCGTGTCTGTAGCAAATTTACAAGCCATTTCTACAAAGGACAAATTTCTATGGCTCAATGCCAAGTCGTGGATTGTGTCGATCTTCGTGCCTTTTGTGCTGTGGCCGTGGCTGGGCACACTGTGGGCTTTGGCGTTGTATGGGGGGTTTTTAGCCCTTTTTAGCGTGTTGGAGTTCTTTGATGAGGACATTGCCGACATTTTAATCGCCCACTCTAGGCTCACGGGGGCGACAAGTTTTTACGCCTAAGGCTGGATTTGTTCTAAAATCCGATCCACAATTTGGCGTGCCCCATCGCTAGAAACTTTTTGGCGTAGGCTCTGGCTCACTTTGGCGATCTCTAGCCCCCCTTGCTTGGGGGTTTCTAGCCACTCAATGAAGTGAAAAAGGTGGTCGGGGTGTAGGTGGCTCTGTTCCACGATTTGGGCGAGCCCCTCGTTGGCGAACTCTAGGGCGTTGTAGTATTGGTGGTTTTTGGCGGCGAAGGGGTAGGGCACAAAGAGGGTAGGCAAGTTGTTGGCGCACAGCTCCCACACACTGCTCGCCCCCGCACGGCTCACGCAAATATCCGCTTGGCGCATTTTCTCCACAAGCTGCAAATCAAAGGCGAAGAGATCGACTTGCTCTAGAATCCCCAAACCTTGATACACGCTAGCGACCCGCTCGTAGTCTAGCTTGCCGCATTGGTGGATCACCTTTAAACCCCTTTTGAGGAGTTTTCTAGCGCATAAAATGGCAAATTCATTGATCGCCCTAGCCCCTTGCGATCCGCCTAAAAATAAAATGCTCTGCACCTGTGTGCGGATTCTGGCACTTTCAAAAAAGCTGTTTTGGATGGGGTATGGGGTGTAAATCCGCTTGGGGTTCTCCTCTGTGCCTTTAAAGCTGCTGAAAATGCACTTGGCATAGGGGGCGATGAGTTTGTTTAGTGCCCCTTGCACGGCGTTTTGCTCGTGGATATAAAGGGGGATTTTGGAGAGAATGCCCGCAAAAGAGCCCGGCCCCGCGCTAAAGCCCCCCACGCTGATCAAGGCTTTGATGTGGTGTTTTTTTAAAAGACCTCTAGCGGTTTGGGTGCAGCGCAGTTGCTTATACAAGGCGTGGATTTTTTTAAAAAACCCCTTGTTGACAACGCCCGTAGTGTTTAAAAAAAAGCATTGTTTGAAAAGAGGGCTGTTTTCAAACCAAGCTTTATCCTGCCCTGAAGTGCTGCCAATGTAAAGCAAGTCTAGCCCCCTATTTTGCAATTCTTGCGCCAAAGAGCGGACGATGCATAAATGCCCACCTGTGCCTCCCCCAGTGATCGCTAACATGGGCTTTTAAGAGCTTAGACGAGCGCTTTTAGCTTGCACGAAGGATTTTAGGGTATCTCTAAAGCCAAAGTCGGGGTAGTCCATGATCGAGAGAGCGATTTGGGCGGCGTAGCCATTATCGGGGTTGAAAACAAGGGGGGCGAGGAAGTTCACCATCGAGTCCTCTAGGTTTTTTTGCACCACGACCACGCAATACACTTCTACATGGGATTTAGCGTTGAGTTCTAAGAGCAACTCTATGTATTTGGGGATGCTAAAGCTGTATTCGCGTAGCTTATAGGGGTTGGCTAAAACCATGCTGATGGTCCCATCAACACTACTCACACGGCTAAAGAGATCATCAATTTTTGTTAATTCCACCTCCATGATTCTCTCAAACCCGAGAATGGGGGCTTTTAATGTGTAACGCATGGACTTCCTTTGGCAAAATATAATCCCAACCTAGCAAAACCTGTTCCACTAAAATGCATAGGTGTAGTTAAGATACACCGAAAAATCGCGGTGGATGGTTAGGGTTGCGCTGTCTTTATCGTGGTCAAAGTTCTTAGAGTAGCGAGCAAGGGGGGAATATAGAAAGGGCATCATGATCCCTAAGTCTAACCCCTGATGTTTAGAGAAATTTAAGTGCAAGCCAATATTTAAGGGTAATTGAAACTGCACGGGGTAAACTTTGCGCGTAAAACCTCCACCTAAACTCGCCGTAAGTTCCCCCTGAAACACCGAAGCCACCCCTGTTTGCCAAGTTTGCACGCTAAAGAGCAAGCCCACAAACCCCCCGAAGGTAAAATCCCGCCCTCTCCATTTTCTCTCTATAAAATTCAGCATGACATCCGCCCCCAAGCCATAGACAAATTGCGAAACCCACGCTCCCCCATTGCCCCCAAAATTAAAATAATAACGCAGTCCGATTTGCTTATTTTGCCCAAAGAAATGTTTAAATCCCAAGCGCACATTGCCCCCACCCATAGGGGCTATGCTATCTTGTAGCCTTCTTTGATCCTTGATCACAATAAAATCCATGTTTTGCGATACAAGTGCATTACTTCTTACTAGGCTAAATTGCGGACCAAAACTCAAATACCAACCCTTATTTTCAGCACATAAAGGCAAGAGTGTAAGCCCCCAAAGATAGACTAGACGCAACACTTGAAACCGCCGCATGGGCATTCCTCTAAACAAATGTCTTTAGTTTAGCCAAATCCCTTTGGATTTTGAAGCCTTTCTAAGCCACATGCTTTATTTTTTAGAATTAGTGTCTTATAACCACTTTTATTAAATGCGCACCTTAATGTCCACGGCATCCATATCCGCGGTGCTGCAGGAATTGGGGGCGATAATGGCATCCCCGTAATGAAATACTGCAAACTCTAATGAATTTCAGTGTGTGCATTAGAGAGAGTAAGAATATTTACAAGTCATGTCAAAGCTACACACCTATATCCACACAATAATCTAGCAATTACCTACTAAAAACTATCCAATCGTGTGTGGTTTAAGAAGTTAAATTTTCTAAAAAATGCAAAATAATCCCCAAACCCAAAGCATGTTTTAAAGCAAGTTAGGCAACACTAGCGCCCATTTAGTTTAGTTAACACAATCTTAACTTTGAGGAGGTTTTTATGCTACACAAAAAAAGCCACATTGAAAGGGATGAGGAAAAATTTGTCTTCAAGGCTGACAATTCGTCCACACCTATTTTTGGGAGTCTAGAAAGCGATGTCTTGTTGCCCCGTGACAAGATAGGGCAAAAAATGATGGATCCACGCATCGCCTATCAATTGGTGGCAGACGAAATGATGCACGATGGTAACCCCCGCTACAATCTTTGTACTTTCGTGCAAACCTACATGGAAGAGGAAGCCAGAAAGATCATGCTCGATTCTATGGCGACTAATGCCATCGATAAATCCGAATATCCGCAAACCACAGAGATAGAAAAGCGGTGCGTCAATATCATTGCCAATCTTTGGAACGCCGACCCTAAAGAGGATTACATGGGCACTTCCACCGTGGGTTCTTCAGAGGCTTGTATGCTAGGTGGTATGGCTATGAAGTTTCGCTGGCGCAAGCGTGCTCAAGAGCTAGGCATAGACACCGCAAAGAAAAAGCCTAATCTTATTGTGGGCTCGGGCTATCAAGTAGTGTGGAAAAAGTTTTGCGTTTATTGGGACATTGAATTGCGTGAGATCCCCATGACCGATCGAAACAACCTCACCTTGGATCCAAAAAAGGCCATCGAGCTTTGCGATGATTACACCATAGGCATTGTGCCCATCATGGGCATCACCTATACAGGGATGTTTGACGACATCGTTACTTTAGACAAACACCTTAGTGCCTACAACCAAAGCGCAAAAATTAGCGTGCCTATCCATGTCGATGCGGCTTCAGGTGGGCTTTATCTACCCTTTGTCAACCCTGATTTGGCTTGGGATTTTCGCTTAAAAAATGTCGTGTCTATTTCTACTTCAGGGCATAAATACGGTTTGATTTATCCGGGGATTGGTTGGGTGATATGGCGGGATAAAGAGTTCTTGCCTGAGGAATTGATCTTTAAAGTGGCGTATCTAGGGGATTTTGAACCGACTTTCCAAATCAATTTTTCCCGATCGGGTTCGCAAATCTGGGCACAATATTATTGCTTTGTGCGCTGGGGCTTTGAGGGGTATAAAGCCGTGCATGCAAAAACCCGTGATGTGGGGTTGTTTTTAGCAAAGGGCATTAAATCCTTGGGACTTTTTGACATGATCAATGAGGGGCAAAATATTCCCATTATTTGTTGGGCTATGAGTGCTAAAGCTAAAGAGGAAAAACAATGGGATCTTTACGATCTGGCTGATCATCTGCGCTTCAATGGTTGGCAAGTCCCTGCCTATACACTCCCTGCAAATTTGCAAGAGGTGTCGGTGATGCGTATTGTCGTTAGGGCGGATCAGAGCATGGAGCAAATGTCGCTCTTTTTAAAGGACATCAAACAAGCCATTAGAGAGTTAGATGCGGCGCGCATTGTACGCTCCAAGTGCCCAACACAAGAGGGTAAAGTTGTCCCAGTGGGTTACACACATTGAAAAATTTAATGGTTTGGTTTTACCCTTGGTTATGGGTAACAGGTGGGGATCTTGAACTCTCCCTAGGCTGTATTGAGTGCGTAAGACAATGTAGTGGCAAGCTGCATAATAGGGGGATTTGACTAGTGCAAGTACTCTTTTAAAATTAAATGGAGAATTAGCAGAAGAACTAGGCTCCGCAAGTAAAACTAGACTATGTAAGGCATAGCACTAAAAAGTCTAGAACAGATACGCATAACCCACATAAAATTGGCTTTGGCGGGTGATGGCAAGGGTTTGTTTGATGGTTTGCTGTGTTCCCGGGTTGGTGTTGCCGTAGTTGTACCAGTTGTGGGCACTGATGGAGTAGTAGGGCAATTTCCAGCCCAAGTTAAAGCGGTTGTGTTGCCCTAAGTAGAGCTGGTAGCCCACATTCACATAAAAGCCATTGCCGGCAGCAAAAAAGCGGGTTTTATCAATATGCCCCTTGCTAAGAGAATTACCACCTAAGGCACTTAAAGCCTCGTTGTTGAAATTGTCGCTCCACAGCATGGCATACTCCACGCCCCCGCCCACAAAAACCCCCATTTTAAAGAACATCATTTTAGGGTGTTTTTTTCGTAGCCAAATGTCAATGGGGATGTTTAAGAAAAAATCCACATTTAAGCCCAAAGTTACCATATGGGCGGGGCGTGTGAGTAAGACTTCTTGGGGCGTGGGCGTGGGACAGAGCCCTAGCGGATTTGTGGCGGTGAGAGCCGCACAAGGGGAGCTGTAACCTTGTGGGGTAGTGTAAGTTACTTGCCCGTTTTTGTTAGTAGTAGCAATGGGGATCACTTGCCCCGTGTTGGGGTCAATGGCTTTAATGTTGGCGGGGTTGTAATTTAATCCGCCCTTATTCTGCACTTTGTAGCGATGCCCTAAGTTGGCATTGGCGTATTCAATATCCCCATAGACACGCAAGCCACTAATGCCGAATTTATCAAAAAACAGTTCATCGCCCAAAGTGTAAGTAAAGGCAAAATTTGCGCTCTTATTACCACTAGGTTTATAAAACCCCTCAATTTCATTGTTTTTACAAAGGTTGTCGGGACAGGCATAGACGCTAGCATTATCAGGCAAAGTGCTGGGGTTATTCATACTCACTTGGTTGCTAAAGGTGCTTTTAAAGTTTTGTGCCATGCCAAAGCGCACGCCCGTAAAGACATGGTTTTTCACCGCCCCCAAAGGGTGCAAAACTAGCCCCGCTAAGAGTAATCGTTTTAACATCAAACGCTTTGGTGATTCAGGGTTACAATTTGGGGCAGGGGGTTTAGGGGCGTGGGGGAGCTAAAAAACTCTTCAATTTGCGCCCGCGCCTCTGTAGGTTCTTTCATGTTATTGACCGCCATTTTAAAGGTGCTGGCATTGGCATGCCCCTTGGCGTAGGCGTGTAGGTTTTTGCGAAACATCACAACCCCCCGATCCCCATAAAAGGCGACCATTTTGTCAAAATGCTCCAAAACCAAATCCTTTTTTAGCACGGCGGGCAAGTCCTCAGTGTCGTTTTTAATTTGCCAAAAAATCCACGGCTGGGTTAGGCTTGAACGCCCGATCATCACCCCATTTGCCCCCGTGTAGGCGAGCACCTCTTTTGCCTTTTTGGGGCTGTCGATCTCGCCATTGGCGATCAAGGGCTTGTTTAACACTTGGCGCATTAAACGCACGCTCTCGTAATCTATGCGCTCTTTTTTGTAGCGATCCGCTCTCGTCCTCGCGTGCACCACCACAAAATCCACGGGCGCATCGTTTAGGGCGTGGGCGATTTCAAGCGGGATTTTGCTCTCAAAACCTAGGCGCACTTTCACACTGCTATAAGGCTTGTGGCTCTTTTCTTTAATGAGGCGCAAGAGTTTCACCAAGTGGTTTAAATCCTTTAAAAGCCCGCTCCCATTGCCATGGTTTGCCACTTTAGGGGCAGGGCAACCGCAATTAAAGTCTATGATGTCAATGCCCTCAAGGGCGTTGATCTTCTCTACAGCCTGCTCCACCACTTCGCTTTTAGAGCCGGCGATTTGCACGCTAAAGGGCTGTTCCTCGGGCGATTTTTCTAGCATTCTGGCGGTTTTGTGATAGGCGTGCACCAAAGCGTGGCTGCTCACCATTTCGCTCACCGTTACATCCACACCAAAGCGTTTCACCACACTTCTAAAGGGTAAATCCGTATAACCGGCTAGGGGGGCTAAAAATAACAATCTCTCAAAATTCAATTTCACCATAAACCCTATTTTAACGCATGTTCTCTTAAGTTTTGCGCCCACGCTCTGGCAAATTTCGACAGAGCGGAGGGGGTGTTTTCTAGCCTCTGGTGTATCACTTCTTTTAAGCACGCTTGCAAGCACGCCCCAATCTCTGCCTTTTTCAACCCCACGCCCTTTAAACTGCGCCCATTGATCGCCAAAAAGCCAAGCGTATAAACCTCCCTTTGTGCCCCAATTTGCTTAAAATGTGTCCTCAACACCGCCCATTTAGACGGCTCATAGGCTTTAAGCCAACCTAGCCACGCCCGCACTTGGCTAAGGCTTAAAATCTGCATTTGTGTTTTGAGCCAAATTTTAGAGAGTGGGGGGCTTTGGTGGGTGCAAGGCAAAAGTCTTTCTATGTTTTTGATGAGCTTTTTAGGGGGCTTTAACTCTGCCAAACTCTTAAAGGGGGTCTCACAAGCAAAGAGCAGACCTAAAAAGCGAGTAGTTAAATTTGGGGGCATTTGGCTTAAGGGGCTTAAAAGCGTGGGGTTTAGGGGGGTGTTTAGCACGCCCTCTAGCACGCCTACATAAGTGGCACACACTGCTCCCGCCTGTGCGCCCATTAAAATTTTACACAGCTCGGCAAAAATGCGCTCTTTGCTAATGTATTTTAACAAGGGGGCGTGCTCTAGCACGGCTTGTGCGCTTTTGGGCTCTAGCTTAAAGCCCAACACGCTAGCAAAACGCAACGCCCGTAAAATCCGCAAAGCGTCTTCATTCACCCTATCAACCGCCACGCCCACGAACCTTAAACGCTTGGCTCTTAAATCCGCTAGCCCCCCATGCAAGTCTAGCAGCCCCTTTTGTGGGTGGCAAGCTAGGGCGTTGATGGTAAAATCCCGCCTTTTTAAGTCGGTTTCTAGTGTGGCGTTAAAATGTACTTTAGGGTGGCGATGATCCGTGTATCCGCTCTCCTCTCTATAAGTGGTGATTTCAAAAACTTGTTTGCCAAAGCGTGCACCCAGAGTGCCAAAGGCTAGGCCTAGGGGGATTGTGGGGATTTTATGCGCCTTTAAAAGGGGGGCTAGCTCTTGTGGTGTGGCGTTTGTGGCTAGATCGCAATCTTTGGGGGTGCGCCCTAAGAGATAATCACGCACACAGCCCCCCACCACCACCGCCTCAAATCCCCCCGCCTCTAGGATTTCTAAAAGGCGCAAAATGGGGGGGGGTAGGTTAAAATGGTAATTTGTGTCCCAAAGCACGCTAAGCCTTTTGCTATAATGGGCGGTATTTTAACAAAAAGAACGCCTATGTTAGAGAAAATCTACCATGCCTCCTGTGTCCTCTGCTTTAGCGGGGGGCAAGATAGCACCACTTTAGCCCTGTGGGCCAAAAAAGCTTTTAAACAAACCCATTTACTCGCCTTTAACTACGCCCAAAAGCACGCCATAGAGCTCAAGCAAGCCCAAAAAATTGCCAAATTGCTAGACTTGCCCTTAAAAATCCTGGATTTACACTTTTTACAAGAAATCACCCTCTCCGCTCTGTTTGCAAGCAATCCGCAAAGCTCCAACGCCCCCCACCCCAAAAACCCAAATCTGCCCGCCTCCTTTGTGCCCGACAGGAATGCCCTATTTTTCACCCTCGCCCACGCTTATGCTTTCAACTTAGGGGCGGATTTTGTGCTCGTGGGGGTGTCTCAAGAAGATTACAGCGGTTACTTTGACTGCCGTAAAGAGTTTATAGACAGCTTGCAAACTTCTTTAAACTTGGGGGCATTTGGCACGCCAGAGGGCATTAGCTTTTTAGCCCCCTTTATGGCGATGGGTAAAGCCCAAGAGTTTGCCCTAGCCCAAGATTTAGGCGGACTAGAGCTCATTTTAGAGCACACGCACACCTGCTATGAGGGGGTTAGGGGAGTGCGCCACGCCTATGGCTATGGCTGTGGGGCGTGCCCTTCTTGTAAATTGCGCCAAGACGCCTACAAAGAATTTTTAAGAGACTATAAATAAGATTGATAGATAAAGACTAAAGTTTTATGCTATAATGGGCTTTACTTTATTAATGGAGCGTTTATGAACAAGAGTTTATACAGCACTTTAGAAGTCGCCGAGGGGGCAAGTCAAGAGGAGATCAAAAAATCCTACCGCAGGCTCGCTAGAAAATACCACCCCGACCTCAACAAGGGTAAAGAGGCCGAAGAGAAGTTTAAAGAGATCAACGCCGCCTATGAAATCCTAAATGACCCGCAAAAACGGGCGCAATACGACCAATTCGGGGACAACTATGTTTGGCGGGCAGAACTTTAGCGACTTCGCCCGTTCGCAAGGACGGGGGCGAGTTTGGACGACATTTTAGCCTCTATCTTTGGGCGGGGGGCTTTAAGAGCGACTTCATGGGTGGGGGGCTTATTCCAACATGGGGGCATGGGTGGGTTTAATGGCTTTGGCTTTGCCCCTGATTTGGATTTATCCGTGGAAATCCAAATCACTTTGCAAGAAGCCGTTTTGGGGGGCAAAAGACGGGTGCAATTAAGCCATGATAGCTTTGAGATTAAAATCCCGGCCGGTGTGCGCGAGGGCGAGGTGCTAAGAGCCAAGGGGCGCGGGCGCAGGCAGGGGGGGATGGTGGGCGATGTGCTCTTAAAAGTGCGGGTGCTTGAAGATAATGTTTATACCCAAAAGGGCGATGACTTGTATAAAAGCTTTGATTTGCCCTTGAAAACTGCCCTCTTTGGCGGGCGGGTGCAGGTGGAGACGCTGTATAAAGAAGTCGCCTTAAAAATCCCGCCCAACACCAAGAACGCCCAGAAGTTCCGCCTAAAAGAACTGGGGGTGAAAAACCGCAAAACGGGGGGCGTGGGGGATTTATACCTCTTGGCAAATGTCATTTTGCCCCACACGGACACCCTCAGCGCGCCCTTCAAGCAAACTCTGCAAGAGCAGTTGCCTTAAGGAGGGTGCGATGGTGGATTACGATGCACCCCTTTATTTGATCAGCGTGGTGGCAAAAATCCTAGGCGTGCACCCGCAGACCCTGCGCCAATACGAAAAAGAAGGGCTGGTCGAGCCCAAGCGCACGGGGGGCAAGATGCGCCTCTATTCGCAAAGGGATTTAGATAAAATCAAAACCATTTTGCGCCTGACTAGGGATATGGGCGTGAATTTAGCGGGCGTGGATATTATCTTGCGCCTCAAAGAGAGGCTTGATGAGCTAGATCGCTTAAACGAGCAACTCCAAGCCCACATGCAACAAAACGCCCAAAACAAACCCGAAACCAAGCAAATCACCAAAACCTCGTACGAATTGATTTTATTTAAAAAGGCTTAGCAAACCTCAAGGGTTTGACACAATTAGCCCCTTAAACTTTTCGCCTAGACCTTCGGGGCTAATCAAGGCGTGGGCTTTCAAGGCCTCTTTTTGGTAAGTGGCATAGGGCACACTCTTAGCGAATAAGTTTAACAGCTCTACAAAGCCCATTTTTAAAAGTGTGGCGCATTGCGTGCCGTAAAATATGGAGCGCGCCCCTTGTGCTTGGAATAGACTTTCTAACAGCTTAAAATCTATGTCATAAGTGAGATCGCATTGCTGATATAACCCCTTTAAATCGCTTAAAATGTCCTCTAGCCCTAAAACTTGGTGCGCCTTGTAGCCCCGAAAGCTGATAGGTTCAAACCCATACTGCCCGTAATCAAGGCTTATAAAATACCACTTTGCCCCTTCTAAACTTTGGTATAAATGCGCTATAAACTCCCCCCAAGCAAAGGGCACACAGCCCCCAACAGGGTAAAAACCCTCAAGGCGTTTTAATTCGCTCTCCTCCAAATTGCGCCACACGGGTTTAAAATCCTTAACGCTTAAAATCTGCCCCTCCTGCACCAATTCACACGCAAAGCTGTCCCAAAGTTCATTGCAATATAAAAAGGCATTATTAAGCCCCCTTAAGCCTACTACGCTCTTTATGTGTTCTACTTGTATGCCCTCTTTGGCTAAACGCTCTTTTTGCAATGTGGCTAGTTCGCCCAGTGGCTCCACGCACACAAAACGCACGCTCCCAAACACCCCCACACTCAAATCCTTTAAAAAGCGCACTAAATCCGCCATTAAACGCCCCGAGCCCGCCCCAATTTCCACCACGCTTAAGGGCAACTCTAACTCCCCTTTTTCAAGCAGCTGCAAGAGATAAAACGCCAACGACCCGCCTAAAAAGCTGCTTGTGCTCACAGAAGTGTAAAAGTCCCCACTAGTGCCAATGAGGGCGTGGCGGTAGTAGCCCCCCTTGCCATAGAGCCACTCGTGCATAAAAGGGGCAAAGCTGTGAAAATCCACTAAAGCCCCCTAAGTTTGGCGATCTCATCTCTTAGTTTCGCCGCCGCCTCAAAGTCTAACACCCGTGCCCGCTCTTGCATTTGGGCGCGTAGCTTTTTAATCAACTGCTCTTTTTCTCTCTTGGGCATTTTGTCTGTGGATTTGGGCTTAGGAGGGGTGTAGTCTTTGAGCTCATCCTCTAGGGGGCGTTGAGTGCTTTTGGGGGTGATGTTGTGGGCTTTATTGAAAGCGATTTGGATCGCGCGCCTTTTATCCGTGGTCGCCATCGCCTCTTGCATGCTCGCCGTGATTTTATCGGCGTAAAAAATCACCCGCCCATTAATGTGTCGTGCGACCCTCCCCATTGTTTGGATTAAAGCGGTGGTGCTTCTTAAAAACCCCTCTTTGTCTGCGTCTAAAATGGCGACTAAGGACACTTCGGGCAAGTCTAGCCCCTCTCTAAGCAGGTTAATGCCGATCAAAATGTCAAACTCGCCTAAGCGGAATGAGCGGATTAAGTGGTTGCGCTCAATCGCATCGATGTCGCTGTGTAAGTATTGCACCTTTAAGCCCCCCTCTAAATAGTGCTTACACAGCTCTTCAGCCATTTTTTTCGTCAAAGTCGTTACCAGCACCCGCTCTTTGCGCGCCACGACTTCTTTAATCGTGCTGTATAAATCCTGCACTTGGTTTTGGGTGGGGCGGATCTCATACTCGGGGTCTAGTAGCCCTGTGGGACGCACGATTTGCTCGGCAATGTGCCCCCTTGAAAGCTCTAATTCTAGGGGGTTTGGGGTGGCGGAGACAAAGAGAAAATGGGGGGGCTTTTTGATAAACTCTTCATACTTTAGGGGGCGGTTGTCTAAGGCGGAGGGCAGCCTAAAGCCATAATCCACTAACACTTGCTTACGGCTGTGATCGCCCGCATACATGCCCTTAAATTGAGGCAAACTCACATGCGATTCGTCCACGATGACTAAAAAGGGGCGTTTTTTTTGGGCGAAGTAGTCTAGCAGGGTGTAGGGCGTGTCGCCCGCCTTTTTGTCGGTGAAATGCCGTGAGTAGTTTTCAATCCCCTTACAAATGCCCGTGGCCGCCATCATTTCTAAATCAAACTCTGTGCGGGTTTTAAGGCGTTCATACTCTAGGGGCTTGTTGTGCTCCTTAAAGAATTTAAGCCTGTCGGCTAACTCGGTCTCAATGCTATTTAGGGCACTCTTTAGGCGGCTTTGGCTCACAATGAAGGCATTGGCGGCATAAAGCACATAACTCTCTAGGGCTTTAAGGGGTTTATTCTCTAGTGCGTCAAAGCTATAAATGCGTTCGATCTCATCGCCAAAAAACTCCACACGGATAAAGTTGCTGTCATTGTAGGCAGGGAAAATATCCACACTCTCGCCCACCACTCTAAACCTGCCCCGCTCTAGGATTTCTTGTCGCTCATAGCCCATGTCTATGAGTTTTCTTAAAAACTCTGTGTAGGGCAAGCTTTGCCCCACTTCTAATTTTGTGAGCATGCTTAAATACTCCATAGGATCGCCAAAGCCATAGTTCGCCGACACGCTTGCCACGACAATGACATCGTCATAGCCTAGCAGCGAAGTGATGGCACTAAGCCGCAGCCGCTCCAAATCTTCGTTAATGGCACTATCTTTTTCAATGAATAAATCCCTTCTTGGGATATAGGACTCGGGCTGGTAGTAGTCAAAGTAAGAGATAAAATACTCCACATGGTTTTTAGGGAAAAAGCCCTTAAACTCGCTGTAAAGCTGGGCGCAAAGGGTTTTGTTGTGCGACATGACTAAAGTCGGCATTTGCAATTTAGCAATGAGTTGAGCCATGCTAAAGGTTTTGCCGCTACCTGTAACACCTAGCAAGGTTTGGTAAGCCGCCCCTTGCTTAACGCCTTGGACTAGCTGATTAACCGCTTTTTCTTGCTCTAAACTTGGTTTGTAGGGGGCTTGTAGGATAAAGTCCATTTTACTCGCTTTTGCTAAAATCAAGGCTCTATCATAGCTAAAAAAGAGAAGGATTTTTATGTTAAAGCATTACAGCGTGGCGGTGCTAAAACACAAGTTAAAGCCTTTAATTTATCAAAGCCAAAGCCCCTTACAAGTGGGCGACTTGGTGCAAGTCCCCTTAAATGGGCGCGCTTGCAGGGGCGTGGTGTTAAGCGAATGTGAGAAACCTAGCTTTGCGTGTAAAGAGGCAAGCCCCACTGACTTTTATCTTAATGTCCCCCAAATGCTGCTACTAGAGTTCATCGCCACTTATTACTGCTCCACACCCTCTTTAGCTGCCACGCTTTTTACCCCCTTTAGCAAAAGCCAAAAGCCACTAACCCCTCCCCAAGTAAGCCCCAATTTAAGCCCCCTAAGCCCAGCCCAAGAGCAAGCTCTAAATGCTCTAAAAACCTTAAAAAGTGCCCTGCTCTTTGGGGACACGGGCAGCGGCAAGACGCACATTTACAGCCATTTGATTTTAGAGAAGTTGCAAAATAACCAAAGCGTGGTGGTGCTCGTGCCTGAAATTGGGCTCACTTCACAAACCAAACGGCTGCTTTTAACGCTCTTTGGCGCACAAGTGGGGCTGTGGCATAGCAAGTTAAGCCCCCTAGAGAGAAAGCAAACCCTAGCACACATTGCTAGCGGACAAACTAAAATCATAGTCGGCACAAGAAGTGCCTTGTTTTTACCCATGCCCAATTTGGGGCTAGTGCTCGTGGATGAAGAGCACGATCAAGCTTATAAGGCTAGCCTTGCCCCTTATTACAACGCTAGAGATTGTGCCTTGTATTTAGCCAGCAAACTGCCCATTCAAGTCATTTTAGGCTCGGCAACCCCACATTTACGCTCGTATTATAGAGCCAAAGAAAACCACAGCCTTGTGCGGCTAAGGGGGCGTTACTTTGAAAACCCCCAAGAAATCATCTTTGAAGAAAGCAAAACCGCCCTCACTCCGCTTTTATTAAACCATTTAGCCCAAAGTTTGCAAGCACAACAACAAAGCATTATATTTTTGCCCACAAGAGCTTCGTTTAAAAAGCTCATTTGCCTTAGCTGTGGGGGGGGCGTGCGCTGCCCCTTTTGTAGTGTAAATATGAGTTTACACCTTAAGGACAAGTGCATGCGCTGCCACTACTGCCAGCATGAAGAGCAAATCCCCAAAATCTGCCCCACTTGTAAGCAAGACAGCCTAGCGGGCAAACGCATCGGCACACAGCAATTAAAAAGCGAGTTAGAGCAACTTTTACCCCGTGCTCGCATTGGACTGCTAGATAAGGACCACACCCACACGAACAAGCAAATACAGCGCATTTTAGACAACTTCAACACCCACCAAATAGATATTTTAATCGGCACGCAAATGCTCGCCAAAGGGCATGACTACCACAGGGTGAGCTTGGCGGTGGTTTTGGGCTTGGATGAGGTGTTAAACAATGGGAGTTACCGCAGTTATGAAGAGGGAGTCGCCTTAATGCACCAAATTGCCGGGCGCAGTGGGCGCAAAGAAAAGGGGCGGGTGTTGATCCAAAGCCTCAACGCCTCTTTTTTACAACGCTACACCGCAGATTTTGAAGACTTTTTAAAAGAAGAGTTGCAAATGCGCGCCCCTTGCTTTCCCCCGCTTAGGCGTTTGGCGCACATTGAGTTTAGGGCCAAGGAGCTAGCAAGCGCCACAGCGCACATGCAAGCGGGGCTAGACATTTTAAAACCGCTCTTAGAGCAAAACAAGGGCGTGGAGGTTTTGGGCGCAGGGCAGGCGCGCATTGCCAAAATTGCCGGGCAAGAGCGTTTGCAAATCCTCTTAAGTGCCACTTCCACCAAAGAGTTACACCTTGTGTTAAGCCATTTGCAAGAGCACGCCAAGGGGGTGTTTAAAATAGACATTGACCCGCAAGACATTTAAACTTTGCTATAATGGACATTTTAATTTTGTTTCAAGGATGCGCATGGGGGCTGAGATTTTAGACAAACTGCAAGAAAAAGTCGAAGAGTTGATTTTGCGCTTGACGCTTTTAGAAGACGAGAACAAGAGCCTACGGCTTGAGAACGCCACGCTCGCAACCCAAAATGAGGAACGCGACCGCCAAATTGCAAGTCTTTATGAAGAAATCGCCGCCAAAGACAAGCGCATACAAGACATTTACGAGATCATCACTAAAGATTCTTAAGAAAGATGAACTCTGTTGAGCTGGTTGAAGTGAGCATTGGGGGCAAACGCTATAAAATCACCCTAAACGAGCGTTTCAACGCCCAAACAAAGGCAGAGATCAAAGAGAGTTTCCACAATAAAGAGATCGCCCCCATCGACCTTTTTAAACTCCACTTAAGCAAAATCCAAGAAATCGCCGACTTAAACGCCAAACTTGGGCAACTCTTAAGTAAAATCCCCTAGTTACTTTAAATTCCCCATGTCCGTCACCTTGCCCCACATTAGGCGGTATTTGCGCTTCATAAACTCCACCTCCTCACGCACTCTATCTAACTCCTCTTGCAATAGGGCGATGGTCTTTTTGTCTTCATCATAGATTTCTTGCATGGAGATCAGGGCTTCTTTGAGTAGGGTGTTTTCGTTTTTGTAGGCGGCGATGGTTTCATCTTTTGCCCCCACGACCTTATCGTGCAAATTTAAAATGGTGTTGATGGTCTTTTCCACATAGATAGGGTCTGTTGGGGTGTTTTCTAGCAAAGTGGGATAGCCTGCCTTAGCCGCCACGAGGCTTTTACTACCCCCCCTTTTGGCTAAAATTTGTGCTGCGCTGTGTAGATCTACCCAAATTTTCTGGGCATCATGCTTGCTCTCAAGGCTCTTGTCTTGTATGAGTGCCAACACCCGCTCTTTAGGCAGTTTAGACACGGCGACAAATTCGTCTAACTCAATCCAAGTTTTCTCGGGTTGTTTGTCCATCTTCAACCTCCACGCAAAGTTTTCACCGCCTTTTGGAGTCTGTCTAAGAGATGGTCTATGTCTTCAAGGCTGTGGGTGTAGTGCAAACTCACGCGTAGCCACCCCGGAGCTTGTCCTTTGGCTTTAAGCGCATAAAAGCGGCTATCTTGCAAGCCTAGCAAATCGTGTCCGTAAGGTCCGGCACACGAGCAACCCGCCCGTGTTTCAATGCCATAGCTGTAGCTAAGAAGGGGGCTAAGTCGTAGCAAGAAACCCCACTTGCGTTAAACGCCACATTGCCCACCCTCTTGGCCTGCAAAGAGCCGTAAATGTTTAAAGCGGGGATGTCTTGCAAGCCTTGCATGAAGACTTTAGTGAGCATGCTCTCTCTACGGCTAATGTAACTTGTGCCTAGCTCGTTTCTTAATTGTAAGGCTAAAGCCGCCCTTAAAAGGGGGATGAGCGCATAAGTGCCCACTTCTTCGCGCAAGTGCGCATCTGTGATGTATTCGTGGGCGCTGCGGCTCACATAGGACACCACGCCCCCGCCACTAAAGCTGGGGGGTAAAGTGGTGTCGATGAGCGATTTTTTGAGTGCCAAAAGCCCACAGCTGCCCACCCCCCCTAAGAATTTATGCGCCGCCACAAAGCAAGCGTCCAAAGGCACGGAGGTTAAGTTATCGTGGGGGGCAAAAGCGGCCAAATCAAAGGCTAAAAGGGCGTTGTGTTTTTTGCAAAGTTTGGCAATCTCAACATAGGGCACAATGAGACCCGTTACATTAGAAGCCGCACCTACAGACACAATCAAGGGGCGATCTTTAGGGTGTGTTTCTAAGAGTTTAGCAAAGTCTTTAAGGCAAAATAGCCCCATCTCATCGAGCTTAACCCGCACCACTTCGCAAAGCCCCTCGCGCCAACTCACTTCATTAGAGTGGTGTTCATAGGGCCCCACGATGACTTTAGGCAAGTTTAGCCCTTGCAGCTCGCCTAGCCTTTGGCGGCTCTTGGGGGGCAAGTAGATGCCTAAAATCTCTTGCAGCCGTTTAATGGCGTAACTCGCCCCAAAGCCAGCACTCAGCACCAAAAAATCCTCATTTAGCCCCAAGAATTTACGGATATTATCCTTGCAATGCAAATAGACCAAATCCATTAAGTGGGCGTGCTTAGACACCCCAGAGTGGGCGTTGGCATAAAAGGGTAAGAGTTTAGCAACGCGCTTTTCTATGAGGGTTGAAGCTAGCCCTGATGCCGTCCAGTCAAAGTAGCGCACCCCACTTTTGAGCACCACGCTTTGGCGGATATGCTCTAGTTGCTCTTGTTTACTCACTTCAGGCAAAAGGGGGGCAAAAATGCCCTCTAAAAATTTATCTTGTTGTCTGTCTAAGAGAGTTTTGGCCATGCGAGTTTTGTGCCGCCTAGAATATGGAAGTGCAAATGGGGGACTTCTTGCCCCCCATCGCTGCCGACATTGGTGATGAGCCGATAGCCACTCTCCTTAATCCCTAGTTTCTCCACGACCTCTAAGATAAAGCCACCCATTTGCGCTAATAGCTCGGGGCTAGCGGCGTTAAAATCCTTCACGCAAGTTTTGGGGATCACCAGCACATGAACGGGGGCTTTGGGGTTGATGTCGTGGAAAGCTAAGAAGTGGGGGTTTTCTAGGACTTTTTGACAAGGAATTTCTCCTGCGATGATTTTTTCAAACACATTAGACACATGAAAACCTTTAGAATTTTTGTTTATTATAGCTGATTTTGCGCACATTCGTTGCGCTTTAAAACTCGTAGCTCAAATACGCCGTAACCGAGCGACCGGGGGCGGGCTGTCTGCCCGTGGGGCTAGTGCCAATGCCCCGAAAGTAGTATTTCATGTCAAAAATATTGTTCACTTGCAAACTACCTACAATCCTATGCCGTCCGCTTTTCCAAAAAACTTGGCTAATTTGGATGTTCCACACCCAATACCACGGCAGTAACCCCACGCTGTTACAGCCATAGCTCACGCCCCCCGTTTTAGCCCCACTTAAGGGAAAGCACGCCGTTTGGGAGCGGGCTTGATTGAGCATAGATGAAAAAGCACGGCTGTAAAAGTAGCTAGAAAGCCCTATCGTAGTGTATTTATAGGTGTAGGTCGCCCCTAAGATGAATTGGTGCGGGCTTACATAGGGCAGTTGCTTGCCCTTGATGTTAAAGGGGTGACTCACGATGCCCTCAAACCATTTGGTTTCATCTAGGGCGTTGTTGGTAACCACGGCATTAATATAAGTGTAAGCCACATGCAAATTTAGCCCCCTAATAGGGGAGTAGTAAAGCTCTAGCTCCACGCCTTGGCTTCTAGCATTCACGGGCCCCGGGCTATAGCCACCTGAGTAATAATTTTTGGCAAAGATTAAAAAGTAGTTGGCGTTGAAACTGAGTTTATCTTTATAGCTGTAGCGACCGCCAAATTCCATTTCGTCAAAAAGTTGGTTGTAATTGCTTGAATACAAGGCAATCATGCGATTTTGCGGGGGGATGAAGCTTCTGCGGTAGTTACCATAAAAGAGCAAGCCCTCTAGGGGCTTGTAGCCGATGTTTAGCGCCGGGCTCCACTCGCTTAGGTGGGTTTTTAGGGTTTGCAAGCGTGTGTAATCAGGCTTGATAGGGACTTTACGATCATAATTTAAAAAGGTGTAACGCAGGCCCGGGGTGAGCACAAACTTGCCCTTGAAAAACTCTAATTTGTCGCTCAAATAAAGGGCGGTGTAGTTGTTATCCATGTCTTGGCTAGATTTTAATAGCGGTGTGGCTTGGGGCATTTGGCACTTACCACTAATTAAAGTCTTGCAAGTGGATTGCATGGGCGCCATGACAATGTCGTTGGTCATGAAGCGCAAGCCGAAGTTTAGGTGTTGGGTTAGGTGCTTGGAGGCGATGTGTAGGTTTAAATTCGGCTCAAAGGCGTTTAAGAGAAAGTGGCGGGCGTGATTGACGATGAAAAAGCCGGGGTAGTTATCGTTGGTGTAAACCAGCCCCCTAGAGGGGTTGGTGTTGACATTAAGGTAGTTGGAGTCAAATTGGAAATCTCTACTCATGGCATGGCCATAGTAAGTGAGCGTGAAATCGCCACCGATTTTCGATTCGTCTCCAAAGAAGTTTTTATACACCACGCCCCAGCGATTTGCGTCTCCGCTCTTAGTGTTGTGGGGGCGGTTGTTTTGAAAGCGGTTAGAATCGTAGGCACTAGGGGCAAGAGAGCCGGGGTCGGTTAGGAAAAATTTATAGTATTGGTAATAGGCGGTGATTTTATTGCTCTCGTTGATTTGGTAAATCCCATCAAACATGTAATTTTGGATGGTCGTGGGGCTGTTGTAGCGAAAACCCTGCCCGGTGATGTAGTTTGCCTGTGCTTGCACGCCGACATACTTATTAAACATGCCCCCCGTTTTTAAATAGGTGTTGTATAAAAAGTTATTGCCAAGACTCTTATTTGCCGGACCGCTGCTAGAAGTGATGAACCCCCCATTGGAGCGTCCCCAAAAGGTGGTGCGCTCAGTGATTTGGTTGCTCCACTTGGCGGGGATGGGCTTTGTGATGATGTTAATCACCCCCCCAAAGGCATTAGGCCCATAGCGCACGCTCTCCCCCCCTTTGGTTACACTGATGCGATCCACGGATTGGAAAGTTACGGGGAAAATGGAAACTCCAATGAGCGCATAGGGGGCGACATAAATGGGGATGCCATTGACCAAAACTAACCCCGTGTTGCTGTGCCCCGGGCTACCCCCCCCAAAGCCACGAATAGAAAAACTAGGCATCGCGCCCGTGCCCGTGAAGTTGCGGATGTGCACCCCGGGGACATTCTGCAAGGCTTCTTCCACGCTTTGGTTTGCCTGCTGTGTGAGCTGTTTATGCGAGATCACCGTGCGGCTACCTAGATAGTTTTTTACCCCCGGGCTTTGCCAGCTTAAGGGGGCGTCCTCGTGGGGCAAAATTTGCGTGGTTTGGACTTTTTGGAGGCGCTTTGTAGGGATGGCGTGCAACACGAGGGCTGCACTGCATAAGAGGGCGGCTTTTCTCAAAATAACTCCAAAAATGGGACTCTTTCTATTCTAACACCCCCCGCCTTAAAACTTATACAGATACACCACATTAAACATTTGGGAGGTTTCAAAGCGCTTAGAGGCTAAAAGGGTCTTGTTGGTCGGCAAAATTTTAAAGCCCACTTCAATGCGGTGTTTGGAAAAGAGCGTTAAAGCCACGCCCGCTTGGATGATGACCCCAAAGGTTTTGATCTCTTGCTTGTTGCGCATTTGGAATTGGTCGTTGTCCATATAGATCACCGCCCCTCCGCCCACGCCTGCATAAAAGCCCAAGAAGTGCTGGTAAGAGGGGGTTAGGCTAAACTCAATGGGGAGTTCTAAGCCCGCTGAAACCACGCCGTAAAAGGAGTTGCTAGGGGGTTTGTTAAAATCCCAGTTAACCACAGAAGTGGCTAAATCCAAAGCCGCAAACACCCTAAGCCCGATGAAACTTGAAAAGTAGCTTTGATACCCCCCCTTAAAACTCAACACAATGGGGAAAGTCTGGCTCTTGCCCTGTTTGCTCTCTTTTTTAATATCGATCACGCCAAGACCCATGCCAAAAAATCCGCCGTCTTTGGCTCTGCGTTGCTTTTGCTTGTTCTGTAGGCGTTCATATAGCCGCGCTTCTTTTTGTAAAGATTTTAAAAATTTCTTGGAGTCTGTTTGTGCTTGCAAGGTGGGGGTTAACCAAACAACACCAAAGCACACCAAAGACCCCAAAAAACGCATACGAATTAATATTTACCTCGAATAGTGTATAATCCGCCTATCATAACATAAAATGGTGGTGAAAATGCACGGGTTTTTAGCGCATAGGAGGGAGGTTTGCTAAACCAAAGCACGGCTTATATCCAAGCCAGAACTTTAGTCTTGCAAGGAGATTGGGACTTTAAAACCTCAGCGCGTGCGCTCTCCCATTTGAAGAACATTTTAAAAGACACGCCCCCCATCGAGGCGATTGACTTTAAAGAAGTGGGGAGTTTAGACTTTGTCTTTTTGATGTTGCTTTACGACCTTTTGGGGCGGCGCAAACCTAGATTTTTAAACCCCAGTGCTTACAATGCTCGGGTGTTAGGAGTGGTGGAGGGTTGGGTTCGGGCAAACCCAAGCATTTTACGAGAGGAACATGTTTCACGGGTGTTTAAAAACCCCCTAGAGCGGTTGGGTCGGGGAGTGGCTTCTTTTTACAACACCTTGCTAAACACCTTCGATTTTTGTGGCATGGTGATTTATTTTGTAGGGTTAGCTTTTGTGCGCCCCAAGTCCATTTGCTGGACTCCGCTCACCTACCACATCCATGAGAGTGGGTTTAAGGTCTTGCCGGTGAGCATTTTAACGGTCTTTGTGGTGGGCTTTGCGATCGCACTGCAAGGGGCAACGCAATTGCAACAAATGGGTTTTCCCATGATGAGCATTGAGATGACGGCGAAATTAGCCCTTAGGGAAATGGGACCCTTTATTTTGGCGTTGGTGGTGGCGGGGCGCAGTGCTTCAAGTTTTACCGCCCAAATTGGGGTGATGAAGATCACCGAAGAGTTGGACGCAATGAAAACCATGGGGCTTAACCCCTTTGCCTTCTTGGTTTTGCCTAGAGTGCTTGCTTTGATGATTGCCATGCCCTTAATGGTTTTCTTAGCCGATGTCTTTGCCCTTTTGGGGGCGATGATTGCCATTAGGTATCAATTAGATGTGGGTTTTGCCCACTATGTCGCCCGCTTGCACGACAATGTCGGGCTTTCACATTTCTTTGTCGGGTTGGTGAAAGCCCCTTTTTGGGGCTTTGCGATCGCTTTAGTGGGCTGTATGCGAGGCTTTGAAGTGAAGGGCGATACCGAGTCTGTGGGCAAATTCACCACGATCAGCGTGGTGAATGCGCTCTTTTGGATCATTTTCTTAGATGCCGTTTTTTCAGTGATCTTTAGCAAGCTCAATGTCTAACCCTTTAATTTCAGTTGAAAATATCCACACCGCCTACGGGGATCGGGTGATCCATAGAGGGGTGAGCTTTAGCGTGGATAAGGGGGAGGTGATGGCGATTTTAGGGGGGAGTGGCAGCGGTAAAAGCACGCTTTTAAGGAGCATGATTTTACTCAACAAGCCCATTAAGGGCACAATTAAACTCTTTGGCACGGACATTTGGAAGCTGAAAGACAGGGAGCGCAATAAAATTTTTCAGCGCATCGGGGTATTGTTCCAATTTGGCGCGCTTTATAGCTCGCTCACGGTGTTAGAAAATGTGGGCGTGATGTTGGAGGAATACAGCCATTACCCCCAACATAATATCATCGAAATCGCTAAAATGTGGCTAGAGCGGGTGGGTTTAAACAAAAACACCTACTATCTTTACCCCTATGAGCTCAGTGGCGGGATGAAAAAGCGCGTGGGGCTGGCTCGGGCAATGGCGACCAACCCCGATATTTTATTTTTAGACGAACCCACTAGTGGGCTAGACCCCTATTCGGCAGATAAATTTGACGATTTGATCCGCTCGCTCAAAGAAACCTTACAGCTCACCGTGGTGATGATCACCCACGATTTAGACTCTGTAAAAAATATGGTGGATCGTTTCATCATGCTTAAAGACGGCTTGATCGACTTTGACGGCACACTCACAGATTTTATCGTGCGTGCCAGAACACGGCCCCTTGAAGAGGGCAATTTATTTAATTCTACAAGAGGAGAGAAGTTTTGGAAAGGCATGTGAATTACACACTCATCGGGGGGCTTTTTTTGGCTTGCATGGTGTGTATGGTGTTTTTCATTTTATGGCTAGGGCATGTCAATTTAGAGGACGAAAACTACCTAAGCTATGTGGTTTATACCGATAAGGATTTGGGCGGGATTGGGCCCAACACCCCCATAAACTACAAGGGCATACAAGTGGGATCGGTGCGGCAAGTGGGCTTTGATAAAGGACACTTGGGGGTGGTGAAGCTCACTTTACGCATTTTAGGGCGCGTGCCTGTGCGCAAAAACTCTTCTGTCAAAGTCGAATCGCAGGGCTTGGTGGGGATGAAATATTTAAGCTTGATCCAAAGCGACTCTAAAGAGTTTTATAGCAAAGAGGACCCTGAGCGGGTGCTAAACTACAAGCAAAGCTTTTTAGAGCAACTCACCAGCAGCGCAGGGCATATCTCTGATGAAGTGCTCTACATCATCCGCAGCATCGATAAAATTTTAAACCCCCAAAACATTGAAAACATCACTAAAACCATCGCCTCCATCCAAAAAGCCACACAAGGGCTAGACAACACCCGCCTAGCCCTAGACAACTTGCTTAAAAACGCTAGCAAGACTTTAGAAAAAGGCGACACCCTTGTGGCTAATGGGGATGTTTTAGCCAAACATGCCGACGAACTCATTAAAGACATTGATTTAAAGGTGCGCGGCAAGCAATACGACTTTAAAACCATGCTCTCGCCCTTACTCTTGCAAATGCAACTGAGTTTGCGCCATATCGATAACTTCGTGCAAAAAGGCTCTAACTTAATGGATAAATTTGATGCCAATCCCTATAAAACCATCTTTGGGGATCGCAAATGAGAGCAAAATTTGGACTTTTTACTCTCCCCTTGTTTTTTACAGGGTGCTTGAATTTAAATTTAAAGCAAGTCTTGCCTGCCATTAAGGACTATGATTTAAATGTGGGGGCTGTGGCGGCACAAACTTGTAAGGATGCCTTTAGTGTAGGTTTACTCGAAGTTTTGGGGGCGGATTTATACAATACAAAGTCCATTGTCAAACGCACCGCCACAGGCGAGATCACTCACATGAAGGGGTTAAAATTCGCTGATGTGCCCGCCAATATGTTTAAGCGCATGTTGCTCTTGCAAGCCCCTAAACATTGTGTGGCGATTTCTTTAGCTCCCTATGCCAACGCCCTAGCCACGCTCCAGATTAATATCCTAACCCTTGCGCTTTTAGACAACACAGCCGAAGTTGTGTTAGACTATACCCTAGTAAAGGGCGCAGAGAGCCAACATGGGCGCATTATCCAAAGGGAACAAGTCCAAGAACAAAGGCTATCCCAAATCCAAGGCTTGCAGCGTGTAAGTTTAAAAGCCATTGGTCAGCTGTTAGAGCGGATCAAGCCTTGAAAGGAGCAACATGGCAGAGTTTGAAGATGACAGCTCTGAAGAAGAGGCCTTAGAGGAAGAGCTAGACCAAGATTTAGACACACAATCTGAACTAGAGTACGGGGAATACCTAGCCATTGCTAACCAAGCCCTCAAAGGCAAAGATTATCCAAAAGCTCTAGAAAACTTTACCCGTGCAGCTGATTTAGGCAGCGTGCGGGCTCTAGTGGGGCTTGGCGTGATGTATGCAAGGGGCAAGGGGACAAAAGTTGATAACGATAAGGCTATGCACTATTTCCAGCGAGCCGCTGACTTGGATGACATGCAGGCGCTCGTGAATTTAGGAGTCATGTATGACTTGGGGCGTGGGACGAAAAAAGACTACCAAAAAGCTCTTCACAATTTCCAAAAGGCTGCAGCCTTGGGAGACATCTACGCGATCAACTACCTCGCTTTAATGTATCGCATGGGCAAGGGAGTGGGGGTGGATTATAAAAAGTCTATAGAATATTACGAAAGGGCAGCCAAACTAGGCAGCATTAAGGCCTTGGTGAGCTTGGGTGTCATGTATTACGAGGGGCAAAGCACGGAGGGCAAGGATCATGCTAAAGCTTTTGGTTATTTCAAAGAGGCGGCGAAGTTGGGCGATGCCAAAGCCTTTTACAATCTAGCCATCATGTGCGAGAGCGGGGAGGGGGTTACTAAAGACAGCATAAAATCTGCGGAGTTTTTTAAAGAGGCAGCAAAATTAGGCTTTGCCAAGGCAATTTACACTCTAGCGACCATGTATGAAAGTGGAGAGGGGATGGACAAGGACATAGAGGAGGCGATTAAACTCTACCAAGAGGCGGGCAACATGGGCGATTCCGATGCGCTTTGCAGTCTGGGCACTTTATACCGCACAGGTAAGGGCGTGGAGCAGGATAAATACAAGGCCCTAGCCTATTACCAACAAGCTGCCGACTTAGGCAACGCCAACGCCATGGAAAATGTCAATGCCATGCAAGATCAGATGGGTAAGCAAAAGGCGCAAACTTTCTACAATTTAGGGGTGGTCTATGCCAGTGGGCAAGGTATCCCAAAGGACGAAAAGAAAGCTTTAGAATACTTCGAAAAGGCCGCAGATTTAGGCTATGCTAAGGCATATTACAATCTGGGTGTGATTTACAGCAGGGGGCTTGGGGTAAAAAAAGATTACGGACGCGCTTTTGCATGCTTTCAAGAGGCGGCAAAGCAGGGTGAAGTGGAGGCTTACTACAGCCTAGGACTGATGTGTGAACACGCTAGGGGAGTAGAAAAAAACATTTTGCGAGCCATTAGGTATTACGAGCAAGCAGGGGCTTTAGGCAACGCCGCTGCAATGCACCACTTAGGCGTACTCTACCATGTGGGTAAGGTGATGGCTAAAGACTCTAAAAGGGCTTTTGAATGTTTTCAAGAGGCGGCCAGACTTGGCTCGGTGAAAGATTGCTACAATTTAGGCGTGATGTATAGCAAGGGAGAAGGGGTAGAAAAAGACATTGAGCAGGCTTTAAACTACCTTGAAAAGGCGGCAAGTTTGGGCAGCTCGGATGCGATGTATAACATGGGCGTGATTTATTACAAAGGCGAGGATGTGAAACAAGATTTAGACAGGGCGATCGAATGCTTTAAGCGAGCGCACAAAATGGGCAACGCCCGGGCACGCCAAATTTTAGCGTCCTTGTTCTCTAAGAATTAAAATACACCCTAAAGACATTGCAAAAGATGTGGGGATCATCGGTGGGCTGGCTCTCAATTTCTAGGCTAAAGCCATAGCGCACGCAAATTTGTTGCACTAGGTCTAGCCCGATCCCATAGCCCTTTTTATCATAATCCAAACGGCTGTAACGCTCAGTTAAAGCCTTGATTTTAGACTCTGGGATGGCTGCTCCGCCATTACTCACCTCTAGGCAATCCTTTAGAAGCACTTTAACAAAGCCCCCCGGGTGGTTGTATTTGAGGGCGTTCATTAAAAGATTGCTCACTAAAGTGGCGATGTCCTCTTCGCAGGCCTTAAAGGTCTTGGATTCAAGCTGGCTACTTAAGCTCACATGGTAAAAATGTGCCATCTGCTCTAAGGCGGTGATTTGCTGGGCTACCAAGCTTTTTAAGTCTAGCAAGCGGGGCTCTTCTTGGCGTAATTCCTGAAAGTAGAGATAGGCTAGGCGCTCGTAAAGGTGGGAGATGCGTTTAGCACTGGCTAAAATCCCTAAGATTTTGGGGTCGTTTGTTTGTTTATACAGAGCTTTAGCGGCGATGAGCAGGGCAGCGATGGGGGTGTTGAGCTCGTGGGCGATGTTTTGGCTAAAGGTGTTGATGCGGCTGCGTTCACTGGCTAGGGGCTGTAAAAACAAGTGGGCTAAAAAGAAAGAAAGCACCCCCACGCAGGCAAACACCCCTAAAAACACTAAGAATACGCGGCGGTAAAGGGCGGTGAATAAATGCGTGGGGTGTTCTTCCTCCAAGATCACCAAATCCACGCCCAAATGCCCAAAGGTCTTGTTATCCACTAAGTAAAAGGCGTTGTCTTGGTCTAAAAACACGGGAAAGGGCCCGTCCTTGCCAAAGAAAGCCAAACTTGTGGCGTCGCCAAAGTCGTGGTTGTAAAGCACATGTTTAGCCGCATCTAAAAGCACGAAGTGCACATGGCTGTATTTATGTGCTAGGGTCTTAAAGGGCTCGTCCAAGTGGTGCATGTGCGCTTGGATGATGTCTTGGGTGAGCTGGTTGCTTTGGCTTTGTAGGCGGGCCTCAGTGCTTTCTAAAAAAATGCTCTTGGCATTGTGGAGGAACAATAGGGCGATGAACACAATGAGCACAAAAGACGAGCCCAAATACAGCCCCACAAAACGGCGCAAGGACTGCTTTTCATAGGTGTTGAGTTTCATGGAATTTTTAAACAATAGCCTAACCCCTTAATGTTTTGTAGTTGTTCTTTACCTAAAAGCTTACGTAGGTTTTTAATGTGGCTGCGCAAAGTTGAGCTGTCCACGCCCTCATAATCCCAGACATTGGCGATGATTTGCTCGCTGGCCAAAACTTGGTTTTTGTGGCGGATAAAAAATTCGAGCAAACGTTTTTCTTTGGGGCTTAAGAAGTGAGGCTTGTCGGTGTGCAAGACCCCGTTTTCATAAAAGCACTCGGGGTTGATCTGTAGCTTGGGGGGAGTGAGCAAGCGCTCCATACGCAGGCGCAATTCTTCTAGTTCAAAGGGCTTTTTGAGGTAGTCGCTCGCCCCCACAGCAAAAGCCTTACGTAAAGCGTGGATGTCGCTACGCACACTGATAAATATCGTGGGGGTGCTGATGTTTAAATCCCGCAGGGTTTCTAACAGCCCAAAACTATCGCCCTCGGGCAGCTGGACATCTAAAAGCAAGAGATCAAAGCTCTGTTGGCTCAAAATCTCTAGGGCTTGGGCTTGGTTATACGCCCCCACCACTGCAAAGCCTGCATTTTCCAAAAACTCCGCTAGGATTTTATGCAATAAAAAGTCATCCTCTAGCAAAAAAAGCTTTTTCATAGCGGGTATTCTAACATTTTTTGTTATATAGTGGGGTTTTGTGTTAAAATAACTAGGTTGCTTTGCAACAACACAAACCAAAGGATTTTTATGCCAAAAATTTTTAAGTTTTCTCTCTGTGCCTTGCTTGCTCTAAGCGCACCTTTAAGTGCGCATAAGAAAATGGATAGTATGGGGCTCATTAAAAAAGCCCTAGAAGCAAACCTAGTCCCCATGCCCATAGGCAAGGATTTAGACAAGTTCTTAGCCCAAAAAGTCAAAGAATTGAACTTAGAGTATAAGGGTGCTGTGATGACAAAGGCACAAATTGAGTTAGGTAAAAAACTCTATTTGGACCCGAGAATTTCTACTTCCTATTTGATCTCTTGCAACACTTGCCACAATTTAGGGCTAGCAGGGGTGGATTTGGTGTCTAGGGCGGTGGGCGAGGGCTGGAAGCCCAACCCTCATTTTTTAAACTCCCCCACGGTGTATAACTCCGTGTTCAACGCCGTGCAGTTTTGGGACGGACGGGTGGCACACCTAGACGAGCAGGCCAAAGGTCCCATCAGCAACCCCGTAGAAATGAACGCTAACCCTAAAATTGTGGAGGCAAAAATCAACTCCATGCCCGGCTATGTCAAAGCCTTCAAACGCGCTTATGGCAACAACATTAAAATCGATTTAAATTTAATCACCGACACCATTGCCATGTTCGAAGCGACCTTAGTAACCCCAAGCCGCTATGACGACTTTTTGCGGGGCAATGTCAAGGCGTTGAGCCGCCAAGAGCAAGAGGGTTTAAAGGTGTTCTTAGATAAGGGCTGTGCGGGTTGCCACAATGGCATTAATTTGGGCGGGATGATGCAACCCTTCCAGGTGACTGCGCCTTATAAGTTTGCCAATGTGGGCGACTTCAAGGGGGATAAAAATGGCATGGTCAAAGTCCCCACTTTGCGTAATGTCCTAGAAACCATGCCCTACTTCCACAATGGGCAGTTTTGGAACATCAAAGATGCGATCAAAGAAATGGGTGCAATCCAACTGGGTGTCACCATCAACGATGAGGAGGCGACAAAAATCGCTACCTTCTTCAATGCGCTTACGGGCAAGAAGCCCACGATTGTCTACCCAGAATTGCCCGTAATGAGTGCGAGCACCCCCAAACCGCAAGGTATCATGGAGGGCGACAAACAACCCGCCAAGCAGCCCACGCACTAATTTAAGCGCAACTTGGGTATAATGCTCGCTTTATTTTGCAAAAGGAGAAAAAATGGCAAAAAGGTGTATGTTGAGCCACAAGGGGCCTATGGTGGGTAACCGCGTGAGCCACGCCAACAACAAGAACAAGCGACGTTTATTGCCTAACTTGCACACCATCCGCATCACCCTAGAGGATGGCACAAGACAGAAGATCAAAGTTGCCACTTCCACTTTAAGGACCATGCGTAAGAGCCAATAGGCGGATTAGGGTGTCCTTTAATGTTGCAAAAAATTAAGGGATTTCTCTCTTCTGTTAAGAAAAAGAAAGTCAAGGCGGATTATAATTTAAACGCCGAGATTTATGAACAATTTGAGGCTTTTAGACTCCCCTTAGTTTTAATCCAATGTTTTATCTTGGTGGGGACTTTGGGCTATTTAGCCTTAGAAGATTACAACCTCGTCCAAGCCTTTTTCCAAACCACCTACACCTTCACTTCTACAGGTTTTGGGGCACTGAACGAAAGCCACTTTGGCACGATCAGCGTCTTTTTCACTTCCATCATCATGTTCTGCGGTACGGGGGTCGTTACCTTTAGTGTCGCCGTTTTAATCAGCGTCATCAACAAGGGCGTTTTATCTAGGCTCATTAGGGAGAAAAGAATGATCTACAAAATCGCAAGGCTCAAAAACCACTATGTCATCTGCTACCACAACGAATACACGATTGAACTGAGCAAACAATTTAGAAGCGCACAAATTCCCTTTGTGGTCGTGGATAATAAAGAGGGCTTTGAAGAAGAGGCGATCAAGCACAAATACCCCCACTACATCGTGGGCGACCCACACACAAACCTCGCCATGTTAAAAACCCACTTAAGCAGTGCAAGGGGGGTTGTCACCTTCTCGGAGATTTTGCCCGTCAATGTGGCGCTCATTGTGAGTGTGCGGCTCTTTGAGAAGGAACTCAAACGCAAGCCCTACTATGTGATTGCCAGCGCCCACACCGATGAGGGTTTGGAGAAGTTAAAAAAACTTGGGGCAGATAGCGTGGTCTCGCCCACAAAACTGATGGCGCAAAGAGTGAGCGCAATGGCGATCCGCCCTGACATGGAGAATATCCTAGAAAAGTTTATTTATAAAAAAGACACCTTGCTCGACCTAGAAGAGGTGATCGTGCCTAAAGAAAGCTGGCTGGTGCAGCGCAAACTCAAAGAGGCGCACTTTAGGGAGATCACCAAAGTTTTTATCATCGGCATTATCCAAAAAGACGGGCGTTACATCCCCATGCCCGATGGAGAGGCGATCATTGCCAGCGAGTCCAAACTTTTAATGATCGGCACTTCTGAGGGCGTGGAAAAGTCCAAATCCTTTATTTTGCAACACCAACGCCCTATGGAAATGGACTACATCACCCTATAAGCCCCCACTAGGCTTTTTTAGCTATAATAGACAAATGAAACCGCACTTACCCCTTTTTTGTGTCCTTTTTTGCTCTTTAAAAGCCCTCACGCCCTACCACAAGCAGTATATCCAACTGCTCACAGAGGACGATGGCTACATCAACCCCTACATTGACCGCTACTACACCGCAGGCACAAGGATCGGCTGGGTGAGTAAAGAATACGATTACAACCGCAAGAAATCGCCCATGTCTTGGGCGCATTTTGTGAGCTTACAGGGCAAGAAAGAGAGAGAAACCCGTTTTAACATCTACCTCACGCAGGACATGTATACCCCCACTCTAGCTAACCGCAAACTTCCCATGCCACTTAAAGGTGAGCACCTTTATGGAGGGTGGTTGCGCTTAAACTTTGGGATTTTCCAAAGAAGCGCGCACTCTTTAGAACACACCAGCGTGAGCTTTGGCATGGTGGGACCCTCTTCTTTGGCTGCGCAGACGCAAAATCTCATACACACATGGGGGCATGACCCAAAATTTTTAGGCTGGAATAGCCAAATCAAAAACGAATTCATCTTTGAGCTCAACTACACTTGGATACAAAAGCTTGACTTTTATAAAAGCCGTTTTTTTAGCATAGACATGTTGCCCGCCGCTAGCTTTAGCTTAGGCAACGCCTTGACTAACTTTAACTTAGGCACGACTTTGAGGGTGGGCTATAACTTAAACGCTGACTTTGGGCCTAACCAAATCCATAGTAACTTTGCCGGGGGTGAGCCTTACAGCAACCGCTTTTCTTTCTATGTCTTTGCCGGGGCAATGGGCTCGTTTCAGCCCCTAGATATTTTCGTGCAAGGCAATGACCCACAAACGCACAACATCACACAACTGCCCTATTTTCTCTACGATGCCCAAGTGGGGGTGGCGATCCTTTACAAGGGGTGGCGTTTTGCCTTCAGTGCCATTGACCTTAGTAAAACCTTTAGAAACCAACGCCAAAACCACAATATCGGCAGTATAGAATTGGACCTAGCTTTTTAATGCGTAAAAAATTCATGTTTATTTTACTCGGGATGGGCGGGCTTTTATGTGTGTTGCTCTTGGGCGTGGGCTTGAAACTGAGCGGTGATGTCAAACGCAAATTAGAGCAGAGTTTAAACCGTCTCGCCACAAATATCCACGCCAAACCCTTTAAATGCTCCGGCTTTAAAAACATTGTGTGCCAAAGTACGGGCGTTTTAGGGCAAACGGGCACAATCAAAGTCGCTCTAGAGGAAGTCAAGACAAACGCCTTGCGTTTTAAACTCGATGTCCCCACCATCCACACCAAAGAGGCGTGGCAGCCCACAAACGCCCATTGCCTTTTAGATTTGAGCCTAAAGGACACTTTAATCGGGCAGAATGCTTGCCACCTTAAAAACGCCAAGGCCACCTATGAGTTTTTTTTAAACGCCCGTTTTAAGGAGGGCAATAAGCCCGTGAGCTTAAAAAATCTCTTAGGCAAGGACTCTCCCACGAAGGATTTAGAGGTTCTGGTGGAGCGGCTAGGCTTTAGAGCGTCTTCTAAGGACATGCGCTCCTTACTCTACCCCGTTTTACAAAAGAGCGGGGACATTAAAGACCCCCATTTTGACGCACACGCCTACGACAAGGCGTTAAAAGAAATCGCCCGCTCGTTTAAAGGCACGATTTTAGTCGGGCTGTTGGTGGCGGGTTTGCAAGATGAAGTGGCAAAGGCGAATGACTTGTCGCAAAAGTTTTTAGACTTTGCCAACAACAAACGCGACTCTGTGGGCTTTGAGCTAGTGAGTAAAAACGCTCCCTTTAAACGCTGGCAAGATTTAAGAAACTTTAAAGAGATTTGGGCGTATTTGCCCCACTTCTCGCTAAAGGTCTTGCCTTGAAACGCATTTTACAAGCGTGGCTTTACTCTAAGGCGGGGCTAAAAGCGGCGTTTAAAGACGAGCCCGCCTTTAGGCAGGTGGTGCTCTTAGCCCTTTTGGGCTTTATCGGGGCGTGCTTTGCGGCACACAGCTTTACGCAATTTGTTTTGCTCATTTTGCCCGGGGTGTTGTGTATGATTGTGGAGCTTTTAAATAGTGCGATTGAAAATGCCGTGGATTTCACGGGCACACACAAGCACCCCCTAGCCAAAAAAGCAAAGGACATGGGCAGTGCCGCGCAATTTGTGGCGTTGGTGTTTTTTATTTTAGTGTGGGGGGGTTATTTTGTCTTTTAGGAGCACTGATGGAAGTTAAAGATATCAAAATTGAAGAGTCCTTACAAGAGAGTTATTTAGACTACTCGATGAGCGTGATTGTCGGGCGGGCATTGCCGGACGCTAGGGACGGGCTAAAGCCCGTGCATAGGCGGATACTCTATGCCATGCACGAGCTAGGCTTGGGGGCGAAAGTGCCTTATAAAAAGAGCGCGCGCATTGTGGGCGATGTGATTGGTAAATACCACCCGCATGGCGATATTGCCGTGTATGAGGCTTTGGTGCGTATGGCACAGGACTTTTCTATGCGTTTGCCCTTAGTCGATGGGCAGGGCAATTTTGGCTCGATCGATGGCGACAACGCCGCCGCGATGCGTTACACCGAAGCACGCATGGCAAGGGCGAGCGAGGAGTTGCTAAAAGACATTGAAAAACAAACCGTGGATTTTAGCGACAACTACGACAGCACCTTACACGAGCCAGACATTCTGCCTAGTCGTTTGCCTAATCTTTTAATCAATGGCTCTAGTGGGATTGCGGTGGGGATGGCAACTTCAATCCCCCCACACCGCCTAGATGAAATCATAGACGCTTTAATTTGCGTCTTAGAAAACCCCCAAGTGGAGCTACTAGAGCTTTTAGAGATCGTGCAGGGCCCCGACTTCCCCACTGGGGGCGTGATCTATGGCAAGCAAGGGATTTTAGAGGCTTACAGCACGGGCAGAGGGCGGATTAAGGTTAGGGCGAAAACCCGCTTTGAAAAGACGGGCAGCAGAGAAAGTATCATCATTGAGGAAATCCCCTACCAAACCAACAAGGCTAAATTAGTCGAGCAAATCAGCGAATTAGCCAAGGATAAAATCGTGGAGGGGATTGCAGAGGTTAGAGACGAATCCGATCGCGAGGGGGTTAGGGTGGTGATCGATTTAAAAAAGGACGCGGTGGCGCAGATTGTGCTAAATCACCTTTACAAGTCGAGCAACATGGAAACCACTTTTAGCATGATCATGCTTGCCATTTACAACAAAGAACCCCGCATTTTCACGCTCTTAGAACTCTTAAAACTCTTTTTGCTCCACAGAAAAACCATAGTGATCCGCCGCACCATTTTTGAGCTAGAAAAGGCAAGGGCAAGGGTGCATATTTTGGAGGGCTTGTTGGTGGCTTTGCAAAACAGCGAGGCGGTGATCGCCTTGATTAAGAGCAGTGCCGATACTTTGGGAGCTAAAGAAGCCCTAGCTAAAGTACATAATCTTAGCGAGGAGCAGAGCAAGGCGATTTTAGAAATGCGTTTGCAACGCTTGACAGGGCTAGAGCAAGAGAAAATCCAGCAAGAGCATACAGAGTTGCAAGCGCAAATCGCCTATTTGCAAGGCATTTTAGAGCATGCCGACAAATTAAACGCCTTGATTAAAGAGGAGCTTTTAGAGGTCAAGGAGAAATTCAGCACCCCACGAAAAACCCAAATTGAGGAGGACTATGAGGGGCTAAGTGCTGAGGACTTGATCGCGCATGAGGATATGGTCGTTACCGTGAGCCACAGAGGCTATGTCAAACGCATGCCCTTAAAGGTGTATGAGCAACAAAAAAGGGGCGGTAAGGGCAAAATCTCAGGCAACACGCATGAGGACGACTTCATTGAGTTTTTCTTCAGCGCCAACACCCACGACACGATTTTATTCGTTACGAACATGGGGCAACTTTATTGGCTGAAGGTCTATCGTATCCCTGAAATGGGGCGTAATGCGATCGGCAAGGCGTTAGTCAATCTCATAGACTTACAGCCCGGGGAGCGGATCAAGGCGACTTTATCCACCCCTGATTTTAGCCCCGATAAATCCTTGGTCTTTTTCACCAAACAGGGCTTGATTAAACGCACAAATCTAAGTGCCTTTGGGCGTATCCGTGGGGGGGTTAGGGCGATCGTGCTTGATGAGGACGATGCCCTTGTTACCGCACAGATTTTACACTCAGGTACGCAAGAGTTGTTTATGGCAAGCTCTAAGGGGTATTGTATCCGCTTTGGCGTAGAGGGGGTGAGAGAAATGGGGCGGATCACGCGGGGGGTGATTGGCATGCGTCTTCGATCGGGCGATGAGGTGATCGGGGGGGGCGTGATTTCTAGCGAGCAAGAGAAGTTACTGAGTGTCAGCTCTAAGGGGCTAGGCAAGCAGACTTTGGCAGGGGCTTACCGCTTGCAAGGGCGGGGCGGCATGGGCGTGATCGCCATGAAAATCACGCAAAGAACGGGCGATTTGATCGGCATTGTGAGCGTAGATGAAAGCCAAGATTTAATGATTCTCACCAAAAATGGCAAGATGATCCGCATGCCTATGGATAGCATTAGAGAAACGGGGCGTAACGCCAGCGGTGTGAAACTTGTGAGCGTGGAGGGCGATGGCGTGGTTTATACGAACACTTGCCCGAAAGAAAATGAAGTGGAATAGAAATTAAAACAAAGGAGATCATATGCAATCCCAGTCCCAAACTTTAGAAAAGTTTTTTAAGGACAGCTATACAATTCCCCTTTACCAACGTGCTTATTCGTGGGAAAAAGAGCAGTGGGGTCAGTTCTTGGCAGACTTGGAGGAGGTGACTCGTGGGGGCAATAAATACTATTTTGGAAATGTGCTGTTAGAATCGCTAGAAGATGAAACACATATTGACATCATCGATGGGCAACAACGCATCACCACGATCCTTATTTTTATTCGTACCCTATACAATGTCTTGGCAGAGAGAGTAAACAATGAGGATAAATTAGGTCAAAATGTCAGCGAAGAAAAGTTTTTAAGTTACCTGATTGAAGATTTTCTTGTGAATCGAGATGTGCCCAAGCTCCAAGCTGTTAAATACGATAACCCCTATTTTCAAGGGATGATCATCACAGACAATGCAACAATGCGTCAAGACCCTAGAACGCCCTCCCAGCAACGCATTAAGGGGGCTAAAGATTTTTTTATCGACCGCTTAAAAAAATATGAAACACCGCATATTTTGGATCTGCTAGACAAAGTCAAAAATGCCACCGTACTCCGCACAGAATTTCAAAATAAAAAAGATTCTGTTTTGATATTTGAGTTGCAAAATAACCGGGGCAAGACTTTAACCCACATGGAACGGCTCAAAAGCTATTTGGCTTACCAAATCTACACCTATAGTAAGAATCGACAGAGTGCAGAAAGACGCTTAAAGAACATGGCGCGTGTGTTTGAAGGCATTTATGGCATGCTTTACTACCTTGGGAATTGGGAGGAAGATACGATTTTGCGCTTCTTCAACATCTCTTATTTCAAGCAAGGCTATGATTACAACGAGAATGATGAAAATTATAACTATAAGAGGGACTTACACGATTCCCAAACAGGTGATAAGCTTGAATGGATAGAAAGCTACACCGAAGAGCTGAGAAGTGCTTTCATGGATTTTTGAAGAGTTTTATCGCTTGGACAATCCCCATAAAAATTTTCTTGTCAAATTAGATATCGTACACGTTTATCCCTTTATCTTTAAGGCTTACCGCATTTTTAGAAATGCTCCGGAAAAGCAAACTCTTTTAGAGCAGGTCTTTAAAGCTTTAGAGGTCATCGCCTTTAGGGATAAGCTGATTAGAACCCGTGCAGATTTGCCCACAAGGCTACAAAAAGCCCTGCAGGATTTTGAAGATGTGCCCACTTTGCGTCAAAAACTTAAAGAGATTTGCGCCGACAAATCTTACTGGGCAGATACAGCACTGACCAATGCGCTTAGGCCAGAAGGCTATGACGATCACTGGCGCAAAAATGCAAGCATCATTTTAGGGCGTTATGAAAATTATTTGCATGCACAAAAGTCCCGCACCAAAGGCTATACGATCAACATTGAGAATCCCCAAATTGAACACATTGCGCCACAAACAGAAAATAACGAAAAACTCAAGAGCGGATACTGTGATTACGATGAGAACTTTTATCAAAACTACCTCCATTGTATTGGCAATCTTTTGCTCATCGATGAGGCACACAATGTTTCCATTGGCAATAGGGATTTTGCAGAGAAACTAGAGAGCTACAACAATGCGCCACCCCTACTCCAGCAAAAAGAAATCAAAGATTTTGTGCAGGATAAGTGGGATAAAGAAGCCATTGAGAGACGCCACAATAAGATTGTAGATTTTGTACTCAAAACTTGGAGTCTATAGGGTGTGGAAACACTAGGGGCGTTTTTTAAAATCTTTTTGTCAGCATGTTTGATAGGGTCTTTATATGCTGAGGAGTTTGTGCTCTCTTACCGGGTGCAAACGCATAATGGCATCGCCACAAACGAGGCGTTTGGCTTGAGCCGGGCACTTAAAAAACACCCCTATAACGCCAGCTACACCTGCGATATACCCGTGAATGAGCCCAAATTAAGCCCCCCCCAACAGCCCTATTTGCTCGACATTCTGCTGAAAAGCTACCAAAATGCGGTGGTGGATTGTCTGTATAAGGGCGAGGTTTGGGTTAGGGCCAGCGGGTTTAACAGCCAATTACAAAACCAAAACCAAGCCAGCCTAGACATACACGCCCCAGCCAGCGTCCATTTAGAGGGGGGGTTGTTGGTGCTAGAAATTTACGAGAAGGGAGAGAAATGAAAATCGCCATTGTAGAAGACGACATCAACATGCGTAAGAGTTTGGAGCTCTTTTTTAGTGATCACGAGGATTTAGAAGTGGTCGCCTTTAAAAGCCCTAAAGACGCATTAAAAGCCATAGACGAAAGCTTTGAGCTCATCATTACAGACATCAACATGCCCCAAATGGACGGGTTGGAGTTTTTACGCAAACTAGAAGGGCGTTTTGAAGCGATTGTCATCACGGGCAACGCCACGCTCAATAAAGCCATCGAGTCGATCCGCTTGGGGGTGAAGGACTTTTTTCAAAAGCCCTTCAAGCCTGAATTGCTTTTAGAATCGATTTATCGCAGCAAGAAAGTCCTAGAGTTTCACAAAATCCACCCCGTGAATAAATCTTGCAAAAAAGAGTTTTTCATCGCCACTTCGCAAGCCCTAGAGGCGGTGAAAAAACAAGCCCTAAAGGCGGCCATCACCGATGCGAGCGTGTTTTTACAAGGCCCTAGCGGGGTGGGTAAAGAGGTCTTTGCCCACTTTATCCACGAGAACTCCAAGCGCAAGGGCGCGCCCTTTGTGGCGATCAACATGGCCGCGATCCCCGAGCATTTGCTAGAGTCCGAGCTCTTTGGGTTTGAAAAGGGGGCTTTCACGGATGCCACCAGTGCTAAAGCGGGCTTGTTTGAGAGTGCACACAAGGGGAGCGTGTTTTTAGATGAAATTAGCGAAATGACTTTAAAGTTACAAAGTAAGTTGCTTCGGGCAATCCAAGAAAAGGAAATCGTGCGGCTAGGCAGCCACAAGCCCATTAAAATCGATGTTCGCTTTATCTCTGCCACCAACACGCAAATTTTAGAGAAAATCCAAGTCAAAGAGTTTAGAGAAGATTTATTCTTTAGGCTCAACACCATACCGCTAAAAATTCCCCCCTTAAAAGAGCGCAAAGAGGAGATTTTGCCCCTAGCTGAGTGGAAGTTACAAGAAGTGCTGTGTACCTATGATTTGGGGCAAAAGTGCTTTAGCGAGCAGGCCAAAGAGTGCCTTTTAAATTACACATGGCATGGCAATGTGCGGGAGTTGCTCTCAGTCGTGGAGCGCGCGGCGATCTTAAGCGAGGGAGCGCAAATCAGCGAAAAGGATTTATTCTTAGAGAGGAGTTAATGTTTTTATGCTAAGGTGAAAGCTCATTTTGATTTTAAGGAGAAAAAATGGAATTTGTTACTTTGAATAACCAAGTCAAAATGCCCCTTTTGGGGATCGGGGTGTTTCAGCTCCAAGATTGCGAAAAATTAATGCTCGAGGCGATTGAGAGTGGGTATCGCTTGTTTGACACCGCCCAAATGTATGGCAATGAGGCAGGCGTGGGGCAGGCAGTGAAAAAAACCAGCGTCCTTCGTGAAGAGTTGTTTATCACCACCAAAGTGTGGTTTAGCAATGCCGGGGAGCAAAAAGCTAAGGCATCTGTGGAAAAATCCTTGCAAAAAATGCAATTAGATTATTTGGATTTGGTGTTGATCCACCAGCCCTTTAACGACTACTACGGCACTTATAGGGCTTTAGAATCTCTGCATAAAGAGGGTAAAATCCGCTCCATTGGGGTGAGTAACTTCTATCCGGGCCGCCTAGCCGACATTGCCACCTTTAGCGAAATTGTCCCTGCTGTCAATCAAATTGAGGTCAATCCCTTTTTTCAACGCCACCAAGACCAAGAAAACATGCAAAAATACAAAGTCCAGCCCCAAGCGTGGGCGCCTTTTGCTGAGGGGCAAAAGGACATTTTCAAGCACCCCGTGCTCCAAGAGATCGCTAGAAAGCACCACAAAAGCATCGCCCAAGTGATCTTGCGTTGGATCACCCAAAGGGGCATTTCTGCTTTATTCACTTCAAGCAAGAAAGAAAGGGTTGTGGAAAATGGAAAAATCTTTGATTTTCGCCTCGATCAAGAGGACTTAGACAAAATCGCCACAATGGACACAAGGCAGAGCGTGTTTTTCGACCACAGAGACCCTAGCGGACTAGAATACTTGGGGACCATCCCCTTTAACGCTTAAGAAAGGCAGTCTATGATTTACAAAAACGCTTTAGACTTGATTGGCAACACCCCCATTTTAAAAACCAGCAAGCTGTTAGAAGAGGGGGCAGGGGATTTGTATGTCAAATTAGAGAAGTTTAACCCCGGGGGGAGTGTGAAAGATCGGGCAGCATTAGGGATGATCGAGCAGGCAGAGAAAAGCGGTCGGCTCACTCCGGGCACAACCATAGTCGAGCCCACGAGTGGAAATACGGGGATCGCCCTAGCCCTGATTGGCTTACTCAAAGGTTATAAGGTCATCATCGTCATGCCAGACACCATGAGCATAGAGCGGCGCGAGCTCATTAAGGCTTATGGAGCTGAGTTGGTGCTGACCCCGGGGTCTTTAGGCACAAAAGGGGCGATCGACAAAGCCCTAGAGATCGGGGCAGCCCCCGGGCATTTTATCCCCCAACAATTTGAAAATCCGGCTAACCCTGATAAGCATTACAGCACCACAGCTGAGGAGATTTTACGGGATTTGCCCCAAGTGGATGCCCTAGTGCTAGGCGTGGGCACGGGGGGGACAATTGCGGGTGTGGGGCGCAAATTTAAAGAGAGTGGGCACAAGGCGCAGATCATCGCCGTTGAGCCGGCACAATCGCCCATTTTGAGCGGAGGGCAGCATAGCCCTCATAAGATACAGGGCATTGGTGTGGGCTTTGTCCCGGGCAATTACGACAAAAGCGTGGTGGATGCGGTCATTGCTGTAGATGAGAAAGACGCAATCCACACGGCACAGCTTTTCGGGCAGAAAGAGGGGATTTTAGTCGGCATTTCTTCAGGGGCGGCGATTTTTGCGGGCATGCAGGTGGCGCGCAAACTAGGCAAGGGCAAAATGGTTTTGACCCTTGCAGCTGATGGGGGAGAAAAATACATCTCCACCGGACTTTACAATGATGGATCTCATTTATAGCCTAGAGCGTGCTTTAGCACAAGACCCGGCGGCACGCAATAAATTGGAGGTGTTGTTGCTTTATCCGGGCGTGCATGCCTTGATTTTGCACCGCCTTGCCCACGCCTTGCACCAAAGGCATTTTTATTTTCTTGCCCGTGCACTCTCGCAATTTAGCCGCTTTTTGACCGGGATTGAGATTCACCCGGGGGCAAAGATTGGGCGGGGGTTGTTCATCGACCATGGCATGGGCGTGGTGATTGGCGAAACCACGCAAATTGGCGATGATGTTACGATTTACCATGGCGTAACTTTAGGTGGCACGGGCAAACTTAAGGGCAAAAGACACCCGACTTTAGGCAACCGGGTGGTTGTGGGCGCAGGGGCAAAGGTGCTAGGGGCGATCACCATTGGCGATGATGTGAAAATCGGGGCAAACGCAGTGGTGCTCGCCGACTTGCCCAGCGGTTCTGTGGCGGTGGGCACAAAAGCTAAAACCATTTTCAAGGAAACTAATGGCTGAAGAATTGACCCAATTTGTGCGCTGTGCGGGTTGAGCGGCTAAGGTGGGTCTGGAGGACCTGAAACGAATCACGGCTAAGCTCAAACAACCCCGCTTTGAGGGTGTTCTCTTAGATTTTAGGGACAAGGATGATTGCGGAGCAATAGAAGTGGGTGGCTCTACGCTCGTGCAAAGTGTGGATGTAATTCCCCCTGTGGTAGATGACCCCTACATTTACGGGCAGATCGCCACAGCCAACGCCCTGAGTGATGTTTTTGCCAAAGGGGCTAGGGCAATCAGTGCGCTCAGTATCCTAGCGTGGGATCAAGAGCATGTGAGCGCTAAGAGCGTGCAGGCGGTTTTGCAAGGTGCGTTGGATAAGCTGAATGAGTGTGCTTGCGCGCTCTTGGGGGGACATAGTTTGAGTGATGTGGAACAAAAATTTGGCTTGAGTGTTACGGGGCTTGTGGAGAAATCCTTGTGGCCCAAGAGGGGGGCGTGCGTGGGCGATGTGCTGATCCTTACAAAGCCTTTAGGCAGTGGGATTCTCACCACTGCCCTAAAGCGCAAGATTTTAAAAGAAGCCCCCCACGCCCTAGAGAGCATGGCAAGCTTAAATTTAAAAGCCATGCGGGTTTTGCAAGACTTCAGCGTGCATGCTTGCACGGATGTTACAGGCTTTGGGCTTGTGGGGCATTTGGCAGAAATGCTAACCCCCGGTATTTCCTTTGAAATAGACACCGCACAAGTCCCGCTTTTGGAGGGGGCATTAAAGTTTGCCAAAGAGGGGGTGTATCCTGGGGGTAGTGTGGCAAATAAAAAAGCCCTGCAGGGGCAGGTGTTAAGCCAAACAAACCTACCCGACATTCTCTTCTATGATGCGCAAACCTCGGGGGGCTTGCTTGTGGCTTTGGAAACTAGAGAGGGGGCAGAATGCGTTAAGATCCTGCAAGATCAAGGCGTGGAGGCGCAGACGATCGGGCGGTGTACACTTGGCAGGCAAAAGATCGCCCTACTCTAAACCACTCCCAAGCCCAGTGGGAGTTCACTCCCCCTAGCCCTTAATCCTTTGTAATTTGTCTTCGTAGCGCTTAATAGAGGTGAGAGTGTTGTTGTGTGTGCGTCTAAATTTTTCAAAAGACTCACGGATGGATTGCATGCCGATTTTGCACTGTTTGGACAAGGAGCGCAAGCGCATGTAAACATCACCAAGCGGTTTATAAGCTTTATAGCGGTTCATAAAGAAAGTGTGCCGTTCTAAAACATCCCTACATCCATAAAGCTTCTTTTTACTTTCTCTTAAGTAAGTGGCGTAAGCCGCCTCTTGGCGCATATATTCTTGTTTAAGCTGGTTAAATTCGTGACTCGGATCTGGATTGATTTGTTTTTGTTTCATATTTATCCTTTATTAATAAAATTGGACCTCATTCTAAGCTTATCTTGCTTAATAAACTTTTAAAGACCTCAACTTGGGGATTTTATCCATAAAAAACCACACAGATTCAGTTAATATTCTCCAAGAGCACCTTTTGTTGGATAATGGAGGTGTCGGCTAAAGAGGCTTGTAACAAAGTGTTGGAAGCCGTCATCTCTAAAATTTTGTCAAAGCTGTAGCGGCGGTGGTTGTAGACAATGATGGTGATCGTGTCGCCCTGTTGCAAAAAATGCTCTTGGGCAAAGGGCATGTAGGGCGTGGCCCCGATGGCGATCAAGAGTTTAGAGGGGTAGTTGTGCGCTCTTAGGATTTCTTGTAGGTCCTCTAAAACTCCCGTGTCTCTTTGGGTGTTCAACATTTCCACGATCCAATCCATGAGTTTGTCGTAAAAATACTCATATTTGACGAGTTTAGAGTTCTCCCCATAGACATGGGTTTGCCCTTCTCTAGTTAAAAACGAGGCGATGGAGAAGTCGTTACACACGCCTCCATAGACAAAGCGGTCAATGGGCAACTTCGCCCCCATGCCCTTAGAAGCCCTAGAAAAATTCTTTTTAGCCGACAGCCTTTTGGCGGGGAAGTTGCGGATCGAGCCATCGTTGAACGCCATGAAGTAGTGGGGGGTGATGCTCTCCACCAAGTGCTTGTCATTGTAGGTGATTTCACACTCTAGGGCGATCTCTGGCTCGGCTTGGGCGCGCAAACTCAAATCATCGGGCAAGACCATGACTTCATTGTCCATGCAATCACGCCCTAAATAGCTCGGATCGTTGGGCAAATAAAAAGGAAAAAGCCCTTTAGGTGCGTCTTTCTCTATATGTTTCATGTTGATAAAGCTGTGTGCTTCGCCTGCTTGCTCTAAATGCTTTGCAAAGTTACCCACAACCCCTAAACCGATAAAGTCTTGCATCCTTTCTCCCTTTGATTTAAGTTAAAAATAAATAGCTCTGCGCCTTTTCTCTCTCAAGGGGGCTAAGGCTAAAGGCTTCATCCCCCACCTGCACGCCATAATCCCGACCACTCTCACTTTTAGCATAACTGAGCACAATCTGTGCAGCTAATTTTTTCTCCTCACGGCTTGCGCTCTTCTCCACAAGTCCTAAGGGACCCTTGCAATCGAGCAACTCGATTTTTTCCATTAGAGGGTGCGGGGCTTCAAGTTTGGCATTTTCTAGCTCATTGCGCGCTACAATCACTCGGGTATTCCCCACGACCATATAACGCCCCACCTTGACAAGCACATTGTCCTGCACCACCATCTCCTGCTGTGTGCGCTGGCGGTGGGCTTGCAAGTCTTTAAGCTTGCGGCTCACGCCCAGATCAGTGAGCAAGCACCCCCCGCTAGGGTTTTCATAGTGCTCAAGCCCAAGCTCTTTGACTTTTTCTAATTGCATGCTGCGCCCCCGCCCTTGCACACTTAAGAGTTTCGCTCTATCCACCCACCCCTGTTTTTCAGCAAAACTAGGTTCTAAAAGCTGTGCGCTCATAGGTCTTAACAACAACTCGTCTAAGGTCTTGGGTTTGCTGTGGTCATCACCTCTGCGATCTAACAAGCCATCAAAGCAACTTTCAACCCCAAAACCACGCACTAATTTTTTTACTTGATCCATCGCTTCGCGCCTTTGGCTCTTGGGGCGCTGGCCTAGCACCTCCCCGCTGATGACAAAGTCCGCCTTGAGTTCTAAAAGCTTGTAAAAGGCTTGGCGGAACATATTGGCGTGGCAATCGATGCAGGGGTTAAAATACTTGCCATAGCCGTATTGGGGCTGAAACAAGACATGGTTAAAAAACTGCTCTTGGATGTCGCATAAAAGCAATTTTGCACCCACTTGCGCGCTGGCTTTCTTTAAGTACTCTCTCTTGTCCTTATTGCCTCCAAACCCGATGTTAAAATGTAGGGCAATGACTTCAACCCCTTGTGAGGCGACAAGGTGCATGGACAGCAAGCTGTCTAACCCTCCGCTAAACAACGCTAAGGCTCTCATACTTTGACTAGTTCTCCTTGGTTGGATTGGTGTAACTTCGTCCGCCACAAAGCAAGCATTTCTAGCCTTTGGCTCAATTCTAGACCGGGAAGGTAGTTGATTTGCTCTAATTGTGCGGCGCAGTGGCGTTTAATAAATAGGACTAAATGTGCCTTAAAATCTTTGTCTGGAGGGGTGGCCATAGGCAACCTCTCGTCTAGCTTAATGGCGGCAATTTGCGCATCTTCGGGCTGGGCGTTGCACAAAAGTAAAAAGGCGTGGGCGCAGTGTTTAAAGACTTGGGGGGTGCTGATGTAGACCTTTGCCTGCCTAAGTAACTCGGGGTAGAGCGCCATGTATTTGATCAACAACTCTTCTAAGGGGTCGCTGATGGGGCGTTGGGCTAGGGGCTGGGGTTTTGGGTTTGGGGATTTAGGCTTTTGGGGGCTAAAAAAGCGCAAAGAGGTTTGCAACAGGCTAGCCGCCATGGGCTTGTAGTCTTCTTGCACCACGGGGGGTAGGCTATGTAAAAAGGCTTGGACTTGCTCAAAGGCTTGCTTTTTTTGCAAAGGGTCATTCAAATTGCAATCCTTGGTGAGCCCCTGCAACACAAACTCAATGAAGGGGATGGGGCGGGCTAAAAGAGTTTTAAGCTCCTCTATCTGCCCTTGTAAAACCATGTCGGCGGGATCAAGCGGAGGGGTTAAAAGCACCACACCCCCACTTTTGAGCTCCTTGGCTAAAAGCTGGCTTGCCTTAAACGCTGCTGTGCGCCCTGCTTTGTCGCCATCATAAAGCAAAATGACAGAAGGCTCGCCCCGACCTAAGACTGGCAAATGCTCAGGGGTTAAAGCTGTGCCTAGCGTGGCAACCGCCGTATTAAACCCGGCTTGGTGCAGTAAAATCACATCTAAATAGCCTTCTGTCAAAATGAGTTGCTTAGTTTTTAGGATATTTTGGCGGGCTTGGAAGTAGCCATAGAGCAATTTAGATTTATTAAACAGCGCGCTTTGGGGGGAGTTGATGTACTTAGCCACCTGTGCGTTTTCTTGCAACACCCGCCCCCCAAAGCCCACAATCTTGCCATTAGGGTTGTGTATGGCAAACATGAGACGGTTAGCAAAGCGCACAAAGGTTTTTTGCTGGTCGTCCTGACCCAAAACCCCCAAATCCAACAGCGTTTTGGTGTCTAATTTATGTGCTTGGATATAGCCAAACACGCTTGAAGGCACACAAAAGCCCAAAGAAAAATCCTTTAAACTTTGTGGGCTTACCCCCCTTTGCTCTAAATACTCAAGTGCATGGGGGGTCTTACCTAGCTGGGCTTGGTAGCACTGGGCGATTTGCTCTAAAAGGTCTGTGCGGGTTGTGGGCTCTTTGGCGTGGGTGAATTGCAAGGGGAAGTTAAACATGCCCGCTAACTTTTGCGCCGCTGTGGGAAAATCCACCTTTTCATATTCCATGATAAAGGTAAAGGCGTTGCCCCCCTTAGAACAACCATAACAACGGAAGGAATTGCGTTGTGGGCTAACGATGAAACTTGGGGTCTTTTCGTCGTGGAAGGGACAGATTGCTTGGTAATTGCTCCCCACTTTTTTAAGTGTGATGTAGCTTTGCACCACCTCCACGATGTCGGCGACTTGTTTGAGTTGTTCTAAGGACTCTTGCGTGATCATGTTTAAGAATTTAGCATAGGTAACTTTGATTTTGCCTAAAGGCGTATACAGGGCGGCTTAGTCCAAAACTTTATAATTTTAGTAATAAATAACTTTAGCCATTTACTATAAAGTTTATTTAGTTGAATATTTTAATCCTGCCCTAAGCCTTGACTTACGCACAATTTTTCGCTAAAATCGTGGCGCTTAAATTTTTTAAGTGCTAATTTTCGTAAATTGAGGAGACCCTATGTTTAAACCATTAGGTGAAAGAGTGCTGGTTGAAAGACTAGAGGAAGAAAAGAAAACCGCTTCAGGGATCATCATCCCCGACAACGCCAAAGAAAAACCCCAAATGGGCGTGGTGAAAGCCGTGAGCCATAAAATCAGTGAGGGCTGTAAATGCCTAAAAGAGGGCGATGTGATCGCTTTTGGCAAATATAAAGGCACTGAAATCGTCTTGGGCGGTAAGGAGTTCATGGTTTTAGAACTTGAAGATGTTTTGGGCGTGGTAGATTCTTGCTGCCACGGACATGGGCACGAAAAAGATAAAGACGGACACAAACACGAGGGCAACTGCTGCCACAACCACTAAGAAAAGCACAACATAAAAATTTGACAAAGGAAAACAAAAATGGCAACCAAAGAAATTAAATTTGCAGACACCGCACGCAATAAGCTCTTTGAAGGCGTGAAACAACTCCACGACACCGTGAAAGTTACTATGGGGCCTAGAGGGCGCAATGTGTTGATCCAAAAAAGCTACGGCGCACCTAGCATCACCAAAGACGGCGTGAGCGTGGCTAAAGAAATCGAGCTTTCTTGCCCTGTCGCTAACATGGGCGCACAGCTTGTCAAAGAAGTGGCGAGCAAAACCGCCGATGCCGCCGGCGATGGCACCACCACCGCCACCGTTTTAGCCTACAGCATTTTTAAAGAGGGCTTACGCAACATTACAGCGGGGGCTAACCCCATTGAAATCAAAAGGGGCATGGATAAAGCCAGTGAGGCGATCATTGCCGAGCTTAAAAAAGCGAGCAAAAAGGTGGGCGGTAAAGAGGAAATCACCCAAGTCGCCACCATCTCCGCTAACTCCGATGAAAAAATCGGGAAGTTGATCGCCGATGCGATGGAAAAAGTCGGCAAAGACGGCGTGATCACCGTTGAAGAGGCTAAAGGGATCGAGGACGAATTAGATGTGGTGGAGGGCATGCAATTTGATCGCGGCTATCTCTCCCCCTACTTCGTTACCAACGCTGAGAAAATGACAACCCAGCTAGAAAACAGCTACATTTTACTCACCGATAAAAAAATCTCTAGCATGAAAGACATTTTGCCCTTGCTTGAGCGCACCATGAAAGAGGGCAAACCCCTTTTAATCATCGCTGAGGACATTGAGGGCGAGGCTCTCACAACTTTGGTGGTGAATAAACTTAGGGGTGTGCTGAATGTCGCCGCTGTGAAAGCCCCCGGCTTTGGCGATCGCCGTAAAGAAATGCTGAAAGACATCGCGATTTTGACCGGCGGACAAGTGATCTCTGAGGAACTTGGCAAAACCCTAGAAAACGCCGATGTGAGCGATCTAGGCGTGGCTGCTAGGATTGTGATCGACAAAGACAACACTACAATCGTAGATGGCAAGGGTAAAGCCCACGATGTGAAAGATCGCATCGCCCAAATCAAAACCCAAATCGAAGCCACCACCAGCGATTACGATAAAGAAAAACTCCAAGAACGCCTAGCAAAACTCAGCGGCGGCGTGGCTGTGATCAAAGTCGGGGCGGCTTCTGAAGTGGAAATGAAAGAAAAGAAAGATCGCGTAGATGACGCTTTGTCTGCCACTAAAGCCGCTGTGGAAGAGGGCATTGTGATCGGTGGGGGGGCAGCTTTGATCCGTGCCGCCCAAAAAGTGCATTTGAACCTAGAGGGCGATGAAAAAGTGGGCTATGAAATCATCATGCGCGCGATTAAAGCCCCCTAGCGCAAATCGCCGCCAATGCGGGCTACGATCGCGGCGTGGTGGTGAATGAAGTGGAAAAACACAAAGAAGCGCATTTTGGCTTTAACGCGAGCAATGGCGAATATGTGGATATGTTTAAGGCAGGGATCATTGATCCGCTTAAAGTGGCGCGCATCGCCTTACAAAACGCCGTGTCCGTCTCTAGCTTACTACTCACCACAGAAGCCACCGTGCATGAAGTGAAAGAAGACAAACCTGCTCCTGCCATGCCCGACATGGGAGGCATGGGAGGCATGGGAGGCATGGGAGGCATGATGTAGCCCTTGCCTTTGCTTTTTTAAAGGGGGGCTTGGAGGGGGCGATTCATACAAGAGTCTTTTTAATCTTCTTAATCTTTCTTAGTCATCTTCTTAGTGCTTTGTTAATCTCTTCATGTTACTCTCAGCAACTCGATCAAAAATAAAGGTGTTGCATGTCTTTTGTGTGTTTCGCTTGTGGGTTTAAAAACCCTGGTGGGGATTTGTTGTTTTGTTTAGAGTGTGGCGCGCTGGGGGGGGTGAATACCAAAACCACGAAAACCTCAAGCAAACCCAAGCAAAAGTCCAAAAATTTTTAAAAGAGTGCCAAAAGGCGAGGGCGGATGTGCAGGTGCGTGCTCCGCTTGAGGGCTTGCAGGGGGTGTTTGAGCAAGCGGTGCAAAACCGCAATTTTTTAAAAGTCTTGCAGGGCTATATACCAGAAAACGCCCAAGAGTTGCAGGGCTTTCTCGATCAAATCGAGCAGTTTTTAAAACGCGATGCGGGTTTTCAAATCGCCTTTGTGGGCACGATCAAGGCGGGTAAATCTACTTTGATTAATGCCATGCTCCAAAAGGATTACGCTAGCGTGGATGTCAATCCCGAAACTGCTGTACTCACCAAGTTTAAATACGGCTCTAAGCCTCTAACCACGATCAGATTTTACAGCGTAGCGGAGTGGGCACGGCTTTTAAAGAGTGCAACGGATAGTGGGGGCAAATTCTTCAAAGAATACCAGCAATCTAAAGCCGAGCAAGAAAAAGACAAGTGGCTAGGGATGTCTGCCATCAGCGAGCCCTTGAGTAAAGAGTGCTTGGCTAAATACACTTCATCCAGATCGCCCGTGCATTATTTTGTCAAAGAGGTGCTTATTGAGTTCCCCGAGTTCCCCTATGAAAAAAACATCGTTTTCGTGGATACCCCGGGCTTGAATGACCCCGTTGCTTACCGCTCCAATGTTACACGCGACTACATCCAAAACGCTAATGTGGTGTTGATGTGCGTGGAGTGCAAGAATTTACAGGGGCAGGAATTAGACACCATTTTTAGGATTTTTGACAACACTTGCGGACACCCCGAAAAAGTCTATACACTCGGCACGCATTACGACATTTTAAACAACCCTGCTAAAGACTGGGAGAAAATCAAAGCCAAATGGACGGAGTGGCTGACAACCGATCACACAGGCAGGGGCAAAACGGGTTATAACCCCAAGCTTGCCCAGCAAAACATCATCCATGTTTCGGGGCATTTGTCTTTGCTTTGCACTTTAGCCAAACAGGGGGCTTTAAGCACAGAGGAGGAAAAACAACTTAAAAAGCTGTGTTATGGCTTCTTTGAAAGCGATAAAATCGCCCCCCACCTCAAAGAATTGCAAAAAATCTCCAATGTGGAGGCGATCCACCAGAGGATTAAAGAGGATGTGCTGGATAGTGCCCAACAAGAAATCTTAGAGGACACTCGCAGAAGTTATGCCGTCATCCAACAAGAAATGAAGCATTATTTTGGCAACCACGCTAAGAGTTTGGGTGAGAGTTACGCCAGTGTGCGAGGAGACACAGCCCAAATCAACGCCAAGCTAGAGCAGGACAGACATAAGTTAGAGGAATTAGAAAAATCCAAGCAGGAGTTTGAATCCTTGATCGCGGATTTTGATGCGGAATCTAAGAGTGTCTTAGACAATCTGGACGCTGAAATCGATAAAATCATTAAAGAAAGTGGGGTGTGAAATGGGATTTTGGGGAAGTCTTTGGAGTGGGGTTAAGAGTGTGGCTAGTGCCGTAGGTGGGGCGATTGCAAGTGCTGGAAGGGCGATTGTTAGTGGCGTGAAAAATCTTTTTAGCTCCAGCAAAGACACCGCTAGAGAAGTGGGCGCAATGCCCTCTTATTCAGTCGGCAGTGCAAGCGCACAAGAAACCATCGACCTTAATCAGGTGTTGGCAGAGTTTAAAGCAAAGGCTAGAGAAATGGCAGCAGAGCCACAAGAATCTCTAAGGCAAGAGTGTATCGCCGTCTTCGATCGCCTCGTAGAAGAGGTGGAAAAAATGGGGGCACATTGCAATTTGCAGTCTTTGCGCCAAAACATCCGCAACCGCCAAAAATCCATTTTTGGGCGCATTAAGGGGTTTCACGAAAAGCTTTATACAAAAATCAGCCTAGATAACACAGAATGCCAAACAATTTGTGCCTTCAATCCGGGCAAAGAGAAAGAAAACAGGATGTATCAATTCATCAACCAAGCCATCCAAGATGCCCTAAGGGACTTCAAAAAAGAGATTAGGGACAAGGTGCAAGAGGCGATCGACAGTGTGAAAGAGAAGCTACAAGACCAATTAGACAAAGAAAATAGCCTTCTTAAACACAGCCAAGAAGCGTTAAAAGACATCCAAGAGGCGAGCGACATCAACCAAAAAGAGCAAAAGCAATTAGATTTGGCGTTTGCGTTTTTCAGTGCTGCCTATGCTAGCCAGCAACTCGGGTAGCGTGAGGTTTAAATGGCAACTCAAGAGCAACTCCGTTGGCAACTTTGCAACCAGTTAGAAAATCTCCTAAAAGCCAAGTGGCACACAAGGGTTTTGGCTTTTTTTGATGGGCTTGCACTAGAAGTGTTGCGCAAACATTTTAGTGCTTTCGATCGCTTGTTGGCGGGTGTGGATAAGGAGAGTGCTTTATACAAAGACATTCATCGCCAACAAGTGACGATTTTTAAGCACATCCGCCATTTTTATGAAACCTTGCACGCCCAAGTTAGTCTAGATAATCCCAAATACCAAGAAATTTTTACTTTGAGTCCCGCGCGTGAAAAGGAGGATCAAATGCGACAACACCTTGCCCAAGTACTCAAAGACTCTTTGAGAAAATTTAAAGAGAATATGCGTCAATCGATCGCAGAGGTGCAAACAGCATTAAAAAACCGCCTCAATCCAAAGAGCGGGCAATGTTTGCTCGCACCCTGTCCTAAACGCATATTAGAGATTCAACTAGGAGAGAGGCAAAGAAGAGAGTCTAAGTTAGCCTTTAAACACTTTATCGCCACTTATGGCGTATGGTTGCTCCAAGAAAAACCTAAACCAAAAAAGGCACATAATGCACCACTTTATCTTAAACAGCGTCAAGGCGGATTTTTACACTTTCAAGGGCAAACACTACGAAAGATTGGGGCTAAAAGAGCCAAAAGACAATGAGGAAAGGCAATTATTACAGATCGCAAAGCGTTACCAAAACAACATCCGCCAAATTGAGGCACGCATGCAACACTATTTAGAATCCAAGCTTAAAAGTTACACACATTTACGCTTTGACACCCTTAAGGACGCAGAGATCACGCTCAATTTAGATTTTCAAGTTTTCATCAACCGCCATAGCGACCTTGCGACCACCCATCTTTACTATGTGTTCCGCGCCGTGTTTAAACGATTTGCCGCCTACAAGGTCAAGCAACTCTTAGAAAAAATCCACTCCAAGCTCTTAATGCGTAAAATCAAAGCTAACCATCTGTGGCTAAAACACGCATGCCCTCTCTCTTTTTAAAGAGTTGCTTTATTTTCAGGCTTTCAAAAGTTTTTAAAACCCACACCCAAGATAGGGCAACAACGAGATTTAGAAAGGGGGAGATTAAAACGGGGGTGTGGTGCTAAGGTTTTTAGACACAAAGACCGGCGCACTTGATCTTTAAGCCTTTCCGTAATAGCACGGGTATTTTAATCATAGTTTTTAAAAGAATTGATGCTAGATTATTTTATATCGTAGGAGGTTGACCCCTCCATGTATACCAAATATGGACTTGCCCGCTTATTTACAAGAAGTTATCCAAACTTTGCCTGAAAATGCAAGGATTCCTGATTTTGGTTGTGGATTTGGGCAGTTTTTAAGTGCGCTTAAATGGGTAGGGGTTAATGGGGATTTTGAGCTTCTTGGTCTAGACATCAATGAACGGGCTGTGGCGCATGTGTAGAGTTTAGGCATTGATGCCATGTTGTGCCCAAATTTCTTAGAGTATAAGCCTGAAAAACGCTTCGATCTTGTGATCCTCTCCTATGTGTTGGAGCGCTTAAACAAGGACAAATCATCCTCGCTTTGATACATCTTAAAGCACATTGTTTAAGCCCACAAGGCAAGATTTTGGGAGGCCATCACTTGCATCCAATGTGCCATTGTCATCGCAGAGTTTAACGCTCTATTTGGTCTAGAATTATGTGTGGCGTGTCCTATCGACCCGATTTTGGGCGTTTCAAAACACACTACAGCGGATTGTATTTTGGTGCAAGTATTAAAGCGTTGATTGCTTTAGGGCAACAAAAAGGTTACCAATTTGTGGGGTGCGACAAACGGGGAACAAGTGTGTTTTTTATCCACAATCCTTTAGCCTCTAAACCAAATTTAAAATTACGCTCTTACAAGATATTGCTATGGTCACTATTACCGCCAAAGCTGCGATCAAGCCGGAGTAAGCACCTTGTTAAACGGCAATGCTCGCTTTGAGCTCATTAAACATTTACCCTTACATGCCTAGAGTTCCCAAACTAACCCTTTTGATTTTTAAGTCCTACTATGTAATAGTGTGGGTAAAGGATAGCCCATGCAAAACTACACCCACCTACACCTGCACACCGAATATTCTCTGCTCGATGGCGCAAATAAAATCAAGGTTTTAGTCAAAAAGATCAAAGAGCTGGGCATGACCAGTGTGAGCATGACCGATCATGGCAACATGTTTGGTGCGATCGACTTTTACACTTGCATGAAAAAAGAGGGGATCAAGCCCATCATTGGCATTGAAACCTACCTACACAACGCCGAAAAGTTAAACGACAAACAATCCCGCCAGCGCTTCCACTTGTGCCTATACGCCAAAGATTTAGAGGGCTACCAAAATCTCATGTATTTGAGCTCTCAAGCTTTTTTAGAGGGGTTTTACTACTACCCCCGTATCAATAAGAAAATCTTAAGAGAAAGAGCTAGGGGGCTGATTTGCTCGAGTGCATGCTTACAAGGCGAGATCAACTGGCATTTAAACAACCAAAACCCCCGTAACAAAAAATTCGGTGCAAAGGGCTATGAGGAGGCTAAACGCATTGCCCTAGAATACCAAGACATTTTCGGGGACGATTTTTATATGGAGATCATGCGCCATGGCATTGCCGACCAACTCGCCATTGACGAACAGGTGATTAGGCTCTCCAAAGAAACGGGCATTAAGCTTATCGCCACCAACGACACCCACTACACCAACAAAGAGGACGCCAGTGCGCAAGAAGTTGCTATGTGTGTGGCGATGGGCAAGACCCTAAATGACACCGAACGACTCAAACACTCCGTGCATGAGTTTTACATTAAAACCCCCGAAGAAATGGCTAGGCTCTTTGCCGACATCCCCGAAGCCCTCGCACACACGCAAGAGATCGCCGACAAATGCCATTTAGAGATCGATCTTAAGAACGACACCAACCCCCCCACCCCCCCCCGCTTTAAATTCACCAAAGAATACGCCCAAAACGAAGGATTAGACTTTGAGGACGATAAAGCCTACTTCGCCCACAAGGCAAGAGAGGGGCTTAAAAAACGCCTAGAGATCGTAGAACCTAGCTTGCACGCCAAATACACAGAACGGCTAGAATACGAGATCAAAACCATCAGCGACATGAAGTTTGCAGGCTACATGCTGATTGTGTGGGATTTTATCCGCCACGCCAGAGAGAGCAATATCCCTGTGGGTCCGGGGCGTGGGAGTGCGGCGGGCAGTTTGGTCGCCTTTTGTTTGCAAATCACGGACATTGATCCACTCAAATACGATTTACTCTTTGAGCGGTTCTTAAACCCCGAGCGGGTGAGCATGCCCGATATTGATACCGACTTTTGCCAAAGGCGGCGGGGCGAAATGTTGGATTACATGATCGCCAAATACGGCAAATACAATGTCGCCCAAGTGATCACCTTTAATAAAATGCTGGCTAAGGGGGTGATCCGCGATGTCGCAAGGGTGCTAGACATGCCCTACAAACAAGCCGATGAAATGGCAAAGCTGATCCCTAATCGCTTAGGTATTAGCTTGCAAGAAGCCTTCGAGCTAGAGCCTAAAATCCAAGCCTTGATCGAGAGGAACCCCCTTGCCAAGCAGGTTTGGGATTTTTCCTTGCGTTTGGAAAATTTGAATCGCTCGGCAGGCAAGCACGCCGCCGCGTTGGTGGTGGATAGCGAAAGGGAGCTTTGGTATAAATCCCCCCTTTACACGAGTGAGCGCACAGGTGGCATTGTAACGCAATATTCCATGAAATACCTAGAGGCGATCGACTTAATCAAGTTTGACTTTTTGGGGCTAAAGACGCTCACGGTGATCCACGATGCCCTAAAGGTCATTGAAAAATACAGCCACAAAAAGATCGACTTTTTGAGTGTGGATATGGACGATCCGAAAGTCTATGCCACGATCCAAGAGGGCAACACGGTGGGGATCTTCCAAATCGAGTCGGGCATGTTCCAAACCTTAAACAAACGGCTACGCCCTTCTAGTTTTGAAGACATCATTGCGATCATTGCGCTGGGTCGCCCCGGTCCTATGGAGTCTGGCATGGTCGATGACTTTGTCAACCGCAAACATGGCAGTGCCCCGATCACCTACATGTTTGACGCACTAGAGCCCATTTTACGCCCCACTTACGGCACGATCGTGTATCAAGAGCAAGTCATGCAAATCGTGCAAACCATTGCGGGCTTTTCTTTGGGGGAGGCGGATTTGATCCGCCGGGCGATGGGTAAGAAGGATGCACAAATCATGGCGGACAATAAAGCCAAATTCGTGCAAGGGGCGATCAAAAATAATTTTGACAGCCAAAAGGCGGGCGAGTTGTTTGATTTGATTGTGAAATTTGCCGGCTATGGGTTCAACAAGTCCCACTCCGCCGCCTATGCCATGCTTACCTTCCAAACCGCCTATTTAAAAACCCACTACAAGCACGAGTTCATGGCGGCGATGCTTAGCAGCGAATGCCGCCACATTGAATCGGTGGCTTACTATGTGGAAGAGGCGAGCTCTATGGGGATCAAAGTGGAACGCCCCCATGTCAATACCTCCGATGTGCAATTCAAAGTAGAGGATCAAAAGGGCGAAAAAGTCATTGTCTTTGGGCTGGAGGCGATCAAGGGGGCGGGCGAGGGGCCACTAGGCACTTTGGTGGAGATCCGCGAAAAACATGGCAATTTTACGAGTTTAGAGGATTTGATTAGCAAAATCGACTTTTCAAAGTTTAGCAAACGCATTTTAGAGCCCTTGGTGAAATCAGGCAGCTTAGACGGGCTGGGCTACAACCGCCGCACCATGCTAGAAAACTTAGACGCGATTTGCGATGAGGGGCGTAGGAAGGATAAGAGCAACGCGCAGATGAGCGTGGGGTTGTTTGCCAACATGTCTAGCGAACAGCTAGAAAAGGCACATTTAGACTTGGTGGAGTTGCCCGAATACGATGCCAGCACGCTGTTAAACTACGAATACGAATGCATGGGGCTTTACTTCTCAGGCCACCCTTTAGACGCATTCAAAGACGAGATTAAAGGCCTTAAAAATGTGGCTAAGAGCGTGGATATTGCACGCATGGAGATCGGCGCATCAGCGGTGTTTATCGGCAAGGTTTTAGATGTCAAGCGTAAAATAGGCAAGAACAGTGGCAAGCCCTATGGCGAGGCGGCGATCGTGGATTTCTCAGGCCGCTTTGAGCTCATGCTGTTTGAAAAACAACTAAATGCCCTAGATCAACTGGATACAGAATTGCCCCTAGCCTTTAAATGCAAGATCGAGGAGCAAGAGGAAGTCGCCCGCTTGCGTCTTTTGGAGATCGACACCTTTGAAAATATCAAAAAAGCCAAAATCCCAAGAGTACGCTACAAAGTCCAAAAAGAGGACACGGAGGACACACAGCCCGTAGATATTGTCAAGGATTTTAGCGACAACCCGAGCTCTTGCGTGATCGGGCATCAAGACGAGCAGCACATCCCCCTATCCATCGTGCTAGACACAAGCGTGTCTTTAGATTTGTTTTCTAAGCTCAAAGAGGCGGCCGCAAGCCACAAGGGCAACCGCGCCCTCTCTGTGGTCTTTTACGAACAAAACAAACGCCTGCGCTTCAACACCGCCTTTAAAGTCAACACCACGATTAAAGAAAATTTTAAAACCTACCAATGGCTGGATAATTAATGCGTTTAAACCAATTCTTAGCCCACAATATCCCCTGCTCGCGCCGGGCTGCCGACGCGCTCATTGCTGAAGGGCGGGTTAAGGTCAAGCACACCAAAGCCACCTTCACCACACCCTTTAGCCCCAAAGATAAAATCTTTGTGGATGGCAAGTTGCTCAGGCCAAAAAAGCACGAGCATTTCAGCGTGATTGTCTATCACAAGCCCAAGGGCGAGCTGGTGAGCCACAAGGACGATCGGGGACGCAAGGCCATTTTTGACAGCTTAGATAAAAAGTTTCAACACTTCACCCCCATAGGGCGTTTGGACTATGCGTCTATGGGGCTCTTGCTCTTAAGCGATAGTAAAAAAGTCGTGGATACCTTGATGCATAGTCGCTTGGAGCGTACCTATTTGGTGAAAATCGATGGGAGCGTGACGCAAGCCATGCTTGATGCCTTTGAAAATGGCTTAGAAACCACCAGCAAAGAAGGGGCGCATGAAAAAAGTCGCATAGAGAGCATCCACATTGCCCCCATGCAGGCGATGGTGCTTAAAAGCAGCCGCAATTACTCTAAGCTTAAGCTCACCTTGCAAGAGGGGCAAAATAGAGAATTACGCCGCTTTTTCGGACATTTTAAGCGAGAAGTGCTAGACTTAAAGCGGGTTAGCTTTGGTTTCGTGTCTTTAAACGCTCTGCCTGTAGGTAAAACCCGCTATTTAAATGCGAAAGAGTATAAGCATTTACACGCCTTTTTAAACCAACTAGGAGAAGAAAATGGATAAAACATTGTTGTTTAGCCCTTGGAAAATCAAGGATTTGGAGCTCAAAAACCGCGTGGTGATGGCACCGATGGATCAATACAGCGCCGTGGATGGCTACACCAACGAGTGGCACACGCACCACTATGTCAGCCGTGCTATTGGGCAAGTGGGCTTGATTATTTTTGAAGTGGCGGCGGTGAGTGCGAAGGGGCGGATCGATCCGGGGGATTTAGGCATTTATGAAGACGGGCACATTGAAGGTTTGGCTAAGATTGTGGCTGAGTGCCACAAATACGGCTCTAAAGTGGCTTTGCAGATTGGGCACGCAGGCAGAAGGGGGCAGCTCAAAGACACTCCGCTTTTAGCCCCCACAGCTTTGCGTTTTAACGAGCAATACGCCACACCTAAAGAAATGGATACCAACGACATTAAGCAAGTCATTTTAGAGTTTAAACAAGCGGGTTTAAGAGCCAAACAAGCGGGCTTTGATGCGTTAGAAATCCACGCCGCCCATGGCTATTTACTCAGCAGCTTTTTATCCCCCCTAACTAACCAAAGAAGCGATGCCTATGGCAAAAATAGGGCATTGATTTTACAAGAAATCTTAGAGAACCTAAGAGAGACTATGGACTTGCCCCTCATTGTGCGCGTGTCTGCCACCGACTACCATAAACAGGGCAATACTCCAGAGAAAATGGCTGAGCTTTTAGAGCCCTTAAGCCCCCTTTATGATGCCCTCAATGTCAGCAGTGGGGGCGTGGTGCAAGCCCCACCTAAGAATTATAGAGCCACTTCAGGCAAGGCCACCGAAGAAACCAGCATTAAAGTCTATCCGGGCTATCAAATCCCCTATGCGTTGGTGCTCAAAGAAGCCTTGGATAAACCCACAATCGGGGGCGGGCTCTTAGAAGAGCCCAAAATGGCACAAAGATTAGTGGGTAGTCAAGTTGTGGATGCGATCTATTTGGCTAGGGCTTTGCTCAAAAACCCCTTTTGGTGTTTTAATGCGGCCATGAGCTTAGGGCAAGAGATTGAAATCCCCAAACCTTACGCTAGGATGGTGTATTTGTAGTCTGTTTAGGGTTTTTAAGAATGCTTATATGTGTTTTCCATGCCTTGCCTAGCTAAGTCAATGGTTGTTTATTTTGTAAATAAAATTTATGGGGGAAATAAATCGAGTTTATTTGGTTAGAAAATATAAAACTACACTTGTATATACTCATATACGCAAGTGTACATAAGCGAATAATTAAGGAAAATGGGTTCTGTTCATTTTTGTTTTTTGTTAAAGATAGCAAGGGCTCTAGTCTTGTGGGTAGCTTGTGTACCTCAGAAGTGATCGATGGTGTAGTCTAGTTGTATTAAGAGCTTTTGGTGGTCATCGGGGTGCTGCAATAAATGGGCTCTGTGCTTCGGGGATTTTATCTAAGTTCGTTTAATTTACACCCACCTTTCAAACCCATTTATTTTTTCATCTATCAAAATCCATTTGCCCCCATAGTTTTGGTATAAGTGTTGCAATTTTATCCTTGTTGAGATTAAAGGATTTTTCTAATTCTTGCGACTCTAACACTACTTGACACACATACTTCCACACAGCTCTCTCAATAAATGCCCTCACAAAAGCCTTTTCTTGCCACACTATGTATTTCTCTAAGATTGTTGTTTGCACTGGATCTTGGGGTTTGGAGACTGGGTCTTGTTGCTGGGGTGTAGTGAGCTTGGCTATGGGTTGTTGCTGTGATTTAAGGGCATCTAATTCTTGTTGGCATTGTCTGTTGGGCTAATCTGTTGTCGTTTTTACCGCTTGTTATATCACTTCCTCTTAGTCTTTTTCCAAGGTTTGGAGTTCTAGGGTCTTGGTGAGTTCATCACTCATGCGTTCTAGGTCGCCTCGTAAAGTTTTGATTGTGTGCTCTTGGCCGACAACTTGGGCTTCGAGCTCATCGTAAGTGGGGGTTTGGGTCGTGTAGGATTGTAGTTGCTATTTGAGTGTCCCCATTGTCTTTTTACAAACTTTCAAAATACCTTAGCAACTCTTTAACACCGCCAAACTCTATATCCCTGGTTTTCTCAGCGTTACATAGTCATCTTGTTTACAGATTTTTGGGACACCTAATGTTTCACATAGCGCATTAGTTGCTTTGAAGCCTTAGCTTGTGCCTCTGTAATTTGTTTAGTATCTTGGGGTTTGAGGGATTTACCCGTATTGGTGTTTATGGTTCTACAAGTTCTTCTAAGGTGTTCTTGGCTTCTTGGAGTTTTGAAGTCAATGCTATTTCTCGTTGTCTCACTCAGTTTAGGCGGTCTTAAGGATGTTGATCTGTGTTGTGAGAGCTTGTTGGTCTTGCTTTTCTGTTGAGAGCCGTGCATTGTTTTTAGCTTGTTCTTGCAAAGCTACCCCCTTTATACCCCTCTCCCCGTGCCTCAGCAACTTTTTATTGAGCTCATCTATGGATACATAGCTCCCTTGGGATTGATTGCTGTGGTTTAGTCTTGGAGTTCTTGGATTGTGCTGTTTTTTCTTTGTTAGCTTTTATCCAAAACCCCACTTCACACTGTAATGCGGCTATATAGCCTTCAGCAAGTTCAAACTGCCTTAATAATCCACTCTTGCCCCCAAAAATATTTCTCCCCGCACGCCACAAAGTTTCCGCAAACCCAAGAGATCAAGCAAGAGTCTGAGTAAGAAAACGATATATTTAAGGATTTGAGAGGTGCGAGCTGTTTGAGAATAAATAGTAAAGAGTATGTTCTTACATTTTTGGTTGGCTTACTGATCTTTGGCCATGGTTGCTTATCGGGTTTTTTAGTCTCTCTTTCAAAATAGGATTCAACCACAACCCAAGTTAAGCTAAGGGTTATTTGTAACATCAAAGAAATCTACAATACTTTTCTTTTTAAATAAATCTTTGTTTAAGCCATTTGGTGAGTCAGATTATTGAACTCCAAACTAGCGTTCTGTCCAACAATACTGTCCTTGTAAGCATGATCTGCCAGAGAGATTAAGACCTATAACATTTAGACAGTAAATGTGTAACTACTTGAATTAAGAGTATATCAAGAGCATATTAATTCAATATATAGTATTACAAGTCTTTCCTTAGAACAGTTCAATCGGTCTATTAAAGTATATACGGTGCGGCACTGTATTGTGGTGACTTGGAGCAGTAAAATTTACATGCTCTCCTTTAAACAAAGCAAGGAGTCTTGGGGGAGTGGTTTTTAATCAATAGAAAATAAACGGCAGAAGGACAAAGGGGTTATTTTATAAATTATATTATTTTGAAAAAACTAAAGACTAACCTTACTAGCTAAAGTTCACTTTTATCTAAGGTATTTTAAAAGTTTTAATATCCTCGTTCATACTTAAACGATAAGAAAACCCCTATGAGATTTATGAGAGACAAGAAGAGAAACTCTATCAAAAGAGAACATGGAGAGCTGTCTCTAGTGAAATGCAATCACGGCATGTCTTTAAGTTATAATTGAGACTTAGGGCATAAAAAGGCGTGCCTTGTTTAATTACTCCAAGCACCATTTTAGCTACAGATAGAGATTTACATGCACTTTAAAGGGGAATCAATATTCTTGCAAGGAATATTTTTAAGAATTCTCTAAGCTTTTATTTTAACAAATTACTCTATAATGGATCGTTCTTTTGAGATAGAGATGCAAGTGAATTGAGAGTGCTTAAGGGCTCTGTGAGATTAGGACAATTGGGTTGGGCTATGCTTAAAAAATGCGCTTGGGCTTTGTGCTTGTGTGGGGTGTTATCCACGGGCTTGCACGCTGAAAAGATTGAAGATGTCGCCAATATCGTGGGCGTGCGGGATAATCAGTTGATCGGTTATGGCTTGGTGATAGGGCTCAATGGCACGGGGGATAAGTCGGGCTCGAAATTCACTATGCAATCCATCGCCAATATGCTAGAGAGCGTGAATGTCAAGGTTTCCCCTGATGATATTAAGTCTAAAAATGTCGCCGCTGTGATGATCACCGCCACACTGCCTTCTTTTGCCAGACAAGGCGATAAAATCGATGTGCAAATCTCCTCCATAGGGGATGCAAAGTCCATAGACCATGGCGTGTTGGTGATGACCCCCTTAACGGCAATCGATGGCAATATCTACGCCATTGCACAAGGGAGCGTGAGTTTAGGCAATTCTAAAAACTTGCTCTCAGGCACGATCGTCAATGGTGCGACCATTGAACGCGAAGTCGCCTACGATTTGGCGCACAAAAATGGCATGACTTTAAGCTTAAAACGCCCCGATTTTAAAAACGCCGTGAAAATCCAAGAAGCCCTAAACGAAGCCTTTAAAGAACCCGTAGCCCTAGCCATTGACCCCAAAACCATTAAATTAAGAAAGCCCGCAAAGCTCACTATGGTGGAGTTTCTGGCCCTCATCCAAGAAATCAATATCAGTTACAGCAACCAAAATAAAATCATCATTGACGAGAAGTCGGGCACCGTGGTGGCAGGTGTGGATATTGTGGTGCATCCGGTGGTCGTAACGAGTGGAGACATTACGATTAAAATCACCAAAGAACCCCTAGAGCCCAAAAAGGGCAAAGCCAAAAAGGACATTACAAAGCTAGGACCTAACACCGCCCTAGACACTAAAGAGAACATTTTAAGCACCCCCAAAGCCACGATCGCTAGCGTGGTGAAAGCCTTGCAAAAAATCGGGGTGAGTTCTAAAAGCATTGTGTCGATTTTAGAAGCCATGAAAAAAAGCGGCGCGATCAGCGCAGAAATGGAGGTCATATGATTAAGAACAATTTAGACATTTACAACCAATACCTAGCCAATAAACTAGACGCAAACAAGCTCAAACACGCCAAAGGAGGCAAGCTAGAGGATCAACAACTCAAAACCCAAACCGATGCCTTTGAATCCTTGCTTTTAAAGTTCATGCTAGACACGGCGTTAAAACTAGATAACCCGCTTTATCCTAAGCAGGCGGGCAGTGAGATTTACCAATCTATGTATAAAGATTCGCTCTCTAACCAGCTCAGCGGGCATTTTGGTTATAGCGAATTGCTGTTTAACTTCTTAAAAGAGCAAGAGGCGCAGAAAAAGGGATAGCCTAGTGGATCAAAATATCCTAGACAATATCGGGGGGCAAGATAGACAGGAGCTGTTGCGACTACTCAATGAATTTATTTTGCAAAGCTATAAAGTTGAAAAAGAGTTTAAAGACTACAAAGCTTTATACGAGTGGGTGATCGAGATTTTGCCCCAAGCTATTTGGGTGATCAACGAGAACAAAAGCTTTTTTACAAGAACAGCAAGGCGATTGAGAGCCAAGAAGTTTTTGAAAAGGCAAAGGCTCTAGGTTTTAACACCGAGATCGAGCATGAGGGTAAAAACTATCTCTTTCAAAACAACAAAATCCAAGGCAAGGAAATCATCACCGCCACGGACATTACCAAACAAAAACGCCAAGAGCGGTTAGTGTCTATGGGTAAAATCTCCGCCCATTTAGCCCACGAGATTAGAAACCCTGTAGGCTCAATTTCGCTTTTAACTTCAGTGCTCTTAAAAAAAGTGGAGGACAAGACTAAGCCCATTGTCTTTGAGTTGCAACGCGCGCTGTGGCGCGTGGAGAGGATCATTAAGGCGACTTTATTGTTCTCTAAAGGCGTGCATGCTAATAAAGTCCCCCAAAGTTTGGGGCTTTTAGAGGACGAAATCAAAGAAGCCCTAAATCAATACAGCTACACCAAGGACATTAGCCTAAAGACCGCCATTGCGCCTATCAGCGCATCTTATGACTTAAGCTTGCTCTCTATTGCCCTGCAAAACTTTCTATACAACGCCATCGATGCGATTGAAGAGGGGGCTTGCGAGGAGGGGCATATCGAAGTGATTGCCTTTGAAGAAAATGAGTGGGTGGTGTTTCACATTAAAGACGATGGCAAGGAAGTTTTAGATAAAGATTTGCTCTTTGAGCCTTTTGAGACTACGAAATTAAAGGGCAATGGGCTAGGGCTGGCTTTGTCCTTGCAAGTCGTGCAAGCACATGGGGGCAAAATCACGCTCTTAGACACAGCAGAAAAAACCTTTGAAATCCGCATTTTAAAAGACTTGTAGCCGTGCCTAGTTTATGCTTTTGTGCTATGATAAGCCTTTTTTAGTCAAAGGTTTGCCATGCAAAAGATGTTAGTTACAACCCCCATTTACTATGTCAATGACAGCCCGCACTTAGGGCATGCCTACACGACTTTCATTGCCGACATGCTCAAAAAATACCACAGCCTGCAAGGCAAAGAAGTGTTTTTACTCACCGGCACAGACGAGCATGGGCAAAAGATCGCTCTAAGTGCCAGCAAGCACCATTTAAGCCCCTTGGAGTATGCGTCTAAAATTAGCCAAAAATTTAGGACAGAGTGGGATTATTTTAAAATCGATTACAACCACTTTGTCCGCACCACAGATAGCACACACGAGCAAGCCGTGCAACAAGCCCTTGACACAATGCTAGCAAAGGGCGACATTTATAAAGGCACTTATGAGGGCAATTATTGCGTGAGCTGTGAGAGTTTTACCACAAACAGCACCACTTGCCCAGATTGCAACCGCCCCACGAGCAAGGTCGCCGAGGAGAGCTATTTTTTTAGATTGAGCGCCTACCAAGAGAGGCTTTTGGACTTTTATAACAAGCACCCACACGCCATTTTGCCCCTGTTTCGCCGTAATGAAGTGGTGAGTTTCATTAAGCAGGGCTTGCACGATTTGTCCATCACCCGCACGAGTTTTGAGTGGGGCGTGCCCTTACCCAGGCACTTAAACGAGCCTAGGCATGTCGTGTATGTGTGGCTAGACGCACTTTTAAGCTATGTGAGTTCTCTAGGCTATGGCACAGACAATGCCAACATAGACTATGTCAACCACGCCCTACACATTGTCGGCAAGGACATTTTGCGTTTCCACGCCATTTATTGGGTCGCCTTTTTAATGAGCCTAGATTTGCCTATTTTTCAGCAACTCTGTGTGCATGGTTGGTGGCTCATTGAGGGGGTGAAAATGAGTAAGAGCATCGGCAATGTGCTCAACGCCAAAGACTTAGCCCAAAGCTATGGAGCTGAGGCTTTGCGTTATTTTCTTTTAAGAGAAGCCCCATTAGGACAAGACGGGGATTTTAGTGTCCAAGCCCTAATTCGCCGTTTCAACGCCGATTTAAGCAACACTTTAGGTAATTTAATCCAAAGGCTGGCAGGACTACTTAAACCCTTTAGTGGGGAGCTTAAGAGCACCCACACCCTTGAGTTTTACGCCCCCCTTTACACCCAGTGGCAGGCGCAATTAGAGAGTTTAAAGGGGTATTTGCAAGAGTTGCAACTACACCGCTATTTAGAGGAGTTGTGGCGTGTTTTTGAGGCGTGCAACGCCACAATCGCCAAAGAACGCGTGTTTTATCTCTACCCCGTGTTGCCCGAAAGTGCCAGTAAGCTCGCCAAGTGGCTACACATCAGTCTAGAGCCTAAGAGTTTTCAAGCGTATATGCAAAAAGACTTTTTACTCCCCGCCTTAAAGCTAGCCCCCATAGAAGCGCTTTATCCTAAGCTTGAAGAGGTGCAAGCCACAACCAAAGAAACCCCCAAAGAAGCCCAAAATGCCTACATTAAATTTGAGGACTTTAGCAAGCTAGACCTACAAGTCGGCACCATTGTCAAGGCTGAAAAAGTGCCTAAGAGCGATAAACTCTTGTGCCTACAAATAGACTTTGGCGGACGGGTGCGTCAAATTTTATCGGGCATTGCCAAATACTACAGCCCCGAAAGCCTAGAGGGCAAGCAAGTTTGCGCCCTTCTTAATCTGCCCCCCCGCCCCATGCTAGGGTTAGTGAGCGAGGGCATGGTGCTTAGTGCTAGCGATAAAGACGGGCTAAAACTCATCACCCCCCTAGAGCTTGTCAGTAATGGAGCAAAGATTGGCTAGTGGATGTCTGTGAAGTGGTGGCGGTTACAAAGGGGGTTTTAAAGAGCGAGCCTTTTGTGCGTGCTTTCACCCACACCACAGCTAAACTTTCTAGCGTGAAAAAGGGCTGTTTATTTGTCGCCTTTGAGCCGGCTTGTATTGAGGAGGCGGTGCGTCTTGGGGCTTATGGGGTGCTGTTTGAAAAACAAGCCCCAATCAGCGACCCCGAGATTGCGTGGATTTGCGTAGAGAACTTGCAAGAGGCGGTGTTTAAGCTCTTGTATTACAAGTTTTTAGACGCTCCCCTATCCCTTTATAAACTCTCTAGCCTAGAGATCGAGATCTTTAACAAACTTGCTAAGGCTCCCGGCGTGTGTGCCTTTGAGGGGGATTTTTTAGAGCTTTTAAATTTGGACTTAAAGGGCATACACACCTTGCTTTTAACCCACACCCCCCAAACTCACCCCCAAGAAATCGCAAGCACCCCCCTACACTCTCTTACAAGTGCAACTTTTTAGTTTGTCGCTGTGCTACAAGGGGCAAAGGCATGATTTAAAAATCTCAGGGCTATACGCCACAGAGTTAGCAAGGGTGCTAAATCTTTGTGAGAGTTTGGGGCTGGAGGTGCATTTAAGCCATTTAGGCACGCTAAGTCACATGCAACCGCATTACACCAACAAACGCCTAGAGTTATGCCCCTTCGGGCAAAGTGAGCGGATATTGATTTATGAAAGGCACACTACAGAGTTGCCCCGCATGCTAGACTTTGTGAGAACCACAGCCCCCTATCACAGGCTAGAAATCTTTAGCCAGGAGCCCCTAGAGCTCGCCCACACCCCCTATACAGACCTACAAGATTTGCAAAGCTTGCTGTGTGCTAAAGATTATTCGCTAGGCTTGGTGCTAGGCAATGTGCCTTTACAAGAACTTTGGCACAAACCCACAAGAAGGGGCTTGTTTGACCCGCTGTGAGGGCATCCATAGGGGCGTGCCTATTTGCCTACCCCCTGAATTATCTTTAGAGCAAGTCTATCAAGAGGCATTAGCCCTAAAGCCATGGCGCAAAGGACCTTTTTGTTTTACCCAAAACGATAAGGGCTTTTGCATTGACAGCGAATGGCAAAGCTACATGAAATGGGATTTAATCAAGGGGGCAATCAACCTAGAGGGGCTAGAAGTCGCCGACATAGGGTGCAACAATGGCTACTACCTTTTTTGCATGCAAGAGCAACGCCCTAAAAGCCTAGTGGGCTTTGATCCTAGCCCACTTTGTGAAAGACAATTTCATTGGCTCAATGGTTTTTTAAAGACCCCCATTCTTTACGAGAAACTGGGTGTGGAGGACTTACGCACCTACCCTAAACACTTTGATGTGCTCTTTTGTTTGGGCGTGCTTTACCACAGAAAAGACCCGCATAGCACGCTTAAAGCCTTGTTTATGGGCTTAAAGCCTAGCGGGGTGTTGGTGCTAGACACCTTGATTTATGACAGCCCCCTAGAAGTCGCCCTATGCCCTAGCACCTATGCCAAAATGTCTAATGTCTTTTTTATCCCTAGCCCTAAAGCCTTGCAAAATTGGGCTTTTAAGGCGGGCTTTAAAGAGTGTAGCCCCCTTGCCTTTAAAAGCACGGACACAAGCGAACAACGCAAAAGTGCGTGGATTGACGGGCTTAGTTTAGAGTCCTTTTTAGACCCTAAAGACCCTACAAAGAGCATAGAGGGTTACCCTGCCCCCCTTAGGGGGTATTTTATCTTGCGTAAATGAAAGGATGAGCTATGGAAACGCCGATTGAAGAGGGCTTGCTGGTTTGCTCCAAATTAGACCAAACCCTTTGCGCCGACTTAGTGTCCTTTGGGGGCAATAAAGCCACCGTGTGTTTCACGCCTAAAGAGTTCATGCTCTGTGAAGAAGACGTCGTGCATGCGGGCTTTATTGTGAGTGCAGCGAGTTTTGCAGCTTTGTGTGCGCTGAATAAAAAGAATAGCCTCATTTCTTCCATGAAATTAGGCTTACTCGCCCCCATTGAGCTCAAGCAAGAGGTGTTTTTTAATGCGGTGGTGGTGCATGCCAGCTCTAAGAAATGTGCCGTGCATGTGGAGGGGGAGTTTATGGAAATCAAAGTCTTTGAGGGGGATTTTGAGATTTTAGTCTTTGAGAAACGCCCCTTTAAATTCAATTTTAAGGAAGATCAGTGATTGTTGCCTTAGTAGTGGATAGTTTTGAGGACAAGAGCAACGGGACTTCAATGACTTGTTATCGCTTTTACCAAGCCCTAAAAGCAAGGGGGCATGAGGTGCGGGTGGTCGCGCCCTTTGTCCATGGCGATGGCTTTTATGGCTTGCAAGAGCGCTATATCCCCTTAGTTACCGAGATTTCGCACAAACAGCACATGATTTTTGGCAAGCCCGATAGAGAGATTTTAGCCCAAGCCTTTGAGGGCGTGGACATTGTGCATGTCTTTTTGCCCTTTAAGCTAGAAAAAGTCGCCGTTGAGGTGGCGCATAAATTAAAAGTCCCCTATGTCGGGGCGTTTCACCTACAGCCCGAGCATATCACCTATAATATGAAGTTACAAAACTTAGGCTGGTTGAACCGCTTTATCTTTTGGTGGTTTAAGCAAAACTACTACCAACACATACACCATATCCATTGCCCCTCCCCCTTGATTAAAGCCGAGCTAGAAAGGCATGGCTATGGGGGCAAAAAGTATGTCATTTCTAACGGCTTTGACCCCCTTTATGCCAAACGCCCTAAGAATACCAAGACAGATAACCTCTACCATATCATCATGATCGGGCGTTACTCTAATGAGAAAAACCAGCAGGTGTTGATAGAGGCGGTGCGTCTAAGTAAGTATAAAGAGCAAATCAAACTCCACTTAAAGGGCATAGGACCCAATCTAGCAAAACTACAAAAATGCGCTGAGGGGCTCGCCCACCCTGTGGATTTTGGCTTTTTAGAGCCTAAGGACTTACTCGCCCTGCTTTATCAATGCGATTTATACATCCACACCGCCGATGTGGAGGGCGAGGCGATCGCCTGTTTAGAGGCGATGAGTTGCGGGATTGTGCCTATCATTTCAGATAGTAAAATCAGTGCCACAAATCAATTTGCCCTAGACGATCGTTCGCTCTTTAAGTCCAACGACCCCAAAGACTTAGCCCAAAAGATCGACTATTGGCTAGAACACCCCGATGAGCGCACTGAGGCTGAAAACGCCTACGCCACCAGCGCACAAAACTACACCCTAGAGGACTCCATCCAAAAAGCCCTGGCCATGTATGCAGAGGCGATTAGGGATTTTCAGCACATTTATAGGAGTTAACCTACTCTTGCTGCAATTTTTTAGCCAAGTTAAGAACCTGCTGTATTTGGGCGTTGGTGAGCTTGCCCTCGTGCACAAAGCGCACCTTGCCCGCCTTGTCCAACACCACAATCAAGCTTTCTTGCTTTTTTAGATCCCACGCCTTTTGCACCACCCCGTCATTGTCCATCACCACTTGGCTATTGGGGTGTTGCTTTTTCGCCTTCTTGGTTTCCCCTTTGGCAAAAAGTCCCGTCCCCATGATGGCATCGTCTATGTTGACAATGTTCGTTGTTTGGTATTTGTTCTCATCAAAATGTGCGATCACGATTTTGTCCATGAGGGGTTGGTTTTCTGCCTTAACACTCTTGCGCCCCGCCATGTGTTGCAAAATCCGCACCTTGCCCACTAAGTTTTTGCTGTCCCACACCTTGTAATCTATGGAATTGCCATGCAAGATGATTTCGCCCTTGTCTTGCACCACCACTTCTTTTAAGGGTTGGTTTAACACAATGTTTGATCCCCACGCTACACCCAACGCTACAAATAGACTTCCAAATATCCTTTGCAAAACACGCCTTTAAATTGGAATAAAGAGGCATTATACACCTTTTAATCCTTGAGCTCAAAGAGCTCTTACAAGATTAATCTTTGTGGGGTTTTTGCCACACCACATGCCCATTAATGCCATGTTTTTCATACACGCTAAGCACTTCTTCTAAAAAGGCGACTAGCTCCATCTCGCCCGCCTCTTGTGCGCTCTCAAGCAGGCGTAGAAACATTTTCTTACCCGTCTCTGTCTGATTAAAATTCTTTTTTAAGAAATTATGCCTAGCGCATAAAGTTTGCCCGTTTTCTAAAGTGGCTTTGCCCCCTAAGTCTTTAGGTTTGATGTGATCGACATGCAATTCTACCCCCTCTTTTTCTCCAGCCCCGCAAATTACACAAGCATACCCGTCCCTCTCTAGGATTTGCTTTTTTAAAGCCGGGGTAAAGTCCTCTAAATTGGGGTGCAAGGTGAAATTAGGATCGTAACGATACACACCCTTAGAAACCTTGATTAATTTTCCTTGTTGGTGCAAGGATCGAATCCCTCGATCTGGGTCCCTAAACACCTTGCCTGTGCGCTCTTTGTATTCTTTCACCACCCAATCCACCACCTCTGGGTGGGCGATGTCTCTATTAGGATTTGCCTTAAAAAACTCCATAATTAAATCTAACTGCCCCATAAATTCCCCTCTTTTGCCACCTCTTTTAAAAACCGCTCTTTGGCGAGGGCGCAGTAAGTGCTATCTAGCTCTAAACCCACAAAGGCGCGTTTATGTAGGTGGGCTTCAAGCATGGTCGTCCCACTCCCGCTAAAGGGATCGCAAATGGTGTCGCCCACAAAGCTAAAAAGTTTAATGCAGCGACGGGGCAATTCTCTAGGGAAGGGGGCAGGATGACCTATGCGCTTTTTGGACTCCCCATTAAACTGCCAAAGCCCATTCGTCCAAGCCATAAACTCCTCTTTGCTCATGTCGCTTTCCCCCTTGTGCATTTTACGCCATGTGCGTTTGTAAAAAAGCACGATAAGCTCCACGGGGGCGATGACATAGGGGGCAGATGCGCTAAGCCAGCTGCCCCACGCCGTGCGTCTAGAGATGTTGCCCTCGTTCCAAATGATGGTGCTGTGATAAAGCCAGCCCACTTTTTTAGCTAAGGTGATTAAATCCGCCCCCACGCTCTGCTGTCCGCCCTTGTTTTTATCAAGGGGGATATTCAAACACAGCCGCCCACTATCCTTGCTCCATAAATAGACATTTGTAAGCCAAGTGCGGCTAAAATCTAAATACTCCAAATAACTTTGGCTGTCCTCACTGCCGTTGTAGGCGATCCCCACATTGTAGGGCGGGGAGGTGATGGTGCAATCTAGGCTCTCTTTTTCTAAGGCTTTGGGGTCTAGGGCGTTGGCGTGGTGTAAAGAGACGTTCTCGTGGCTGAAGTAAAGGCTCATAGATTCTTTAAAAAAGCTTCAACTTGGATTTGCAAGTGTTTTAAGTCCTTGGAGTTGTCTAGGATGTAGGAGCTTAGGGCACGCTTGGCTTCAATGTCCATTTGGGCATTTAGGCGTTTTAAAATCTGCTCTTGGCTTAGTTTGTCTCTCTTAGCCACCCTTTGCATTTGCACCTCTCTAGGGGCATAGACCAAGACGATTTGCGAAATGGCATAACTCTTTTGCCCTTCGATCTCAAAATACAGCGGGATGTCTAAGAAATAGGGCTTTTGGCTCTGCTCTAGGCTGTGGGCTTGTTGCAATAAATCTAGGCGGATCTTGGGGTGTAAAAACGCCTCAAGGGCTGCCCTTTTGGCTGGGTCGCTAAAAACAAGCGTGCCTAGTTTGGGGCGTGAAACTCGCCCCCCCTCGCTAATGCCCTCGCCAAAAATTTCAATCAACTCCTTTGCGTGCTTTTCTAACAAGGCATGGGCACTCTTGTCTGCGTCTATGATGGTATGCCCGTGCAAGGCAAGCAGGCTAGCCACGGTGCTTTTGCCCGTGCCTATGCCTCCGGTGAGCACAAAAGCGTGTTTTAGACTCAATTTTTAAATAGCCCTAAATGGTCTTGGTGTAGCCATTGAGGCTGGGCAAAGGCGGCGGTGTGGATGTCCTCGTTGTAGTGGCGTAAGCCCTCAAGCATATCCACCCTTTGCAAGATCAAATCCGCTAGGGGGTGGGCTTGCTTGGAGGCAAAGAAATAATGCGTGCTAAAGGGTGCATAGGGGCTAGAAAAGGGCATTAGAACACTAAAGTGGGGGGCAAGCTCTTGCACGCTTGTTTTAAAGGCTTGTGGCTCTACTAGGGGGCTTGGCGCACTGGTAATTAAAATCCCCTCAATGCCAAGCATGCGCTGCAAGCCATCGATTTGGTGGGCGTTTAGAGGGCTTAAAGAGAAGATCAGGTCATATTTTTTCACCTCTAAATCGAGGATTTTAGAAACCTGCTTGAAGTGGGGATTGGTTTTGAGTGCATCCAAGTGGGGTAAGAAGTCTTTTAAATTCTCTAGCAAAGTTCCCTCTTCTTGCACAAAATCCACTTTTAAGTGCTCATGGCGCAACAACTCAAAGGCGATTTCTATGTTAAAACCCCCTAAAATCAAAGACTCTTTAGGGTGTGGATGCGTGCAAGCGGCGATATGGGCTAAAAGCTCGGCTTCTAAATGGGGGAAGTTTTGCAAGAGTAACCCCCCTTGTTGCCCCGTGATTTGGGCGACTTGCCCCATTTTTGAGCTATAAAGCATGGCTTGACAACTTTTGCCCTCTAAGGTTTTTGTCGGTTCAAACGCAAACATTAAAATTCCTTGCGGGGGTCGTGCGCGCCATACATCATGTGGCTCTTAGAGTTGATCACAATTGCGTTCACATCGCCCATCACGGGTTTAACCACAATGTGGTAGCCCATTTTTTCTAGGTTTTCTTGCACATCTTTAACCATGCCAAAAGGTTCGGTGCGGATTTCATCGGGCAACCATTGCATATGAAATCGTGGGGCACTCACGGCTTGAGAAATATCCATTTTATGGTCGATCACATTGCTGATCACCTGTAACACCGTGGTGATGATGCGTGCGCCCCCGGGGCTGCCCACCACCATAAAGACCTTGTTGTTTTTCAGAACAATAGTGGGCGACATGGAGCTTAGGGGGCGTTTGTTGGGCTCAATGGCATTAGCCTCTCCGCCCACAAGCCCGTAAAGGTTGGGTGTGCCCGGTTTTATAGAGAAGTCGTCCATTTCGTCATTCAGCAAAAAACCCGCCCCATTCACGGCGGCGGCACTGCCGTAGTAGTTGTTGATGGTGTAGGTGATGCTCACCGCATTGCCCCACTTATCCGCCACAGAGTAGTGTGTGGTGTTCTTGCCCTCGTGCAGCTGCCCTAGCCCGGGGTTGATTTGGCTGCTGGGTGTGGCTTTGTCTGGTTGGATATGTGCGTAAATTTCTTTGGCGTATTCTTTGCTGGTGAGTTTTTCTAGAGGGATGGCGATGAAGTCAGGGTCTCCCATATACACGGAGCGGTCGGCGTAGGCTTGGCGCATCGCCTCTGCCATGATGTGGATGGTTTGGCTAGAGCCAAAGCCAAGTTTATGCAAATTGGCGTTCTCCATAGTGTTTAAAATCTCAATCACATGTGCCCCACCTGAGCTGGGTGGTCCCATTGAGATGATTTTATAGCCCCTATAACTACCGACCACAGGTTTACGCCACACCACATTGTAGGTAGCGAGGTCTTTTTTGCTGATGATCCCACCATTTTTGCGCATGTCATCCACGATCAAATCCGCAATTTTGCCCTTGTAAAAGGCATCTGCGCCTTTATCCCTAATGAGCATTAGGGTTTTGGCTAGGTCTTTTTGCACAAACAAATCCCCCTCTTGGTAAGCCACCATGCCCTTTTTTAGAAAGTATTTGCGACTGCTGGCGTATTTGGCAAAGCGGGGCTTGTTATCAAGCATGGTTTGCCCCTGCCTTTGAGTGAGCCTAAAGCCATTTTGGGCTAAGTCAATCGCTGGCTGTATAAGGGTGGCAAGCTTGCGGCTGCCGTATTTTTACGCAATGCCTCCAAGCCCGCCACGGTGCCGGGCACGCCTGCGGCCAAGTAGCCATCAGTGCTTAGGTTAGGCACAACGTTGCCTTTTTTATCTAAGTACATGTTTTTTGTGGCTTTTAGGGGGGCCTTTTCTCTAAAGTCTAGGGTTACATTCTCCCCATTGGCTAGGTGGATCACCGCAAAGCCGCCTCCGCCCAAGTTGCCCGAAGAGGGGTGCACCACCGCTAAAGCGTAACCAATCGCCACCGCCGCATCAATGGCGTTGCCCCCCTCATCTAAAATCTTTTGCCCCACTTTATCAGCAAGGGCATGGCTGGTTAGGGCTAGAGCCCGCCCCTTAATGGGGGGGTAGGATGCTCCAAAAACTAAACTCGCATTGATAACAACTATTGCGCATAGACGCATCAATACACGCATATTTGCCTCCAAAAAGTTCAATAAAGCCGACATTCTAGCATGAATTACTTGAGCCAAGCCCTCATGCAAATTAGGCTATAATGTTGCATTCACTTTAAAGGATGCCCTTGAGTCTTGCGCTGAAATACCGCCCCAAGCATTTTAACGAATTGGTGGGGCAAGAGAGTGTTGCCAAAACTTTAAGTCTAGCCTTAGAGAGTGGGCGTTTGGCGCACGCCTATTTGTTTAGTGGGCTTAGGGGCAGCGGCAAGACGAGCAGCGCGCGCATTTTTGCTAGGGCTCTGCAATGCGCTAAGGGGATTAGTGCCACGCCTTGCGACTCTTGCCCCTCTTGCGCAGAAAGTTTGCAAGGATCGCATTTAGACACCATAGAGATGGACGGCGCGTCTAATCGGCGGATTGAAGATGTGCGCGGCATCATCGAGCAGAGCAAGTACAAACCCTCGCTAGGCCGCTTTAAAATCTTCATCATTGACGAAGTGCATATGCTCACTAAAGAAGCCTTCAACGCCCTATTAAAAACCCTAGAAGAGCCCCCAGCCCATGTCAAATTCATTCTAGCCACCACAGATCCCTTTAAATTGCCCGCCACCATTTTAAGCCGCACGCAGCAATTCCACTTTAAAAAAATCCCCCTTAAGGCGATCGTGGCGCATTTGAAGTTGATCTTTGAAAAAGAGGGTGTAGACTATGAAGAGCCAGCCTTAGAAATGTTAGCCCGCAGTGGAGGTGGGAGTTTGCGCGACACTTTGACCCTAGCCGAGCAAGCCATAAGTTTTAGCAACCAAAATGTGAGCGCCCTAGCCACAAGCCAAATGTTAGGGCTTGTAGACAGCAGAGTTTTAGAAGAGTTTTTTAGCGCCCTAGTGGCAGGCAAGAGTGTAGAAAATTTATTGCAAAGTCTAGCCGAATACGACACGGCTATGGTGTTAGAAGAGATGGCGCGTTTTTTAAAAGAAGCCATGCTTAGCCAAAAGTTGCCCTCAGGCGTGCTTGAGCCGTTCATGAGCGCAATTGCGCAGGCGCAACCCCTGCTCAACTATGGGGCGGATGGGGATTTTGTGCTGGCTTTAAGCACGCTTAAAATGCAAGCCAGCTTACAACAGCCCCAAACCGCCCAAGCACAGCCCACACAAATAGCCACACCAAAAACCACCCACCAAGCCCCACAGCCACAACAAGCCACGCCCCATCCACAGCCCACGCCCACAACCCAAGCCCTCCAAACCGCCCACAAAAACCCAGCCCAAAGCACACGACCCCCGCAAGCCGACCCTAAAGAGTTGTTTAAACAACTCATTGCCAAGATAGAGAGCACAAATACAAAATTGGGCAGGGTGTTCAGGGAGCTTTTGGTGTTTAAGTCCTTTGATAATGGCATTTTATTCTTGCACTCTAACGCTGATGAGAGCGCAAGTTTGCTTTTACGCGAGCATTATAAAACCTTGATTGTGCCCTGCTTAAAAGAGGTCTTTGGGGCAAACGCCCGCATAGAAACCGACAAATCCAAGCCAAAACCCCTAGAGCAGTTTAAAGAGAACAACCCCTCCTTAATGCAAGCCATGCAGGATAACCTCGGCACAACCGATGGCAAAGTGGAGGATTGCTAATGTTAGACATGCACGCCACCCTCGCCCAAATCCCCCAAGTGGTGCAAGCTGTGCAAGCGCATTTAGGCACGCATAGTTTGGTGTTCTTGCAAGGGGATTTAGGCAGCGGTAAGACCACTTTCGTGCAGCACTTTTGTAAAGGATTAAACGCCCCTCTAGCCACTTCGCCCACTTTTAGCCTGCTACACACCTACAAGACCCCCAAGCTTTGCATTTACCACTATGATTTTTACTTAAAAGGCTTTGAAGAGCTGCACGCTTTAGGGGTGTTGGAGAACTTGGAGCAGGGGGGGGTGCACTTTATAGAGTGGGGGGATTTACCTTTGTTGTCTTGGCTTAAATCCTGCGGTTTTAGCCCCCTCATCTTAAGCCTTAAGCGCCACGATGAAACTTGCCACTACAAGCTAATGCATGGATAAACTCAAAGCCGAGAACTTAAGCAAGCAAATTAAGAAAACCAAAATCGTGCATGATGTGTCTTTAGAGGTGGAGAGCGGGCAGGTGGTGGGTTTGCTTGGACCTAATGGGGCGGGCAAAACCACGACCTTTTATATGATTTGTGGGCTCTTGCAACCCAGCGGGGGCAAGGTGTATTTGAACGACATTGATTTATCTAGCTACCCCCTGCACCAACGCTCGAATATGGGCATTGGCTACCTGCCCCAAGAGTCGAGCATTTTTAAGGATTTGAGCGTGCAGGATAACTTAATGCTCGCTGCCCAAACAACTTTTAAAAGCAATAAAGAGGCGCTTGAGCGCATTGAAGAAATGCTCGATGCCTTCAATATCCAAGCCATTAGGGAGCGGCGGGGGATGTCTTTAAGTGGGGGGGAGCGGCGCAGGGTGGAGATTGCACGGGCTTTAGTGAAAAACCCCAAATTTATTTTACTAGACGAGCCCTTTGCGGGGGTGGATCCCATTGCAGTGTTAGACATACAAAAAATCATAGAACACTTGGTGGAGATGAATATCGGGGTGCTCATCACTGACCACAATGTGCGCGAAACTTTGAATGTGTGCCATAGGGCGTATGTGATCAAAAGTGGGGCCTTGCTAGCAAGCGGGAGTGCGGCACAAATTTACGACAACCCCTTAGTGCGTAAATACTATTTAGGGGAGAATTTCAAGGCTTAATGCTGCGCGCCCGCCCCAATCTTAAAAATAAACTCTCCGCCACCCTTAAAAGCTGGCTGCCTATTCTACAAAGCGACCCTTTAGAGATTGAAGAAACTTTACTAAACTGCGCCAAGGACAACCCCTTCGTGCGGGTGCAAAGCGGCATGCGCACGGACTTTAGCAGCCATAAGTTTTACAAGCCCCCCAAAAACGCCCTAGGCGATCAAATCGAGCGCCTAAGTGTGCGCCCAAAGAGCCTACACGAAACCTTAAACGAACAGCTCTTGCCCCCCCTCTTTCCCACCCCCATGTCCTTAAAAATCGCCACCGACATTATCGAAAATTTAAACCCAGAGGGGTATTTTGAGGGCGACACACAGGCGCAGGCGCTGAACTTAGGCGTGGAAGTTGCCGACTATGAGAAGGTGCGCCAACGCTTTGCCTATTTAGACCCCCCGGGTGTGGGGGCGTGCAACTTGCTAGAAAGTTTTGCCTTTCAGCTTGCCCAGCACGAGGAGCTAGACACACCCACCTATGAGCTGTGTGCCCGCATTTTAAAGGATTTAGAGCAACACCAACAGCACCGCCACCACCCTCTATATGCCAAAGCCATGCAGGTCATCACTTCCTTTAAAAACCCCCCGGCCCTAGAGTTTGGTGAGAGTTTGCCCCCCATTATCCCCGATATTTTGGTGCTAGAGGAGGACGGAGACATTAGCGTGCAGCTTAACGAGGGCTATTACCCTAAAGTCGTGCTCGAGCAGGGCAAAATCGCCGCAGACAATGGGTATTTAAAAGAAAAGCTTAAAGAAGCACGGGACTTGGTGGATGCGCTGCAAATGCGCCACCAAACGATCCAAAAAATTGGGCTCATGCTTGTGGAGTATCAATACGACTTCTTTAAAGGCGGGGCGATCAAGCCCATGCGTTTAGTGGACCTTGCCGAAGAGTTTGGCTATGCGGCCAGCACCATTTCACGGGCAATTTCTAATAAATACTTGGCGTGCAATCGGGGGGTCTTTGCCATTAAAAGCTTTTTTGCCACTGCCCTAGAGGGCGATGTATCTAACGCCGCCATTAAAGAGTTCTTGCTGGAATTGATTAACAAGGAGGACAAACAGCACCCCATGAGCGATTTAAAGATTTTGGAGCTTGTGGAAAAGCAATTTGGGCTAAAGATGGTGCGCCGCACCATCACCAAATACCGCAAACTTTTAAATATCGCCAGCTCCACTGAGCGCAAAAAGCTCTATGGCATGGCGTTGGATTTAACATAGCATGCTAGAATCACCGCTTGCAAAAGGAGTTGCATGTCCGCTGAAATGGGTTTAAATTTGAGTGATGCCGCTTTGTTGGAGTTGTTCAATGCCTACAATGGATGTGGCAAGAGGCAGGCGGCGGCAGGGGTGGCGAGCGTGCGCTTTTGCCCGCATGGCGTGCAAGACTATCTAAGGGCATTTAGCCTATATAAACAGATCGTGCTCGGGCATTGCCGCAACGGGCAGGTCTTCCACCGCCTCGCCCAAATGTATGAAAAAGGGCAGGGCGTGGCACAGGACATGCAAAAAGCCCTGTCGTGCTATCAGGGCGTGGTGCAGGTGGGGGTAAAAACGCAGTGGATTTATATCCACGCTTTGACGAAGCTCATTGCGGCCTATGAAATGGGCGATGGCGTGGAGCAAGACGCACAAAAAGCCCTGCACTACCAAAGCAAGTTGAGTGAGGCGAAGTTAGAGGTTACCAGGTCTTACTTGCGCCTTTATCTCAAAAAGCCCAACTCCAGAGCAAAACGCAGGCTCTCTTTTTGAACTTGAAACAAGGATGCCCATGCTAGAGGATTTGTCCCATTTGTCTTTGCACTTGAGCGATGACGCTCTATTAGATTTGTTTAACCAATACAATGGGGAGGTGTGTGGCGCACCCCACATGGTGCAAGAGTATCTAATGGCGTTTGAGTACTTTTGCAAAATCGCCCGCAAAGAAAACGATTTTGGCTATGAGTTTTATGCTCTTGGCAAAATGTATGAACTCGGGCAAGGCGTGGCGCAAGATTTAGAGAAAGCCAAGGGGCTTTATACCGAGGCGATCAAGAACTACCAAACCTACGAAGAGGGTGTGCCTGAGAACAAGCACACCCAAGCCATGCAAGACTTAGAGCAATGGCTCTAAATATCCATCCAAAAGCCCGAGTCTAAATCTTTATCGCTGTGGTGCGAGGGGCGGTCGCTGAAATTTTGGGCGTGGTTTGTGCGCCCGCAACCGAGTTTGTGGTGGTCATGCCTATGCCTCTGAGTGTTGATTGGGTTGTGCCCATGCCCGCAATGGTTAAAGGCGGGCTTTTTGTCCTTATTTAGGGTTGCTAAATACGCCCCATCCACAAAGGGCATGTTGATTTCAACGGGTTCATCAGAGAGTCTTTGCAGCACTGAGGGTTGGGGGGAAGTCTTGATGTCGGGTAAAATGGTTAAAGTCGCCCCAAATTTGGCGACAAGTTGTTGAAATTCTTGCAGGTCTTCGTGTTTCAGTTGTCGTATCAGTAAGTCCATGAGAAACTCCTTCCAATGGAATGCCTTATTTTAGGACACTAAAACTAATCAATGGTAATTTTAGTCTAAAGTTTTAGACCAAGTGGGCGTGGTACTTCTCCACAAAGAACACGGGGTTATAGCCCATTTTCGCCTGCCTTAAACCCTCAATGCCTAGATCTTCCTCTCGATTCACATATACGCAATCAGCAAAGGCGTGGACTAAGAGCTGTTGGTTGACCATTTGGTAAGCCCCCCTAACGCTCGGGTCAGCCTTTTCGATGTGGATGAGTGCCATGTCCGGGTTTAATTTCTCCCCAAAGCTCATCGCCACAATGCGCCCTTCGATCCTAATCACCCCCCCTAGTAGGGGCAAGCTCTCATAAATTTCTAGCACGCTTAAAATTCCCCTATGCTCGTGCTCTAGCCCTAAATCTTGTGGGTCGTCTAGCTTATGCCACTCTTTGAGTGCCTGCATTAAATCGGGGATATTTGTAGGGCTGATGGGCTCATAGCTGTAGCGGGGGTAGAGCTTTAAAAAGGCGTTGAGATGGTTTTTCTTTTTATGGAACTTTTTACCGCTTAGGGCGATGAGCTCGGTCACGCTATAGATATAATCAAAGCGATCTCTCTTAGCCTCATAGCTAAAGGCGTGGGGGTAAAGCTGCTCTAGCTCGTCCTTATGCTCGCTTTGCAAGGCTCTAAACTCTAGGGGCTGATTTTGTGCCTTAGTGTAAGTGATGAGTGCGTCTAGCACCGCCCTTTTATCCCCTGAGCCTATGGGGTAGAAGTAAAAGGGCGACTCGTTAGGGTAAGTGGTCTGCACCACCACACAGCCCTCCACAAAGGCTAGGCAAATCTTTCTAGCCCCTTGCCATAAATACAAATTCGTAAAACTGACATCGCCCACGAGGAAGTGGTCTGCCTTTAGGGCGGAATCTAGGCGGTCCTTTTGCGCCAAATTGAGAGGGTTAAACTCCACATGCTCTCCGTGTATTGGAATAAGCGCCTAAAACAATAGATTGCAAGTGGTTGGGTAGGTCCAGCTCAATATCCACTTCCAACAAGCAGCCAAACTTTGTCGCTACAAAGTAGGGGTTATGAAAAGATTTTAGCAGAGCCTGCATTTCTTGGGTGTGTATGGGCTCAAAGAAGAGCGCCTTGCGCGTGGGGTTTGTTTGCGCCAAAAAGCCAAAACGCCCAAGCAGCAAGCACCACGCCCCCCCGACTTTAAAGCTGTGCGCGATCTCTAATTCCTGTTGCTGGATGAGCCTAGCCAACGCTTTTAAGCCCTCAGCGTGGGCGCAGGTTTTACGCACCTCCAAGATCCCGTAATCCACGCCCTTAAATAAGATCGCCTCAAAGAGTTTTAAGGGGTTCAACAAACTCAATTTAAACTTCTGCCCTAAAAGCCTTCTTGCGGTGTTGGTGTTGCCACTCACCCCCACCCTTTCAGGGGTAAGAAGCCCCCTAGACACGCTTAAAATCTCGGTATAGACACTCTCAAGCCGCCCCCCCACTTTGGCAAAAATCTCGGCTTCTCTTAGGGGGTTATAGACGCTAAACCCGGCTTGGTGCTTGTCCTTGGCAATTTGTGCGCTTAGGGCAAAACGAGCGTTTAAGAGCTGCACTAGGCTTTGATCGATTTGATCGATTTGCGCCCGTTTGGAGGCGATGCCCTCCCCTTTTAAATGCCCCATTTCGTGCCTAATCAAGTCAAAAAAGTCTTCTCTCTCTTTGAGTGTGCGGATTTTGCCCCCCTCAAACCCTAGCTCTAAGAGATTGGGGCGGCTATTGTAGTGGCTTGCCATGCTCGCCCCATATGCCCCCACCTTTTCAAAGACCAACAAATCCCCCCGCTCTAGCTTGGGTAACTCCACCCCCTTGATGAAGCAATCTGCACTTTCGCAAATAGGCCCGACTAAATCATAAGCCACCGGCTCGGCGTTTTTGGGGGTAAGCAGGCGCACGGGGTGGGTGGCTTGGTAGAGGGCAGGGCGCATAAAGTCATTCATGCCCAAATCCACAATGGCAAAGTTTTTGCGCTCGTTTGACTTGGTGTATTGCACCTTGGCAACCAAAATTCCATGCTCTGCCACCACACGCCGCCCCGGCTCGCAAATGATCGTTAAGTCTAGCCCCTCAGTGGCTTTAAATAGGGCACTGGCGTAGTCTGCTAGGGGTATGGGCTCTTGTGTTTCGTTGTAAGCCACGCCAAGCCCCCCGCCGATGTCAAAGAATTTAAGCTCTATGCCACTGGCGATCAAAAAGCGGGTAAAACCTGCCATTTTCTCAAAGGCTTGTTCTAGGGGGGCGAGTTGCAAGAGCTGCGAACCGATGTGAAAATGCAAGGCGATGGGCTCTAAAAAGGGCGATTGTTTGGCAAACATAAACATTTGTACCGCCTCCCTCTCCTCCACACCAAATTTATTCTCCCACAGCCCCGTAGAGATATAGGGGTGGGTGGCGGGGTCAATGTTAGGATTGACGCGCACGCTGATACGGGCTTTGGTGTGCTGCTCTTTGGCGATTTGCTCTATGAGCCTAAGCTCCTCAAAGGACTCCACATTTAAAAACAAAATCCCCCGCTCGAGGGCTTCTTGTATCTCGCTCTCTAGCTTGCCCACCCCGCTAAAGATGATTTTATAGGGCGCAATGCCCGCTAAAAGCGCGCGGCGGACTTCATAGATGGACACGCAGTCCGCCCCCGCCCCCGCCTTAGCTAAAACCTCCAAAAGGGCTAGATTAGAATTAGCTTTGAGGGCGTAGCAAATGAGCGATTTACACCCCCTAAAGACTTCTTTAAAGTCTAAGAAAGCCCCCCTAATGCCATCCAAATCGTAAAGATAAAAGGGGGTCTTATCCGCCAAAGTGGCGATTTGTGCGGGGTCTAACACTAAGAGATTTTTCGTGCCGCGAGCGCTTTTAGGGCGTGGGCCTCACCAATTTCAAAGGCTTTTTTATTCAGCTCCACGACTTTAGCGGGGACTTTAGAAACCATGGTTTTGAGCACCTGTTCTTTATCCACGCACCCCATCAACACCACCGTAACCGCCAAAGCCACCACCGATTGCGTGATGATGTTGCCGACCTCTTCTTTGGCAATGGTGATGATAGGGAGTTTATACAGCTGAAACTTCGCCTCATCTTCGGGTGTGGGTTGCACTAGGTTAGGGTCCACCACCACAACCCCCCCCTCCTTGACATCGCCTTTAAAGAGTTGATAACTGCTTTGGGCCACTGAGAGCATGAAATCAATCTCGCCTTCTTGGGCGTAGGGGTAAATGATTTCATTAGGGCTTAAAATAATATCCACTTTCGTGGGCCCGCCCCTTACTTGGCTGGTGTAGGTAGAGGTTTTCGTGCCAAAGCCCCCGGCTGCAATCTGCGCCTCGGCTAAGATTTCGCCCGCCAAAAGCACGCCCTGACCGCCCACGCCTGTAAATCGTAATTGTGTTTGCATCGGAGATCCTTAGGCTTTTTTCGCTTGGGCTTTGTCGATCACGCCCTGATACGCTTGGCAATACTCCATTTTGGAAGTGTCATGCCTTAGCACCCCTGTGGGGAATTTACCCACCCGCTCCTCAGGGGTCATTTCTTCGTATTTGCGGCGGCTAACAAGGCGCGATTCGATCCATTTTAAAGTCTGTGCCGCCTCGCCCATTTTGTTTTTGCGCCCTAGGTTGATGTGGCAGTTGCTGTGCACATCTACGAAGCTAAAACCCTTGTGGTTAAAGGCATCGGTAAGGATACGCTCTAACTTTTTGGGCTCTAGCACGCTCTCACGCCCCACAAAGCTCGCCCCCGCTGCCATCGCAATTTCGCAAGGATCAAAGCTGTTGTCAATGTTGCCGCCCTGAGCGGTTACGGTCCACATACCATTGGGTGTGGTGGGGGAGGTCTGCGAGTTGGTTAAGCCGTAGATGAAGTTATCCACCAAGACTAAGTTTAAATCGATGTTGCGCCTACAAGCGTGGATGGTGTGGTTGCCCCCGATCGCAAAGCTGTCCCCATCCCCGGACACCACAATTACATGTTTAGTGGGGTTTGCCATTTTAATGCCGGTGGCGTAAGCCAATGCCCGCCCGTGTGTAGTGTGCACCGTGTTGCAATTCACATACGAACTCATGCGCCCGCTGCAGCCGATCCCGCTCACAAAGCACACATCGTCCATGTCCCAGCCTAGGGTGTCAATAGCACGGATAATGGATTTTAAAATCACCCCATCCCCACAACCCCAACACCATAAAGTGGGGGTTTTATCTACCCGTAAATAAGTGTCGTAGTCAAACGCCATTAAAACTCCTTGATTTTAGCCATGATTTGTTTGGGTGAGAAGGGGCGGCCATTGGCTTGCAACAAAGCCGGAACCTTACGCCCTAAAATGTGCTCCACTTCTTGCAGATACTGTCCCTTGTTGAGCTCCACCACGAGGATATTTTTAAACTGCTTGCCTAGCTCCTCTAGGCGTTTTTTGGGGCTAGGCCATAGAGTTAAAGGCCTAAAAAAGCCCACTTTTTTAGGGTAATTCTCAGCCTTAAGCTCTCTCAACGCCTCCTTAATTGCCAATGCGCTCGAGCCATAGGCAATCACCAATAAATCCGCCCCCTCAATGTCTATCTCTTCATTGAGGCAGACCTCATCAAGCTTGGAGTCGATTTTATTAAAGAGCCGATCCATCAGCGCGCCCCCGATTTTTGCATCCTCAGTGGGAAAGCCGATAGGCCCGTGGTGCAAACCCGTAATGTGGTAGCGGTAACCCTTGAAGAAGGGGTTTAAAATAGCGGGCTCATCATTTGGCACGCCATAGGGCTGGTAGTCTTTAGGATCGCCCTCAAACACCCGCCGATTGACAATGCTTAAATCCTGCAAGTCGGGCAAAGAAACTTTGCCGTACATGTGTCCTACGGTTTCATCCAAGAGCAAGAAGACGGGGGTCATCAACTTCTCTGCCAAGTTGAACGCACGGATGGTTTCAGTGTAGGTTTCTGCTAAACTTCCCGGAGCCAAAGCCACGGATTTAAAATCCCCATGCGTGGGGTGTTTTAAAAAGTTGACATCGCCTTGTGCCACTCGTGTGGGCATCCCCGTAGAAGGCCCTGATCGCATCACATCCACAATCACCAAAGGCGTTTCTGTCATAAAGCCATAGCCCATTTGCTCCACTTTTAAAGAAATGCCCGGTCCTGAGCTTGCCGTCATCGCCTTCACCCCGCTCATGCTCGCACCCAGTGCCACAGAAATGCCCCCGATCTCATCCTCCATTTGGATAAAATGCCCCCCGTGCTTGGGTAGTAGCCCACTCATCGCATGCATGATGTCCGAGCTGGGTGTGATGGGGTAGCCCCCAAAGAAGCGGCACCCCGCCTCGATCGCCGCCCTTGCGACCAACTCATTGCCATCTGAAATCACCTCTCTCATTTGCCCCTCCCCTCTTTCACGCTTTCTTCTAAAAGCATGTAATTATTTGCCCGCACTCTAGCCCCCCTATCCTCAGCTTCTTTAGACACTTTCGCAAATTTAAACTCCTTCTTCTCTGCCACATAAATTGCAAAATCGGGGCAACCCAGCTCACATTTGTAGCACCCGATACAACTCTCAGGGTAGGCGACCTTAGCGACCTTACCCAAAATGTGCGTGGGCTTAAAGCCCATCCCAAGCACCCCCGCCGGACACACCGACACGCACAAATCACAACCCTTACAACGGGCTTCATTGACCCAAACAGGCACGCCCTCAGGGGCTTGCATTTTCGCCATTTCATCTCCTTAAAGACCCTTAATGAAATCCGCCCGAGATACTAGCATTAAATATCTAAAGCGAAACTAAGCTAAGATCAAAATTTGGGAATTGCACGGACATGCTCTTTATAATTCACGCTGAATTTATGCGTCCCCCCTTTGGTTTTGACAAAGTATAAAAAGGGCGTTTTGGCAGGAAACAAAGCCGCCTTGATCGCATCAAGCCCCACACTGCCCACGGGCTCTTTGGGCAGACCCTTATGCTTGTAGGTGTTGTAGGGGCTGTTGTCGGTGGCAATCCTTTCGTGCGTTACCTTGCTGTGCGCATACGCCCCATAATTTAACGCCCCGTCCATTTGCAAGGGCATGTGCCTTTTTAAGCGGTTGTAAATCACCCCGGCAATGAGGGGCATCTCTGCGGCATTGGCCGCTTCTTTTTGGATAATGGAGGCAATGATTAGGGTTTGTTGCCACTTTTTGGGGTCGTAGTTGCCTAAAAGTTGCTCGCTTAATTTTTGGTAGTGTTCTTGGCTGTGCTTTAAAAGATAGCCCATGAGATTTTGCGCCGAAATGCCAAGCGTGAAGCGGTAGGTGTCCGGGACAATCGCCCCATCAGCCCAAAGGGCTTTGGCGTTGTAGACTTGCTCTAAATCCTCCACTTTTAAATGAAACACCTTAGCCAAGTGCCTTAGAAAAAAATACAAGGTTTCGCCCGGGATTAAGGTGATGTCCTTATAGACCACCTTAGACAAGCTCAAGGCGTGCAAGAAGTCCCCCTTGGTGGTGGTGTTATTGGGGCTTATAGGGATTGCCACATAGCCCCTTTCGGGTGTGTGCCATAGGTGCAAAGCGGACATCAGGCGTAAAATCCACAAATCTAGGGTATTTATCGGGGGCGTGGGGCTTTCTAGGGCGTGTAGGTGGCTTAAGGCGGTTTTAAGCGCACCTTTGGGTATGTAAACAATCGCGTAAGATTTTATGGGTATACTTAAGTAAAACAGCAATGAAAGCGCGATGATCAAAGCCATCTCCAAGAGAATATTACGCCCTTTTTTTTCTATCGGGCTTGTGGCCGTTCTTTTTGCCATTCTGTTTCTTGTGTTGAAAAACGGAATTTACATCTCCTCCATGCACTTTGGCGGACTCAAAATAGAGCGATTCTATCTAAAACTGAATAATAAATTCTTGCTAAGGGTGGGGCAGTTAGACATCATAGAGCTCATCAAGCACAAGCCAAATAAAAAACCCCCGACCATCGCCGCCATTGTGCGCTACATCCAATACAGCATGTGGGCTATGGATTACTTTGAAAACATCACCATCCAAGAAATAGACATCAAACCCAAAATCAAAGCCCATGTGTTCTTTGATGGACACCGCTACGAATTTGCCTTCCCCGACCTTGTGCGTGGGCAGTTTTACCTTAAAGAACAAGAGGGTCAAGGATTGCACCTAAACATTAATTATTTAGACTCTGACCCCTACCATATACATCTTATAGGGCAGGCGACCTACCTTAAACACACAGAACAATTAAACTTCAGTCTGCAAGTTTCCCCCATCCCCACCCCAAATATTAGACCATCCAAATTAAAAATTTTCGTGCAAGGTTTGACCGACTTTAAATCCGTAGCTCTTAGGCTAAACTCTAACAACATCAAACACTTAGACTTTTTAAAGCCCTACTTCAAGCCCGACAAGCACCAAGCTCTACAAAAATGGCTCTTTAGCAACATCTCCTTTGGTGGCTTTTTCATCAAGGACGCAAAACTCTCCTTAAACTTCAAGGACAAGCACATCTTAAAGAGCTTGCAAAAGAACCTGAGTGTGCAGGCCCTCGTGCAAAACGCCCATGTCATCTACAACTCCAAACTCCCCCCCATTTTGGCTAAAGAAGTGGGGCTAGAGTATAAGGACGGGCAGCTCACCATCACGCCTAAGCACATCAACTACCAACACATGCGCTTAGAGGGCTCGCAGGTGGTGATAAGCCACTTTGGACCTGCATCTAGGCTAGTGGCGAGCATTAAAAACGCCTCAAGCGCCGCCTTTTCTCCTATCAAAGAGATTTTAAAAGCCTACAACATCAACCTACCCCTAAGCCAATTCAAGCCCAATGTCGGGGCGGACATTTTGCTCACCATGCAGTTTGTCCCCCATGCCAAGCCCTTTTTATTCGTGCAAGGCAGCGTAGACATCGCCGCAGGGAGCTTTGCGCTCTATGGCGTGCCCTTAAGTAACCAAAGCGCACAGGTGTTCTTAGACATCAGCCCCACAAGCAAAATTATCTACATCAGCACTGCCCACACCCGCTATCAAAACATGGCCGACACCGACAACCGCATAACCATAGACTTCAGCCACAAGAGCCTCACAAGCCAAGCCATTGTCCATAAAATCCAAGTCAACACCAACCAAGCCATCAACAATAACCCCTTTGAAACAAGGCGCACCATTTTACCCAAAGCCACCTCCGCCGTGCGCCTAAGTTCTTTGCCAAGTTTAATCGCCAAGGGCGTGGATACCCTCGCTTTTAAAAACAAGTTGCACCAAATCATCCAAGCCCAAAACGCTGAGGTCTTTAGTCAAGACATCATCTACGCCACTGAGGACAACCTACCGACCCTGACCTTTGACTTGGACTTCTCCAAAGACAAGCAAACCATTTTTAAAATCAAGGAATTAGAGATCGAGGGGGCAATTTCTCGGGATTATAGCTTGCATTTAAAGAACATCGCCAAACTTGTCCCCATTTCGCCTTTGGCGCACTACTTTGCCATTAAAAGGGGCGCGCTCAAAATCACCACCAAGGACTTAAAGAGTTTTAAGTTCTTTGGAACAAACTTAGACATCGAGTTGCCGCTTTATCGTAACGATGGGCGGCGGTTTAACTCTTTTTCGCTTTTGGGGACTTTTGGGGATAGGGGTTTGGAGTTTTTACTCCAGATGGGGCGGTGATGGGGCGCATTCGGGGGGAGAAAATCATCTTTGTCAATGACATCAATTTCAATGTGGATACTTTTTTAAAAGCCAAAGTGCCCGCCATTAAAGAATTGCTAGCTCCAAGCGCAAATAAGCCCACCAAAGAGCAAATCAAGGATGAAACGATTTTTATCAAGGCAAAGCAACTCTACGAAAAAGAACATAAAATCCCTCCAAACCGCCTAATCATACAGGCTAAAAACGCTGTGGTTACTTTTAAGGGCTTCCCCTTTGCTCTAGAAAATATTTTGGTCAATATGCGCGATGGACGCTTAAAAGCGGATGCGAGCTACCACAACGCTATGGTTGCCTTTGACATGATGCACGGGCAGTTTAGGATCAAGGCAAATAACTTCAGCGGAGACTATCTTAACATGGTCTTACAGACCATCACCACACAAAATCTCATACAAGGCGGGCTGTATAGCCTCATTGGCGGGTATAAGAACAATGTCTTTAGCGGGGAGCTCAGGCTACAAAACACCACAATTAAAAACTTTAAGGTCCTACAAAATATGATCAATTTAATCAACACTATCCCCTCTTTAATCGTGTTTAGAAACCCCAGACTTGGAGCAAATGGGTATGAGATTTCTAAGGGTCGAGTGGTCTTTGGCATTAACCCGGGCTATTTAGGTCTAGAGCATATTCAACTCACGGGCACAACTTTAGATGTGGATGGAAATGGGATTGTGGAGCTCTCCAAGCGCAAAATTGACATGTCTTTAAACATCGCTACCATTAAAGGTTTTGCCAACATCATCAATAAAATCCCCATTTTAAGCTATTTGATCTTAGGTGGAGATGGTAAGATTTCCACACATGTGAGTTTAAGCGGAAGTTTAGATAACCCTAAAGCCAATGTAACTTTAGCAAAAGACATTTTACAAGCTCCCTTTAGGATTTTAAGGCGGATTTTCACGCCTATTGATATTATTGTCGATGAAATTAAAAAAGGAATGCGAAATGAGCCTACTCGAGTGCCAAAAAAACAAACGCTACACCATCCTTGACATCACCACCCCTGATTTGGAGCTAAAAGACCGTCTTTTATCCTTTGGAATTGCTGTAGGAGTGGAATTTGAGCTGTTGCAACACTCCCTTAAAAAAGCCACCTTTAGCATCGCCATTGAACGCGCCCAAGTCGCCCTACGCTCAGGCGAAGCCAAGCACATTTTAGTGCGCCCTCTATGAGTGCGAACACCATTAAGGCTAGGTTGCTCGCCCATTTTGCTAACCCCACCACTGAGCTAGAGTATCAAAACCCCTATGAACTCATCGTGGCGGTGTTGTTGTCGGCGCAATGCACGGATAAAAGGGTGAACGCCACCACCCCTGCCTTTTTTGCCAAATACCCGAGCATTGTAAGCCTAGCTAGAGCTGATATTGCAGAGGTGCAAGAGTGCATTAAAAGCATTTCTTACCCCAACAGCAAGGCAAAGCACCTCGTCAAAATGGCTAACCAAGTCTTAGAAAACTTTCACGGGCAAATCCCACAAACCCAAGCCGAGCTCAAAAGTCTAGCGGGCATTGGGCAAAAGAGTGCAAATGTTATCTTGTCTGTCGCCTTTGGGGCAAATCTCTTAGCCGTAGACACACATGTTTTTAGAGTGGCGCACCGCTTAGGGCTCTCCACCGCCAAGAGCGCAGAGCAGACAGAAGCTGATTTAAGTGCGCTTTTTGTGAACGACTTAAGCTCCCTACACCACGCCTTGATACTCTTTGGACGGCGCATTTGCAAGGCGATTAACCCTAAATGCTCCGCTTGTTTTCTGCAAGAATTTTGCGTGAGTCGGGCAAATTTCAAACCCCGCTAATCAAAATCTAGTATAATGGTATATTTTCTTTTGTAGGTTAAAGTTGGGCGTTGAAAGTGTTAAGATAAGGTGGGATTTTCATGGATAACCAGAACAATAATACTAACAAGGATGGGGGTGGGGTGAGTATCCAATCCAACCCTACCCTAGCCAATTTACCCTCTGTCAATCCCAAGCTCAAAAGGCAACCAACCCTAAACCCTAGGGAATTGGAACTCACGACCTATTTAGAAGAGCTCATCAACGACTACAAGGGTTTGTTAGACATGGAGGTCACTTTTATGGCAGAACTAGGCTCAACTTCTATCCCACTTGGGGAAGTTTTGCGCTTTGAAAGGGGGTCGGTCATCGATTTACAAAAGCCCGCTGGTGAGAGTGTGGATACCTTTGTCAATGGGCGGGTGATTGGCAAGGGCGAAGTCATGGTGTATGAAAAAAACCTAGCTATCCGCTTAAACGAAGTGTTAGACTCCAATGCCATTGTCTACTACATTGCAAAGGATATGTAAACTTGAGAGCCATCATATGCGTTTTTTTTGTTTTAGACATTTTATGGGGGACCTCGCTAAACCAACTCGCACATATACAGGTGACCCCCACTCCTGACCACAAGGGCGTGCTCTTAGAGTTGCTGTTTAGCCAACCACTCCAACAAGTGCCTAAAATCTCGTCCACGCAAACCATTACTTTACAAAATATCTCTCCCTTTGCGCCTAGATTTGAACGCTTCAGCTCTACTATATTGAACCAATTAGAAGTGCATAACCAAAACAACACCCTTTATATTGTGCCTAAGAGCAACACCCTTTTCAAAGTCAATGCCAAATTGTCTCAAGATAAACGCTTTTTACGCCTAGAGTTCGTGTCTTTATTTGCCGACTTAACCCCAGCCCCCATTGCTACACAAGCTACACAGCCCCAAGCCACCCCCACCAAGCCCCTACCTGTCCTCAATAAGCTCCCCGACTTTGAGTGGGAGTATTTGTGGAAAGTGGGCGTGGTGATTGTAGGCTTGTTGTTGGTTTTGTGGTTACTCAAGCGCAAAAGCACCCAAAGGTTCTTATTCCCCAAAGTGGGCTTAGAGCCTAGCATCACTTATGTCAAGCCCTTAGACTCCACACACAAACTCATCACCATAGAAGTGCGCAACCAGCTGTATTTGATTTTACTAAATTCGCACCAAAGCCTAGTTTTAGACAAAATCACCCTAGACTTCCCTAAAAGATCCGTCTTTGCACCAAAAAGAAGCCCTTGTTGAAGAAACCAAGAAACACCTACGGCAATCTAAACTCAAGAGTTCATATGTCTAGGGTTCGCGCACTTGATAAAGAGTTGGAGGATAGACGCTCTGACCGCAATTTCTATATTTCCTTAGTTTTGTCGTGCTTATTGCACCTTTTCATTTGGTGGCTACTGGAGTATGGACAAAAGTTTTTCCACAGACCTAAATTAGTCAAAATCAACCCGAGCAATCTCTTGGTCCTAAAGAGGGGACGCTCGCTTGATCCTACCAAGCACACACAGGGGGCACTAAGACCCTCAAGAGCTGCACCTAAAACCACACCAATGCCTCCCGTAGCCCAAACCCCCCACAACCCCCAAGCCCACCTAGCCCCCCCACTCCACGGGTCAAGCCTAAGCCTAAACCCAGACCTAAACGCACCACACACCGCATCCAAGAACGCCACGCCCACAGACACAAACGCACCCAAGTGGCAAATCGTGAAAGCAAGCACAAAGCCCTTTATCAAGAAGAGAGAGAGGAGAAAAAGCCGGTCAAGAAAAAGCAAGACGACACCTTTAACCCCAATAATCTCTCTTTCTTGCCCTCAGAAGAGACTCCGGCCACCCCCCCACCTAGACAGAGCGACCGCAGTTATGAGAATGATAAAGGTATGGATAGCCAAACTCGCAAGGATATTGATGAACTCTATGGTGAAGAGTTTGGGGACTTAGGCACGGCTGAAAAAAACTTCATCAAGAGTAACCTTAGTGAAATTGGGCGGATCACGCAAAAATACCTAGAATACCCTAGTGCAGCGGGGTATTTGGGGCAGGATGGCGTGGATGCAGTGGAGTTTTATTTACACCCCAATGGCGACATCACGGGTCTAAAAATCATAGAAGCGTCCGGCTATAAACTTTTAGACGACAACACCTTAAAGACCATCACCATCGCCTACAAAGACTACCCACGCCCCACCACCACGACCTTAATCCGTATCCGTGTGCGCTATTTTATCTACCGCTAAGACTCCATATGCAGACCTTCACTTTACATAATCCCTTAGACATGCACCTTCACCTAAGAGAAGGTGATTTATTAAAAGCCGTCTTGCCCTTTAGCGCAACACCCTTTAGTGCGGCGGTGGTGATGCCAAATTTAAGCACGCCCTTAAGCACTCCAGCCCTAGCCCTAGCCTACCAAGCACAAATCACCGCCCTAGCCCCCCACTTCAAGCCTTTAGTGGCTCTGTATTTAAATGAAGAGCTAAGTAAAGAGAGCCTACAATCTGCCAAAGAACAGGGGCTCTTTTTACTCAAACTCTACCCCAAGAACGCCACCACCAACTCCGCACAGGGGGTGAGCGATATTTTAAGCCCCAAAATGCTAGAGATTTTAGACATTGCGCAGGATTTGGGCTTTATTCTATGCGTGCATGCCGAGAGCGTGGGCTTTGTGCTTGAAAGGGAATTTGAGTTTCACCCCGTCATCCACACTTTAGCCAAAACCTTTAACAAACTCACCATAATCTTGGAACATATGAGTGATCGGCGTAGTGTTGCTTTGTTGGAGCAATACCCCAACTTATATGCCACCTTGACCTTGCACCATTTAACCCTAAACTTAGATGCTTTGGCAGGGGGTATGCTCTCCCCCCATTTATTCTGTAAACCCTTGCTTAAGACCCCTAAAGATCAAGTGACCTTGCTAGAGCTTGCCCTAAAAGCCCATAAAAAAGTGTGCTTTGGATCGGACAGCGCCCCGCATTTGCTCGCTACAAAACACACTTGCACTTGTGCGGCAGGGGTGTTTAGTGCGCCCTTACTTCTTAGCGGGCTTTGCACTTTATTTGAAAAACACAACGCTTTAGAGCATTTACAAGATTTTATCAGCACCAACGCCGTGCGTATCTATAGGCTAACGGATCTCCCCGCAAAAACAATCACCCTCCAAAGAACTCCGCCTAATTTGCCAAATGCACTTTTAGATGGACAGCTCATCATTCCCCATTTCATGCCCCTAGAGTGGAGTGTCCTAAAATAGAGATTTTTTAAAAGCAAGACCGTTTTCGATAACTGACTTTCCATGCTTTGAAAGACTCTGCCTTAATAGTGGCAACATTGACCGATTTGTTCTCTTTTAGCCTGAAGACCCTACTTGGCGTGTAAAAAATATTGGCAGCGGTAGAACTTCTCGCCTAGTTTGGGGTCTTCAAGCAGGGCGTGAAGTTTGTCGCCATTGAGGGGCTTGGCGTGGGTGAAGTGGCGCAACAAGTAGCGGTCCTTGGGGCTGGTGATGTCGGGCTTTAAGCGGGCGAAAAATGCGCTTTGTAAAATCTTTTGACGATCTATTTGTGTACTACAACCGATCATAATATCGTGTAAAGCGACTTTGGCTTGGTCGATCGGCTCTATTTGGCTGTAATGTTGGCTTAGCACCACAAAGTAGGCTTTTTGCATGCGTTGGCATTGCTTGGTTTCGCTCGCCTTGATGATTAAATGCGCCCCTAGCTCGTTAAACAGGGCGTTTTTGGCGCAATAATTCAGTAGGGTGTGGTAGGACTCTTGGGTCTTTTTGGGCTCTTTGGCGTAGGCTTCCTTAGTGCTTTTAAGCTCATCCATCACCTGCGTGCGTTGGATTTCAATCCCATTTGGCATGGGCGTGCCTTGGATGTCTTGCGAACTAAGCCCACTTGTTTCGCTGGTTTGGGGTTTTTTAGGCTCTTGGACTTTACCGCCCAATTGTTTTTCTAGATTAGTCTGCTCTTTTTGGGCTTGCTCCTTTGGAGTGTCTAGCATGACAGGGTCTAGGCGGGTATAGTACACGGGCGGGCCATCGTCATCGTCATCGTCAAAGAGGCTTTGGTGGGTCTGTTTGAGGTTGTCCTCATTGTCGCTAGAGAGCCCCGACATGGTGGGCATCATCATAAGGGGCATCATCCCCATACAGCCCATGAACACAAAAACCACAAGACCAAAAAATAAGGGGCGCATTAAGGCACTGCCACAACGATCGCCTCAAAGGGCATGTTTTGGGGGCGTTTGATGTTGAGCAGGGCTTTTTTGTAAAGATAGCGGTTTTCTATACTAGCAACTGTGCCAACATAGATGTTTGGGCTAAAGATATGGTCTAACCCACTAGTAAAAACGGGGTCGCCCACTTTCAGCGTGGCATAAGAAGGCAGAAAATCCACATAGGTTTTAAAGTTTTCGTTCCTCACAAAGCCATAGTAGACCTTTTGTCCGCTCTTTGCCACCACGCTGTAACTCATTTGTTTATCCCCATAGAGTAGACCCACGAAACGCCCGTCCTTTTGGATGATGGTGCCCAACACTTGGTTAAAGGCGACCATGCCTAGAATCTTGTCTTTAGGGTAGGGTTTGTGGATGTCTACAAGCACCCGATAGGGGTTGTCCATGCTGATAAAGCCATAAATGCGTGCGGGGGTGAAGGTGGGGGTGGGCAGAAGGTAGGCGGGGTTGGTGATCTTGGCACTTGGGGGCAAACTTGGGAGTTTGGCATTTTAAGGTTTAGGTTTTCAAGACTTGGCGTGTCTAGGTTGGACTTTTCTAGCTGTTGCAAGTCGTCTAGCTCTAGGGCTAAAGCCTCACTTCTAGCGCTTAAGTTTGCATAGGCAAGTTTTAAATTTTCATAGGCTTTGAGCTGTTTTCTGTTTTCCTCAAGCAAGCGGGCTTGGTTGAAGTGTTTTTGGTAGGCAAAAACTAAATTGTCTTTTGTGGTTAAAACAAAGATGCGGATTTTATCGCTAATAAAACTGCTCGAGCCTTTGATGTTGAGCCAGTAAAGCATCCCAAAAATTGCAATTAAAACTAAAAGGATGCGCCGACTAATCAAAAATTAAATATCCCCTAGAGAGCTGAGTAAATCTAAGTCTTCAATCGCCTTACTCGTGCCTCGTGCCACAGCAAGTAAAGGCTCTTCGCCTACAAACACGGGGAGTTTTACGATATTACTTAGGTATTTGTCCAAGCCTCGAATGAGCGCACCGCCACCTGTTAGCACCACGCCATTTTCCACTAAATCCCTTGCTAAATCTGGCTTGACTTCCTCTAGTACAGACTTCAAGGCATCGCTGATCTCTCTAATTTGCTCTTTAATGGCCTCCCTTACATCTTCGCTACTGAGTTCAATGGTGCTTAAAATCCCACTCACTTGATCCCGTCCGCTCACCTCCATAGTCAAGGGGGGGTTTAGCTCAATGGCTGAACCGATGGCGATTTTGACTTCCTCGCCCGTCCGCTCCCCGATTTGCAGGTTGTAGGTTTTGCGGACATAGTCTACAATGCTTGTATCTAATTTATTGCCCGCCACTCTAACGCTCTTGCTCACCACAAGCCCACCAAGACTAATCACGCCGATCTCGGTCGTGCCCCCCCCAATATCCACAATCAAGCTGCCCTGGGGGTCTTTCACGGGTAGCCCCGCACCGATCGCCGCCGCCATAGGCTCTTCAATCAAAAAAACCTCTCTAGCCCCCGCGCTCATCGCGCTCTCTTTGACTGCCTTGCGCTCCACGCTCGTTAAGCCATAGGGCACGCACACCATGATGCGCGGGCGGATCAAGGATTTGCGCTTATGCGCCTTTTCAATGAAGTAGCGGATCATCTTTTCTGCGATGTTAAAATCCGCGATCACGCCGTCTTTCATGGGGCGGATGGCCTGTACCCCTGTTGGGGTCTTACCGATCATTTCCTTTGCCTCTGCACCCACAGCTAAGATTTCCTCCATGCGGTCATATTTGTTGAGCTTGACCGCCACAATAGAAGGTTCGTTGATGATGATGCCTTGACCCTTCACACTCACCACGGTGTTAGCCGTGCCTAAGTCAATGGCAATATCGTGGGAGAACACACCGATTAATTTATCTAAGATCATACTCTTTCCTTTGGGTTCATGAGGGCATTAAAAGGGGTTTGTTTTTTTTGATAAACAAAGGTTTTTCTTGCTTTAGCACGCACTCTTTGGTGATGATGACTTGGTAATCCTTCAAGGCAGGCAAGTCAAACATGATGTCTAGGCTAAAGCTCTCAATGATCGCCCTTAAGCCCCTTGCGCCCACCTTACGCTTGATCGCTAAATCGGCGATCGCCTCGATCGCTTCGTCCTCAAAAGTGAGCTCCACGCCATCCATTTTAAATAGCTCTTGGTATTGCTTGGTTAAAGCATTTTTAGGCTTTTGCAAGATGTCGATCATCGCCTCTTTGGAAATGGATTTTAAGGTGGAGATCACAGGCAAACGCCCGATGAGTTCAGGGATCAAGCCATAAGAGATCAAGTCCTCGGGCTCGACTAAATGCAAAATATTTTCTAATTGTTCTTTGGTTTTTTTCTCATTGCCAAAGCCTAACACATTGCTGTGGATGCGCCGTTTGATGATGTCAATGATGCCATCAAACGCCCCGCCACAGATGAACAAAATGTTCGTAGTGTCGATCTGCACGAAGTTTTCATTGGGGTGTTTGCGCCCCCCTTTGGGGCTGATATTCACCACTGCCCCCTCAATGATTTTGAGCAGGGCTTGTTGCACGCCCTCGCCCGAAACATCTCTTGTAATGGAGCGGTTCTCAGACAAGCGGGCGATTTTATCGATCTCATCAATGAACACAATCCCCCTTTGTGCCCGCGCCACATCGCCATCGCTGGCTTGCAGCAAGCGGGTTAAAATGTTCTCTACATCCTCGCCCACATACCCTGCCTCGGTGAGGCTCGTGGCATCGCTGATGGCAATGGGAACATTTAAAAAACGCGCCAAAGTCTGCGCCATGAGGGTTTTACCGCTGCCCGTGGGACCCACTAATAAAATATTGGATTTAGAAATCTCCACTTCTTGGCTTAAGGCATCTCTAGTTTCTTGGTAGTTTAGGCGTTTGTAATGGTTATAAACCGCCACGCTTAAGACCCTCTTAGCCTCCTCTTGCCCCACGACATAATTGTCTAGAGCTTCTTTCAAGAGTTTGGGCGAAGCGATGGGGATTAGGGCTTTACTTGGGGTGCTCTCCTCTAGGATGGGCTTTCTCACCTCTAAAAGACCGCCGTGCAATTTAGCGTGGAGTTCTTGGTATATCACTTCCACGCAGTATTCGCAAATGTGTATGTCTTTGCCGGATTTTTTGGACGAAAACACCAAACGGCGGTGGTGGGGCAAAGTGTTTTCGGGTTTGCTGCAAAAACTACAATAACGGGTGTTCACATATCCTCCTGTTCTTTAAGAACCCATGCCTTGATGGCGATCCCTCTTTGGGTTTCTAAAACAAATTCACAAATTTCTCTAGCGTGGGGATTGTTGGGGTATTCCTCTAAAATCTTTTGGGCGTTCTCTCTAATGCTGGTGGTTTCTAAATCAAAGAGCTTTTTATACAGCCTGCTGATAAAATCGATCTCACTGCTTTGCAAGAGCTTACGCATGCGGTGGCGATTAAGCCCTCTAATGAACGCCCGGTTGCCCTCAGCATTGCAATAAGGGGGGACATCTCGCCCTAAAGCGCTCGCCCCAGCGACCATGCACCCCTTGGCGATCCGTGTGAATTGGTGGATCGCCGTGAGCCCTCCAATATTCACATAGTCGGCGATCTCAATGTGCCCGGCAAGGGTTACGCCATTGGCTAAAATGCAATGGTTTCCAATCTTGCAATCGTGGGCGACATGCACATACGCCATTAAAAGGTTGTCGTTGCCAATGATCGTTTGATACCCCCCGCCCTTGGTGCCCGGGTTGATCATGCAATGTTCGCGGATCAAATTGCGCTCCCCGATGATGAGATAGGACTCCTCGCCCTCGTATTTTAAATCTTGCGGAATCGTGCCTAGCACGGCGTAGGGGAAAATGGTGGTGTCTTTTTTAATGGTGGTGTGCCCTAGTAAGGTAACATTGTTGTAGAGTTTCACTCCCGCCTCTAAAACCACATTAGGTCCGATCACGCAAAAATGCCCGACCTCTACGCTTGGGTCGATCTTGGCCCCGGCTTCTATGATGGCAGTGGGGGCGATCATTTATCTTCCTTGCGATCCACGATCATGGCTTTAAGCTCGGCTTCTGCCACGACTTTATCGCCCACCTTAGCCACGCCCCCCACTTGCCAAATCATGCCCTTGTGTTTTTGTTCGCTCAAATGGTAGTGGAGCTGATCGCCGGGGATCACGGGGTTTCTAAACTTCACCCGATCGATGGTCATGAAATACACGATTTTAGTCGCCGCCACTTCTGGGTCTGCCCCAAACAAGCTCACAAAGGCGAGCAAGCCCCCGGCTTGTGCCATGCCCTCCACGATCAACACCCCGGGGTAAATGGGTTTACCCGGGAAGTGCCCCATAAAAACCTCTTCATTATAGGTGATGTTTTTATAGGCATGCACCTCTTTATAAGGCTCCAGGCGCAACACCCGATCCACCAATAAAAACGGATAACGGTGGGGTAAAATTGCGCTGATCATGTGTATGTCTAAATCTAAATGCAATCCTTCTTGCGACATTTCTAACCTCTAAACTAATGAAATCCCCCCATCGTAAAAAGTTGCTATTTTAACACGCCTAAGTTTAAAGCTGTATTAGCCCTTAGTGGCGCATTTTGGGGTATTTAAATTCCACCCGCCCCATGCCTAAAATGTGCCCACGCATGGCATCGTGCAATTCGCCCAAAAAGAAGGGTTTTTTTAGGTCTAAATGCGCCACATCTAGGGCATAGACTTGGATTAAATAGTGGTGGTCTCTATCGGGGGGCATGGGGCCTATGTAGGTGCTGTTTTCTAGGTTAGATTTTTCTTGCTCTGTGGGGCTTAAACCGGAGCGCAAAAACCCCTCGGTCATTGAATTGACCCCTTGGGCGATCTCTTTGTCTTCCAGCGCAGCGTTTTCTTTAAGCTCCGTGCCTTGGATATTCCCCACGACCCAATGGATAAAGGTTTTGCCACACACCCTTGCCGCATCGTGATCGATGAGCTCTAACGCATAACTCTTCGCCCCGCTCACCGCCTCCCACGAGATTTCAGGCGAGAGTTTGGGCAGCCCATTTGTCAAAAACTCTTTAGGCGCGTTGCCCCCAAATTTTAAATCTAAAAACCCTTGTGGGTCCGTATGGATGAAGACTTTAAAAAATTGCATGTTTGCTCCTTGCGTTAAGGTGAAAAATAAGGCACTAAGCCAAACGGCTTTTAAGCACTTGCGCCACATCAAATCCCCCATTTAAGCCAATGCCAATGCTCGCTCCCGACTTGTAGAGAATGTCCCCCACGACGAAAAGGTTTTCAATATTGCTCTCTTGTTCTTGGCTCACCACCGGTAAGTTATTCTCTAACTGGACTTGGCATTTTTTTAAAAACTCCAAAGGGGTCGCTCCACCTATGGCGTATAAAATCCTATCATACACTCCGCTCGTGTTGTCGGCAAAATTCACTTGAATGCGCCCCTCTAAGCCTTCTAAGCCCAAAATATCCACGCCTAATTTGCTTTTTAAATTCCTAGAAAACGCCTCTTCAAGGGCTTTTAAATTCTCCTCATTGACACGGCTAAAGGTGCTTTGGCGGTAGTTTAAGGTCGTGGTGTTTGTGGGGGCTAGGGCGATGGCGTATTCCACCGCCGAATTGCCCCCGCCCACAACCAAAACCTCCTCTTTTTCCTTGCAGTCGTTGATCGTATAGACCACTTGGCGCATGATCTCTACGGGGATTGGGTAGCTGGGGCGGTTAGGCTGTCCCATTTTGCCAATGGCGATCACCACCGCGCGGGCTTTAAAGACCTCATTAGCCGAGCTAGCGACCTCAAAGAGTTCACCCTTTTTTGCTACACTCTCAATATTGGTTTTATAGCGCACGGGGGTTTTATACTCAGCTAGGGCTTTCTCAAAGACCTCTAGGGCCCCCTCTTTATCCGTGTCGCTAAAGGGGATATGCCCCTTAATGTCCACGACCTGTTTACGGTAGTCCTTATCCACCCGTTTATGCGCCTTGTAGTATTTGCGCAACATCCCACAGCACGCCTCGTCCTTTTCACACAGCAAGACATTAGAAATCCCATTAATTTGGCACTCAATGGTAGCAGCGATCCCGCCAGGACCCGCCCCTACAACCAAAACATCATAAACTTCACCCACGCGCTTCCTTTCTCTTAGATTTTTGTGCTTCCTCCTCTTGTTTGGCGATGGCTAAATCCTGTGGGCTGTCATAGAGCAAGCACTCGAGCATTTTTTTCTCATCGTTAAATTGCTTGCCTTTCAAGCCCCATAAAAAAATCAGCAACCCCACAAGCCCTAGCATGAGCGACACAAAGAGCATTAAAAATAGAGTGTTTGTGTGCATTAGGGTTTTAAGACCTCCAACGCTTTTAAATGCAAGGCTTCTTGGATATCTTGCAAGTCTTGGGCGTTAAAATCCCCCCCACAAGACAGCACTAAGGACGCATGGTCTGCCCGTCCTCCGCCCTTGCTCGCATAGCCTAGACTTTGGCTATGTGCCTTTAGAGCCTCTAAAAGGGGGCGCACATCGTGCCCGCCCACAGATTTTAAGACCACCTCCACGCAATTTTTTTGCAAATTGTGGTATTGAAACAATGCTACCACGGGCTCTTGTCGGCTCTTGTATTTCTCTATGAAGGTCAAAAAATGGCTCAAGTGCTCTTTAAGCCCGCTTAGGGTGGCTAAATGAAAGACCTGCCCCTCAATAGGCGTCAAGGTGGGCTCTTTGGGTGGGGTGCTTTTGGGGGCTTGTTCTTTATGTTTTAGAGCTTTTAATAAGTCTTGGGTTTTTAACTGCGTGCGGGCTTGCTTTAAAATGCGCCTTTCACTGGCGATAAACGCATAATACGCTCTGCCACACACCGCCTCAATGCGCCGAACCCCCGCACTCACCCCCGAGCTTTTGACAATGGCAAAGCCCCCGATATTTGCGCTATTTGGCACATGCACGCCCCCACACGCCTCCAAACTCCCCGCAATGTCTACAAGGCGCACCTCGTCTAGGTATTTGTCCTCAAAGAGCATGACAGCCCCGCTCTCTCTTGCCTCATTAGCCCCCACGCTTTTAACGCAAGTGGTCGCTCCCTCGCTGATTTTGGCATTGACAAAGCTTTCGATTTGCTCTAACTCCTCATCGCTCAAGTTGCGGTAAAAGCTAAAGTCAAAGCGCAAGCGGTGGGGCTCAATGTAACTGCCCTTTTGCTGGATTTGGGCGTTTTTGTTCTCTTGTCTGGCACTTTCAGTTAAGATAGTCCGTAGGGCTAAATGCAATAAATGTGTGGCGCTGTGGTGCTTGGCAATCTCAGCCCGATCGCTCACCTTGGCCACCACCCCATCGCCCTCTTTTAAGCTTGCCCCCGGCTCTAACTCGATCAAACTCGCATTGACCCCCCCCACTTTTTGCGTGTCTAGGACTTTAGCTAAAAGCACATGGCTAGGGTCCAACAACACCCCTTTATCGCCGATGGGCCCACCGCCTTGGGGGTAAAAGGGGGTATCTTTAAGCACGATATAGGCGGTGTTGTCCTCTAGCGGATAAAGGGCGACAACTTGGGTTTGCAAGTTTTCTGTGGTGTAGCCGGCAAAGTGGTTGGGCTCTAAATGGCTCAAATCTAATGCCTTCAAGCCGTCCTTGGCGTTGCTTTGTCTAAAACTATGCGCCGAGCGTTGTTTTTGCTCTTGCATGCAGGCTTGGTATTCTTGCATATCCACTTGCAAGTTCAAGCCCCTTAGCATGTCGGCGGTTAAATCCAAAGGGAAACCATAGGTGTCATACAACTTAAACGCCACAGCCCCGCTAAAGGCACTGCCTTTGCACTCGGTGAGCGCTTTTTCGAATAAATGCATGCCCTTATCTAAAGTGGCTAAAAACAACTCTTCCTCTGCCTTGCACTCGGCTTTAATGCTCTCTTGGTGTTCTTTGAGTAGGGGGTAACCCAGCATCAAATCGCAAAAATGCCCCAAAATCTCATAGAAAAAGGGGCTTTCTAAATTCCTGCCCTTGGCTTGTTGCAACAAATAGCCATGCCTTAAAGCCCGCCTTAAAATGCGCCGCAAGACATAACCCCGCCCCGTGTTTTCAAAATACACCCCCATGCCTAGCAAAAACGCCACACTGCGGGCGTGATCGGCTAGCACCCTAAAGGATTCTTTGTGCTTGGCATACTCGAGCCCAAAGCTCTTTTCAATGCACGCCATTAGGGGTTTAAACAGCGAGCTATCAAAGTTGTTTTGCACCCCCTCTAAGAGGGCTTGCACCCTCTCTAAGCCCATGCCAGTGTCGATACAGGGCTTTTCAAGGGGGGTTAAAACACCCTCTTTAGAGCGATCGTATTGCATAAAAACTAAATTCCAAATTTCTAGAAAGCGATCCCCCTCGCCCCCGAAGTAATCCTCTTTGGAGTGAAAATACTTCTCCCCTTGGTCTATGTAAATTTCACTGCAATACCCACAAGGTCCGGTGTCTGCCATTTGCCAAAAATTATCCTTATCGCCCATCGTTTTAATACGATCATGGGGGATAAATTTTTGCCATAGTTTATAGGCTTCTTGGTCTTTTTCGTGCACACTAATGTAAATGCTCTCTTTGTCAAAGCCCAAGTGTTTATGCACGAACTCAAAGGCGTAAGCAATGGCTTCTTCTTTGAAGTAGTCAAAAAACGAGAAATTGCCCAACATCTCAAACAAGGTGTGGTGGCGGTTGGTGTAGCCGACATTTTCTAAGTCGTTGTGTTTGCCCCCCGCACGCATACACAGCTGGGCACTCGTGGCGCGGTTTGTGAAAGGCTTGGTCTTGCCTAAGAAAATGTCTTTAAACTGCACCATGCCCGCATTCGTGAAAAGCAAAGAGGAATCTTGGGGCACTAAACTTGAGCTGGGCACCCACAGATGCCCTAAACCCTCAAAATACCCTAAAAACGCCTTCTTAATCTCCATAGTTGCACTCCCTAAAAGGGGCAATTTTAGCCTAAAAAACTTAAATTAGTGGTGCAACTCCAAATGGATGGCAACTTGGATATTCTCACCCACAAGTTTAGGGGGGGTGTTTTGCCCGATTTTAAAGACTTTGCGCGAAACCACGCCCTGCAACTCTAGCCCATAGACATCCGCCCCGCTCTTGGGGTGTTTAATGGGTCCTGTGAGTTTACCCTCTAGAGTGATTTCTTTCTCTGTGTCTTTAAGTTTTAACATGGCTTCGATTTGCAAGCCCCCATCGCTTTTTTGGCTGATTTTTGTGGCTTTTAAATAGCCCTTGGGGTATTCGTGTGCATCAAAGAAGTTAGCCGAGAGTAAATCTTTGTCTCTTTTGGCGTTTTTGGTGTCGATGCTCTTGATCTCGATCTCGCCATCTAGGGCTTTTAACTGCCCCTTTTCAATGTCCGCAACCCCCTTAAATTGGGAGAAGTCTCCACTAACCTTAGACACCAATAAGTGTGTGGCAGTGAAACCCACGCTAGAGTGGGTGGCATCAATCTTATAAGGAGAGGCCGAGAGCAAGCCGGCTAGGATGAGGCTAAGTGAAAAAAAGCGCATAGTGTTCCTTTGTGTTAAAAATGGGGCTTACTATAACATTATTTGGCCTTAAGCGAGAGGGCTTGACAAGGGGGAGTTAAATTAGCTATAATAGCAGCTTATTTTGCGCTGGCTTAGCTCAATTGGTAGAGCAGCTGCCTTGTAAGCAGCAGGTTGGGGGTTCGATTCCCTTAGCCAGCTCCAGTAGGTGAGATACTCAAGTGGCCAACGAGGGCAGACTGTAAATCTGCTGGCTTTCGCCTTCCGTGGTTCGAATCCACGTCTCACCACCAGTGCGGGAATAGCTCAGTTGGCTAGAGCATCAGCCTTCCAAGCTGAGGGTCGCGGGTTCGAGCCCCGTTTCCCGCTCCAGTGTAGGGGAGAGTGCCCATATAGCTCAGGGGTAGAGCACTTCCTTGGTAAGGAAGAGGTCGGCGGTTCAATCCCGCTTATGGGCTCCAGTTTCCCCCTTAACACATGCTTTAAATTCTATAGAGGAGTTAAGACAATGGCAAAAGCTAAGTTTGAACGAAACAAACCCCATGTCAATGTGGGCACCATCGGGCATGTTGACCATGGTAAAACCACTTTGAGCGCGGCAATCTCTGCGGTGCTTTCTTTAAAAGGTCTAGCCGAATTAAAAGACTACGATAACATCGACAACGCCCCCGAGGAAAAAGAAAGGGGCATCACGATCGCCACTTCTCACATTGAGTATTCCACAGAAAACCGCCACTACGCGCATGTGGATTGCCCCGGACACGCCGACTATGTGAAAAACATGATCACCGGTGCGGCGCAGATGGATGGCGCGATTCTCGTGGTGTCTGCCGCTGATGGCCCCATGCCCCAAACCCGCGAGCATATTTTGCTCGCCCGCCAAGTGGGTGTGCCCTACATTGTGGTGTTCTTAAACAAACAAGACATGGTAGATGATCAAGAGCTCTTGGACTTGGTAGAAATGGAAGTGCGCGAACTTCTAAGCACTTATGAATTCCCCGGGGATGACACCCCCATTGTGGCTGGCTCTGCTTTAAAAGCTTTAGAAGAAGCCAAAGCAGGCAACATCGGCGAGTGGGGTCAAAAAGTGCTCAAACTCATGGAAGAAGTGGATAAGTACATCCCCACCCCTGAGCGCGACATAGAAAAGGCTTTCTTGATGCCTGTAGAAGATGTGTTCTCCATTGCCGGGCGGGGCACCGTGGTGACCGGTCGTATTGAGCGTGGCACTGTGAAACTCCAAGATGAAGTGGAAATTGTGGGCATTAAACCCACCCAAAAACCACTGTGACCGGTGTAGAAATGTTTAGAAAAGAGCTTGAAAAAGGCGAAGCCGGGGACAATGTGGGCGTGCTTTTGCGTGGCACTAAAAAAGAGGAAGTCTTTAGGGGCATGGTGCTTTGCAAACCCGGCTCCATCACCCCCCATAAAAAATTCGAGGGCGAGGTGTATGTACTCTCTAAAGAGGAAGGCGGCCGCCATACGCCTTTCTTCAACGGCTACCGCCCGCAGTTTTATGTCCGCACCACCGATGTGACCGGCTCCATCACTTTGCCCGAGGGCACAGAGATGATCATGCCAGGCGATAACACTAAAATCGTGGTAGAGCTCATCAGCTCTATTGCCCTAGAACTTGGGACAAAATTTGCGATCCGTGAAGGCGGTAAAACCGTGGGCGCGGGTGTGGTTACCAAAATCATCGAGTAGGACACATTGTGAAAGTTAAGGTAGGATTGAAGTGTGCAGATTGTGCTGAGATCAATTACAGCACAACCAAAAATGCCAAGACAAACACGGAAAAACTGGAGCTCAAAAAGTTCTGCCCTAGAGAGAATAAGCACACCATCCACAAGGAAGTGAAGCTTAAAAGCAGCTAGGCAATAGGAGGGGGGTTGTAGGTCAGTAGCTCCAATGGTAGAGCACCGGTCTCCAAAACCGATTGTTGGGGGTTCGAGTCCCTCCTGGCCTGCCAGGGGTGAAATTAAAGTAGGTGGCATGAATAAACTATTAGCGCAGTACAAGTTGACAAAAGAAGAGCTATCAAAGGTGATCTTTCCGCTCAAAGAGCAGATTAGAAACGCTTTGGTGTCCGTACTGATTGTTGTAACGATCATCACGCTGTTTTTGACTTTGATCGATTTTGTTTTGTCGTCTTTTGTTGCGAGCATCCTTTAAGGGGTTAGCGTGGGTATGGAGTGGTATGCGATCCAAACTTATTCAGGCAGCGAGCAGTCCGTGAAAAAAGCCATTGAAAACATGGTGCGTGAAAACAATATCAGCGATCGGGTGCAAGAGATCATCGTGCCTACTGAGGATGTGATCGAGCTGTCTAAAAAGAGCAAGAATAAAGTAACCGAGCGTAGCCTATACCCCGGCTATGTGTTCATTAAAGTGGATTTAGACACCGTGCTTTGGCATAAAATCCAATCTCTGCCCCGTGTGAGCCGTTTTATCGGCGAGAGCAAGAAACCTACGCCTTTAAGCGATGCGGACATCGGCAATATCCTAGAGAAAATGACGAACCGCGCCGCCCCCAAACCCAAGATTTACTACGAAAAAGGCGAAGTGGTGCGCATCATTGAAGGTCCCTTTGCAAACTTCACCGCCACGGTGGAGGAATACGATGTGGAGCACCGCAAGTTGAAACTCAATGTGTCCATCTTTGGGCGCAACACCTTGATCGAAATTTTATATTCTCAAGTGGAAAAAATCATTTAAGGAGAGTGCATGGCAAAGAAAGTTGTCGGGCAGATTAAATTACAAGTCCCCGCCGGTAAGGCAAACCCCAGCCCGCCCATTGGTCCTGCTTTAGGCCAAAGGGGCGTGAATATCATGGAGTTTTGTAAGGCGTTTAATGAGAAAACCAAGGACATGGGAAGCTTTAATATCCCCGTCATCATCACGGTTTATCAAGATAAAAGTTTCACTTTTATCACCAAAAAGCCTCCTGTTACAGACTTGATTAAAAAAGCCAGTGGGGTGGCTAAAGGTTCAGACAACCCCCTAAAAAATAAAGTGGGCAAGCTCACCATGAAGCAAGTGGAAGAAATCGCCCAAACTAAAATGGAAGATCTCAACACCACCACCCTCGAGGCGGCAAAAAAAATCGTCATGGGGAGTGCGCGCAGTATGGGGATTGAGGTAGAAGGATAACTATGGCAAAGCTGGCAAAACGGGTAGAAAAGTTAAACTCTCAGTTTGACAGAGAGAAAGTGTATAGCCTTGAAGAAGGCATTAGCGTAGCAAAGTCTTTAGCGTCTGCGAAATTTGATGAAACCGTGGAAGTGGCTTTGCGTTTGGGCGTGGATCCAAGGCACGCCGATCAAATGGTGCGTGGGGCGGTGGTTTTGCCCCATGGCACGGGTAAAAAAGTGCGTGTGGCGGTCTTTGCCAAAGATGTCAAATTAGATGAGGCGAAAGAAGCCGGGGCCGATGTGGTCGGGGGCGAGGATTTGGCTGAAGAAATTAAAAACGGCAACACGAATTTTGACATGGTGATCGCCACGCCAGACATGATGGCGATCGTGGGTAAAGTGGGGCGTATTTTAGGGCCTAAGGGGCTGATGCCTAATCCAAAAACCGGCACCGTAACAATGGATGTCAAAAAGGCGGTTGGCAACGCTAAAAGCGGACAGGTGAATTTCAGGGTGGATAAAAAGGGCAATTTGCACGCCCCCATTGGCAAGGCGAGTTTCAAACAAGAGCAACTCCAAGATAACATGCTAGAGCTTGTAAGAGCGATTAACCGCTTGAAACCCAGCACTTCTAAGGGCAAGTATATCCGCAACAGCGTGGTGTCCTTGACGATGTCGCCCGGGGTGCGTTTGAATTCTCAAGAACTCATGGATGTGAAATAGTTTATCTTTAACTGAAGAAACAAGGGCTTTAGGGCTTAATCGCTTTGCGCCTTGTGGAAGTTAGTTGGAAAGGAGGAAACATGCATAAAGAACAAAAACAAGAGCTGGTTTCTAAGCTCACCGATGCCTTTAGCCAAATGCAAGCCCTTGTGGTGTGCGATTACAAGGGTTTGCAAGTGCAGCATTTAGAAAAGTTGCGTAACGCCGCGAGAGTGCAGGGCATCAGCGTCCAAGTGATTAAAAACACCCTTGCGTCTTTGGCACTAAAAGGGGCGAATCTAGAGCCCTTAGAACTCAAAGAAACCAATGTCTTCATTTGGGGCGCGGATCAAATCGCGTTGTCTAAATTAGTCATGGGCTTTGCTAAGGAGCATAAAGAACGCTTCATTGTCAAAATGGGGCTGTTTGAAAAGCAAGCGGTGGATACAAAGCACATTGAAGCGGTGTCTAAGCTGCCCAGCAGAGAAGAGCTTATTGGCATGTTGCTGTCTGTTTGGACGGCACCGGCGCGCTACTTTGTGACGGGCTTAGACAATTTGAGAAAAGCAAAAGAACAAGAATAAAGGATTTACATGGCAATCACTAAAGAAGAAGTGTTAGAGTATATTGGGTCTTTGAGCGTGCTAGAGCTTAGTGAGCTTGTCAAAGACTTTGAGGAAAAATTTGGCGTGAGTGCCGCCCCCACTGTGGTGGCTGGGGCTGCTGGCGGTGCCCCTGCAGAAGCGGCGGAAGAGAAAACCGAATTTAGCGTGGTGCTTGCTGAGACTGGGGCGGAGAAAATCAAAGTCATTAAAGTCGTGCGCGAAATCACCGCTTAGGGCTTAAAGAGGCAAAAGAAGCCACCGAGAAAACTCCCCATGTGCTCAAAGAGGGCGTGAATAAAGAGGAAGCCGAAACCATTAAAAAGAAACTTGAAGAAGTCGGGGCGAAAGCTGAAATTAAGTAAAAAACTTTAAAAGGAGGGGATAAGGAGGGGTAAGCGTGTATTAAGGGGAACACCGCCAAATGGATTTAAATTGAACTTAATTTTTATGTGTGTGTCGTTTCCAGCCTCCAATCTCCATCAAAAAGGTTTATTGACATGAAAACTTTAAGAAATCGGTTGCGTGCAGATTTTACAAAAATGCCCCAAGACTTGCAGGTCCCTAATCTCTTGCTCCTACAAAAGGACAGCTATGAGGCGTTTTTATACGCCAAAGAGGGCAGAGAAAGTGGGATTGAGCGGGTGTTTAAATCGGTTTTTCCCATCCACGATAGCCAAAACCGCATCACCTTAGAATACGGGGGCTGTGAATACGGCGAGCCCAAATACACCGTGCGCGAGGCGATGGAGCGGGGCATCACTTATTCTGTCTATCTTAAAATCAAAATCCGCCTCATTCTTTGGGAGAAAGACCCTAAAACGGGCGAAAAACTAGGTGCGAAGGACATTAAAGAACAGAGCATTTTTATCCGCGAAATCCCTTTAATGACCGATCGCACTTCCTTTATTATTAATGGAGTTGAGCGGGTTGTGGTCAATCAACTGCACAGAAGCCCGGGGGTGATTTTTAAAGAGGAAAAATCCACCACCAGTGCGAATAAACTCATTTACACCGGGCAAATCATCCCCGATCGCGGCTCTTGGCTGTATTTTGAATACGATGTCAAAGACATCTTGCATGTGCGCATCAACAAACGCCGCAAGGTGTCTGCCACTATTCTTTTTAGAGCCCTAGGCTATAGCAAACAAGACATCATCCGTATTTTCTATCCCTTGCTCAAAGTGCGCTACAAACCCGAAGGAGAAGAGGGGCGTTACTTCATCCCCTTTGAAAGCATCGCCACAGATAGCCGCTTGGAGTTTGATTTAAAGGATGAAAAAGGGCAGGTGCTTTTAGCCGCCAGCCGCAAACTCACCGCTAAAAAAGCCAAGGAAATTAGAGAAAGTGGGGTTGAGTGGGTAGAATATCCCACTAAAATTTTACTGAGCCGTTACCTAGCCGAACCCATTTTAGACAAGAACAAAGAAACCCTTTTAGACGCTTTAACCCTCTTAGAACAACCCAAACTTGACAAACTCAAAGAAGCGGGCGTGAAAGAGTTTGTCATCGCCAATGACCTAGCCCTAGGCCATGACGCCTCCATCATTAGATCCTTTAGTGCTGACAACGAGTCGCTTAAAAGCGAATCGCAAAAACTTTTGAAACAAAGCGAAAAAGTGGAGGATGAAAACGCTTTGGCGGCGATTCGCATTTATAAAGTCATGCGCCCGGGCGATCCCGTTACAGCCGAAGTCGCCCAGCAGTATGTGCAACAACTCTTCTTTGATCCTGAGCGCTACGATTTGACAATGGTTGGGCGCATGAAAATGAACCACAAATTGCATTTAAAGGTGCCTAACTATGTTACGGTGCTCACCCACGAGGACATCATTGAGACCGTGAAATACCTCATTAAAATCAAAAACGGGCAAGGCCGCATTGACGATCGCGACCACTTAGGCAACCGCCGTATCCGCGCCGTGGGTGAGCTTTTAGCCAATGAGTTGCACGAGGGCTTGATGAAAATGCAAAAGACCATTAAAGACAAGCTCACCACCATGAACACCAACCTAGATGCGCTCATGCCCCACGACTTGGTGAATTCTAAAATGATCACCAGCACCATTTTAGAGTTTTTCATGAGCGGGCAACTCTCCCAATTCATGGACCAAACCAACCCCTTATCTGAAGTTACCCACAAACGCCGTTTATCCGCTTTGGGTGAGGGCGGTTTGGTGAAAGATCGCGTGGGCTTTGAGGCGCGCGATGTGCACCCCACGCACTACGGGCGCATTTGCCCCATTGAAACCCCAGAGGGGCAAAACATCGGGCTCATCAATACCCTATCCACTTTCACAAGGGTGAATGAACTAGGCTTCATTGAAGCCCCTTATAAAAAAGTGATAGAAGGGCAGGTGAGCGGGGATGTGGAGTATCTCACCGCCATTCAAGAGGAGGGGCATGTCATCGCGCCCGCCAGCACCGCACTAGACGCCAAAGGGCATATCCAAGAGGACTTGGTAGAAACGCGCGTGGGTGGGGAAATTGCGCTCAATGAAAAGAGTAAAGTAACCCTTATGGATTTAAGCTCTAGAATCTTAGTGGGTGTGGCCGCCTCTTTGATCCCCTTTTTAGAGCATGACGATGCCAACCGCGCGCTGATGGGGACGAACATGCAACGCCAAGCCGTGCCCCTGCTTAAAGCCGAAGCCCCCATTGTGGGCACGGGCATTGAAAGCGTGATTGCCAGGGATTCTTGGGGGAGCGTGAAGGCGGAGCGTAGGGGCGTTGTGGATGAAGTGGATTCAGAGAACATCTACATCGTGGAAAAAGACCCTGAGAAGGGACCGCACATCAGCTCTTATTTATTGCAAAAAAACCTACGCACCAACCAAAACACCTGCTTTAACCAAGTTCCCATCGTGAAAGTGGGCGATGTGGTGGAAGAGGGGCAAATCATCGCCGATGGACCAAGCATGGATCAAGGCGAACTAGCCCTAGGTAAAAATATCCGCGTGGCGTTCATGCCCTGGAACGGCTACAACTTTGAAGACGCGATCGTGGTGAGCGAAAAAATCACCAAAGACGATGTCTTCACCTCCGTGCACATCTATGAAAAAGAGATCGAGGCTAGGGAGCTTAAACACGGGATTGAGGAATTCACCGCCGATATCCCCGATGTCAAGGAGGAGGAAGTCGCTCACTTGGATAACGGGGGGATCGTTAAAATTGGGACTTATGTGAGCGCAGGGATGATCTTAGTCGGCAAGGTTTCGCCCAAGGGTGAAATGAAAAGCACACCAGAAGAGCGCTTGCTGCGTGCCATTTTTGGGGACAAAGCCGGGCATGTGGTGAATAAGTCGCTTTATTGCCCTCCTTCTTTAGAGGGCGTGGTGATCGGGGTGAAAATTTTCACCAAAAAAGGCTATGAAAAGGATGCACGCGCCACAAGTGCCTATGAAGAAGAAAAATGGGTGTTAGACGATCGCCACGACAAGCATTTTAAAATGCTGGATAAAGAAGAAGCCCTGCAAATCAGTGCGATCTTCTCCCAAGAGCCTTTAGAGGAAGAAGTTACCTTAAACGATGTTGCCTACCCCAAAGGGAGCAAAATCCCCAGAGAGGTCGTGGAAAGCACTAACCGCTTTGGCTTGATCTCTTTGTCTAAAAAGTTCAGCAAGGAAGTGCAAGAACGCTTCGAGCAAATCAAGCTCAACATTTTAGAGCAAAAGAAACTTCTAGGGCAAAGCCACGAGAAAAAACTCTCTATCCTAGAAAAAGACGACATTTTACCCAATGGGGTGATTAAGCAAGTCAAAATTTACATCGCCACGAAGCGCAAGCTCAAAGTGGGGGATAAAATGGCAGGGCGGCACGGGAATAAGGGCATTGTGTCTAATATCGTGCCCATTGCCGACATGCCCTACACTGCCGATGGCGAGCCCATCGACATTGTGCTAAACCCCTTAGGCGTGCCAAGCCGCATGAACATCGGGCAGATTTTAGAAGTGCATTTAGGACTTGTAGGTAAGGAATTAGGCAAACAAATCCAAGCCCTTTTGGCAGAGCACACTGCCGACATGCTGAAAAAACTGCGCGCTAAAATGCTAGAGATTGCCCATGTGGTGAATGTCCATAACCACGACTTGGCGAAAATGCTTGAAAAATGTAGCGATGAGCAACTTTTAGAATACGCCCGCGATTGGCAAAATGGTGTGAAATTTGCCATCCCCGTCTTTGAGGGCATCAGCCAAGAGCAATTCATGGAGCTTTTCAAGCTTGCCAAAATCGACCTAGATGGCAAAACCGAGCTGTTCGACGGGCGCACGGGCGAGAAAATGAAAGAGCGCGTCAATGTGGGCTACATGTATATGTTAAAACTCCACCACCTCGTGGATGAAAAGGTGCACGCCAGAAGCACGGGACCCTACTCTTTGGTAACCCACCAACCTGTGGGCGGGAAGGCACTTTTTGGGGGGCAACGCTTTGGGGAAATGGAGGTGTGGGCTTTGGAGGCTTATGGGGCGGCGCACACGCTTAAAGAAATGCTCACGGTGAAATCGGACGATATTAAAGGTAGGGAGAACGCTTATAGAGCGATCGCTAGAGGCGAGCATGTGGGCGAGAGCGAAATCCCCGAAACCTTTTATGTGCTCACCAAAGAGTTGCAATCTTTGGCTTTGGATGTGAATATCTTTAATGAGGAAGTGGATGAATTTGGCATGCCAAAACCCATTGTCATTAAAGAGGACGAGCGCCCCAAAGACTTTAGCTCGTTCCAGCTCACTTTAGCCAGCCCGGATAAAATCCGCGAGTGGAGCTATGGGGAGGTGAAAAAGCCAGAGACCATCAACTACCGCACGCTCAAACCCGAGAGGGACGGGCTCTTTTGTATGAAAATCTTTGGACCCACGAAAGATTACGAGTGCCTGTGTGGCAAGTATAAGAAACCCCGCTATAAAACGATTGGCACTTGCGAAAAATGCGGCGTGGCGATCACCAGCTCTAAAGTGCGTAGTTTTAGAATGGGGCACATTGAGCTAGCCACCCCTGTGGCGCACATTTGGTATGTCAATTCTTTGCCTAGCCGCATTGGCACGCTTTTAGGCATTAAAATGAAAGATTTAGAGCGCGTGCTCTACTACGAAGCCTACATTGTGAAAGACCCCGCCAGCGCGTGTTACGACATCGAGGGTACAAAACCCGTGTTGAAATACGACATTTTAAACGAGGAGCAATTCCAAAGCATCCAACGGCACAACTCCGATCCCGACTTCAACGCACAAATGGGCGGGGAGGTCATTAAAGAGCTCTTGGAGGAATTAGACCTTGTCGCCTTGCTTGAGGCGTTAAAAGAAGAGGTGAAAAACACCAATTCGGATGCTAAGAAAAAGAAACTGGTAAAACGCCTCAAAGTCGTGGAAAGCTTCATCAATTCAGGCAACCACCCCGAGTGGATGATGCTAACAGCCTTGCCCGTGTTGCCCCCAGATTTACGCCCCCTTGTGGCGTTAGATGGCGGTAAGTTTGCCGTGAGCGATGTGAATGAGCTTTACCGCCGCGTGATCAACCGCAACCAACGCTTGAAACGGCTTATGGAGCTGGGTGCGCCCGAAATTATTGTGCGTAATGAAAAGCGCATGTTACAAGAAGCCGTGGATGCCTTGTTTGACAATGGGCGCAACGCCAATGCCGTGAAAGGCGCAAACAAACGCCCCTTAAAATCCCTAAGCGAGATCATCAAGGGCAAACAAGGGCGTTTCCGCCAAAACTTGCTGGGTAAACGGGTGGATTTCTCGGGGCGTAGTGTGATTGTGGTGGGACCCAATCTCAACATGGATCAATGCGGGTTGCCTAAAAATATGGCATTGGAGCTCTTTAAGCCCCATTTGCTCTCTAAGTTAGAGGAAAAGGGTTTTGCGACTACATTCAAACAAGCCAAACGCATGATTGAGCAGAAAACCAACGAGGTTTGGGAGTGCTTAGAGGAAATTGTGGAGGGCTATCCGGTGCTCTTAAACCGCGCGCCCACACTGCATAAACAATCCATCCAAGCCTTCCACCCTAAACTCATCGATGGCAAGGCGATCCAACTGCACCCGCTGGTGTGCTCTGCCTTCAACGCCGACTTTGACGGCGACCAGATGGCTGTGCATGTGCCCCTAAGCCAAGAGGCGATCACCGAATGCAAGGTTTTAATGCTAAGTTCCATGAATATCTTGCTACCAGCTAGCGGTAAGGCTGTGGCTGTGCCTAGCCAGGACATGGTGCTTGGAATTTACTACTTATCCTTAGAAAAAAACGGGGTGCTGGGCGAGCATAAACTTTTCTCTAGCGTGGCGGAAGTTTTAATGGCAGTGGATGCCAAAGAATTGGATGTGCATGCCAAGGTGCGGGTATTACAAGAACGCCACATTTTGCAAACCACTGCCGGGCGGCTGGTGATTAAATCTATTCTACCTGACTTTGTGCCCACTCACTTGTGGAATAAGGTCCTTAAGAAAAAAGACATCGGGGCGTTGGTGGATTTTGTTTATAAAGAGAGCGGGATCGGGCAGACGGCTAAATTCTTAGACAATCTTAAAAACCTAGGCTTTAAATACGCCACCAAAGCGGGGATCTCTATTTCCATGGAGGACATCATCACTCCCGCTAATAAAGTGCATATGGTGGAGGTGGCTAAAGGGCGGGTCAAAGACATCCAAGCGCAATTTGAGGGCGGGCACTTGAGCGAGCAAGAACGCTACAATAAAATCATTGACATTTGGACCGAAGTCAATGACGCCATGAGCCAAGAGATGATGGCAGCCATTGCCAGCGATAAGCAGGGCTTTAACTCCATTTATATGATGGCTGATAGCGGGGCTAGGGGTTCAGCCGCGCAAATCCGCCAACTCTCTGCCATGCGTGGGCTGATGACTAAACCCGATGGCTCGATCATTGAAACGCCCATCATCTCTAACTTTAAAGAGGGCTTGAATGTGTTGGAGTATTTTAACTCCACACACGGGGCGCGTAAAGGGCTCGCAGACACCGCTTTAAAAACCGCCACCGCCGGTTACCTCACCCGCAAACTCATCGATGTTGCCCAAAATGTTAAGGTCGTGCAAGAGGATTGCGGCACACACGAGGGCATTGAGATCACCGACATCACGGTGGGCAGCGAACTCATCGAACCCTTAGAAGAGCGCATTTTTGGGCGGGTTTTAGTGGAGGACATCATCGATCCGCTCACAAACGAGGTTTTGTTAAATGCCGACACGATGGTGGATGAAGAGAAAGCAAAACGGGTTGTCGAAGCCGGGATTAAATCCGTAACCATCCGCACGCCAGTAACTTGTAAGGCGCAAAAGGGCGTGTGCGCCAAGTGCTATGGCTTGAATCTAGGCGAGGGCAAAATGGTTAAGCCGGGCGAGGCTGTGGGCGTGGTGGCGGCGCAATCCATTGGCGAGCCGGGCACGCAATTAACTTTGCGCACCTTCCATGTGGGCGGGACGGCTTCAAGGAGCCAAGAGGAGCGCGAGATCTTGGCAAGCAATGAGGGCTTTGTGCGCTTTTTCAATGTCAAAACCTACCAAAACAAAGAGGGCAAGAACATCATCGTGAATCGCCGTAACGCCGCGATCTTGGTGGTTGAACCCAAGATCAAAGCCCCCTTTGCCGGCACGCTTAAAATCGACAGCGCGCACGAAGAGGTGGTCTTAAGTGTGAGCGATGGCGACAAAGAAGCCAAGTTTGTGTTGCGTAAAAGCGATGTGGCTAAACCTAATGAACTTGCCGGCGTGAGCGGTAAAATTGAGGGCAAAATTTACCTGCCCTATAGCAATGGGCATGTTGTACATGAGGGGGGCAGCATCGCTGACATCATCAAAGACGGCTGGAATGTGCCAAATCGCATCCCCTACGCCAGCGAGATCGCCGTGCAAGACAACGACCCCATCACCCAAAACACCCTTGCCAAAGAAAAAGGCGTGGTGAAGTTTTATAACCTCGTGGGCGATCACTTAGAGCGCGCGCGGGGCATTAAAGCCGGCGATATCGTGGAGGAAAAGGGCTTATTTGCCGTGGTTGCCGATGAAAACGACCAGGAGGCGATCCGCCACTACATCGCGCGCAACTCTTTGGTGCAAGTGGACGACAACAGCCCCGTAAAAGCCGACACGCTTTTAGTCAAACCCAGCACTGAAAGTAAAAATGTCATCGCCAGCTGGGACCCCTACAACACCCCCCATCATCGCCGACATTGCCGGCGTGGTGCGCTTTGTGGACATTGTGGCGGGGGTGAGCGTGACTGAGACCGAGGATGAAAACACGGGCGTGCACTCTTTAGTGGTGAATGAATACATCCCTACGGGCTTTAAACCTAGCTTAATGATCGAAGCAGAGGGCCAAGAACCCCTTCACTACCCCCTAGAGCCTAAAACTTCGATCACCATTGCCGATGGTGCGCAAGTGGAGATTGCCGATGTGCTCGCCAAAATCCCCAAAGCTACCGCCAAATCTAAAGACATTACAGGCGGCTTGCCCCGCGTCTCCGACATCTTTGAGGCACGCAAAAGCAAACCTAAAGACTTAGCGATTTTAAGCGAAATTGACGGGCAGGTGAGCTTTGATAAACCCGTGCGTAATAAAGAACGGGTGTGTATCACCGCAATCGATGGGCGCAAAGCTGAGTATTTCATCGACAAGGGCAAGCAAATTTTGGTGCACCCGGGCGAGTTCGTGCATGCCGGCGAGGCGATCACCGATGGCGTGGTGAGCAGCCATGACATTTTGCGCATCAGTGGGGAAAAAGAATTGCATAAATACATCGTGAGCGAAGTGCAACAAGTCTACCGCCGTCAAGGGGTGAACATCGCCGACAAGCACATCGAGATCATCGTGTCGCAAATGTTGCGCCAAGTGCGGATTTTAGACAGTGGGAGCACAAAATTCATTGAGGGCGATTTGGTGAGCAAAAAGCACTTTAAAGAGGAAAACCAACGGGTGTTGCACTCTGGGGGCGAGCCGGCCATTGCTGAGCCCGTGCTCCTTGGCATCACCCGTGCGGCGATTGGTAGTGATAGCATCATCTCTGCGGCTAGCTTCCAAGAAACCACTAAGGTGCTCACAGAGGCGAGCATTGCCATGAAAAAAGACTTCTTAGAAGATTTAAAAGAAAATGTTGTCCTAGGGCGCATGATTCCTGTAGGCACCGGGCTTTACAAAGATAAAAAAGTGGGTGTAAAAGTAGATAATTCACCGCACCATTTGGGTTAAACGATGTGCTCACTCAAGGCTTGACTTGTGGTTCCGATGTGGGCTTTGGTGGAAAGAGTCTTGATATAGCGGTGAGTTTGGAAATGAGAGAGGGCACCCGTTAGACTTGGTTGGGTGCACAATCCTCACCCGATTTAAGGTATAAGTTGGGTTTTTTGAGCGGAATTTAGGGCTGTTGGTGCTGTAATGCAGCTGGGGTTATCTGGTTTAGCGCAACAAGGATCACAAGCGGCTTAACAGCTTGGGGTCTGTTGTGGGTGCTAGCTAGCTGCTGGTTTAGGCGTTGTGGCTACTAATCCACCTTGAGGATCGCTAAAAACGCCTCTTGGGGTAGGTGGACCTTGCCGATCGCCTTCATGCGTTTTTTCCCCTCTTTTTGCTTTTCTAAGAGTTTGCGTTTTCTAGTGATGTCGCCCCCATAACATTTCGCCGTAACATTTTTTCCCACCGATTTGACCGTCTCTCTGGCGATGATTTTATTGCCGATGCTCGCTTGGATCGCCACCTCAAAAAGTTGGCGTGGGATCAAGGTTTTCATGGTTTCGACCAAAGCCTTACCCTTTTCATAGGCTTTAGAGCGATCTACAATGATAGAGAGCGCATCCACAACTTCATTAGCCACCCGTATATCTAGCTTAACCAACTGCCCCTCTTTGTAGCCGATGGGCTCGTAGTCAAAGCTGGCATAGCCCTTCGTGCAGGATTTGAGTTTGTCGTAAAAGTCCATGACAATTTCATTGCTCGGCAAATCGTAGGTGAGCAAAACGCGGTTTTGGTTTAGATATTCCATTTTATCTTGCACCCCCCGTCTGTTGTTAAGTAAGCTTAGTAAATTGCCTAGATATTCGCTAGGGGAGATGATGCTCGCGCGCACATAGGGCTCGTCAATGTTCTCTATCGTGCTCTCAGGCGGCAGCTGGCTAGGGTTTTGCACGGCGATCACCTGCCCATCTGTCAAATGCACTTCATACACCACCGTGGGCGCGGTGGCAATGAGGTTTAAATTAAACTCCCTTTCTAAGCGTTCTTTAATGACCTCCATATGCAACAAGCCCAAAAAGCCCACCCGAAAACCAAAGCCCAAAGCCACGCTGCTTTCTGGCTCAAATTGCAAAGACGAGTCATTGAGTTGGAGTTTTAGCAGGGCTTCTCTTAGCTCTTCAAATTGGTCGCTTTCAATGGGGTAAAGCCCGGCAAAGACAAAGGGTTTAGCGGGTTTAAAGCCCTCTATGGGCGTGGGGGTAGGGGCTTTTGCGTCTGTGATAGTGTCGCCCACAGCGATGTCGGTAAGGTTTTTAGAGCCCAAAGAGATGATGCCGATTTCTCCGCATTCAATGGAGTTTGTGGGGATTTTGTGTAGGGGGTTTGGGTAGTAAAGCCCTAGCACTTGGTGGGTTTTTGCACTGCCCATGACTAAAACCTCTTGATTGATACACAAGCGCCCCTCTTTTAAACGCACCAACGCCAAAGCCCCCAAATAGTTGTCAAACCACGAGTCGTAAATCAGTGCCTTTGTGGGGGCTTGTTTGTCGCCTGTTGGGGGGGGGATTTTGGTGATGATCGCCTCTAAGAGTTCGTTGATGCCTATTTGTGCCTTTGCGCTTACGCAATTTGCCTCAGCGCAATCTAGCCCGATGGTGTCTTCAATGTCTTCTTTCACCGCCTCTACCTCAGCGTTAGGCAGGTCTATTTTATTTAAGACGGGCAAAATTTCTAGTTGGTTGTCTAGGGCGATATAAACATTGGCGATCGTTTGTGCTTGCACGCCCTGCGTGGCATCCACCACCAACAACGCCCCCTCGCACGCCGCCAAAGAGCGCGACACTTCATAGCTAAAATCCACATGCCCGGGGGTGTCTATGAGATTTAAAATATACTCTTGCCCTTGGTAGCGGTAGTTTAAGCGCACGGATTGCGCCTTAATGGTGATCCCCCTTTCTTTCTCAATATCCATTGTGTCTAGGACTTGGCTTGTCATTTCGCGCGTACTTAGTGCCTTACAGGCTTGGATCAAGCAGTCGGCGAGTGTGCTTTTGCCATGGTCGATGTGGGCGATGATGGAAAAATTACGGATATGCTCTTGCATAAACTCCCTTAAAAAGCGTTCTTAAACTTAGGATATGCAATAATACCCTATTGTGCTAAAAACGGAGTTCTTAAAGTGAAGATTTTTGTCAGTTGTCGCTCTTTATTGCTCGGGCAAGTTTTGGAAAGCTACCTGCAAGAGTTCTTAGCCACTGAAGAAAATTGCGACTTTATCCTAAGCGACCATCCCATTAAAAACCCCTACAAGGCAACTTGCCTCATCGGCTCGGACTCGAGCGCATACATTTTAACCCCCTTCACTAAGGCGGAGTTGCTCCAAAAATTACAAGAGTTTCACGCCAATAAAGCCCAAAGCGAAAGTTTAGAACACAAGGTGCAATCTTTATTGCAAGAATACACCTATAAACTCTTGGACTTGTTGCAGGATTATAAACGCTGATGTCCCTTAGTTTAAAGATTTTGGGTGGGGCGTGCAAGGGGCTAGCTTTACAAATGCCCGCCAAAGCCACCACCCGCCCCACCAAGGCGATCATTAAGGAGTCCTTTTTTAATGTGCTGCAAGGTTCGATTTTGCAAAGCACTTTCATAGAAGGCTTTGGGGGCAGTGGGTCTATGGGTTTGGAGGCGTTGAGCCGTGGGGCATTTGAAGCTTTGGTGTTTGAAAAAGACAAAGAAGCCTTTGGGGTGCTGCAAACAAACGCCCAAATTTTAAAAGCGCGCGTGCCAATGGTGCGCTTAAGGACGATCCACGCGGATGTGTTTAGTGCCCTAGTGGGGTATTTAGAGGGTTTAGAGCCAAGGGGTTTAGTGGTGCTGTATTTAGATCCGCCTTTTATGGAGGGCATTTATGAGAAATGCTGGGCGTTGGTGGCGCGTTTAAAGGGTTTGGAGCGGTTTTTGCAACATGGGCTTTTGTTGGTGTTCGAGCATTTGAGTGGGGCGCACATGCCTAGAAATACACCAAGCTTTAGTATAATCAAAGCTAGGAAATTTGGCAGAACAACTTTAAGTTATTATCTTTATACAAAGGAATAGAGCATGGCAGACGAAGCCAAAGAGCAACCCAAAAAGAGTAAGGCCCTTTTGTTTGTAATTATAGGCACAGTTGTGATAATGATCGCTTTGATCGGGGTGATCGCTATTTTATTGCTGAATAAGAATGGCAATAAAGACGGGGCTAAGGGAGGCGTGGTAGGCGATAAAATGCGCCAAATTAGGGAGAGCTCCAAATTAAACGAGAATGGGGGGCAATCGGATTTAATGGTGCACTCTTCAGATTATCTCTCTTTGGGGCCACTCTACCCCCTAGATGCGCCCTTTGTGGTGAACTTAATCACCCAAAGTGGCCGCCGCTATTTGAAGACAAGCATCACCTTGGAACTTAGCGATCCCAAATTACTCCAAGAGGTTAAAGTTAAAGAAACGGCGATTAAAGACACCATCATTGAAATCCTTTCGTCTAAGTCCATTGAAGAGATCAGCACCCTAAAGGGCAAAAATAAACTCAAGGAAGAGATCCGCAACAATGTCAATAGCTTTTTAATTGATGGCTATGTGAAAAATATTTTCTTTACCGACTTTGTGATCCAATGATAGGCTTAGACATTGTTGCTATTGAGCGTATAGAGCGCAATGTCCGTCGCTATAAAGAGCACTTTTTAAACCGCTTTTTAACTTCCCAAGAACAAAGACTTTTTGCTAAGCCAGCTAGCCTTGCTGGAGCTTGGGCGTGTAAAGAGGCTTGCTCTAAGGCTTTGGGCGTTGGCATAGGCGCAAGGTTAAGTTTCTTGGACATACAACTTTCTAAAAGCTCCTTAGGTGCACCCTTGCTCAACCTTAGCTCTGCTAAACAAGCCGAATTTAATGTCAAAAGCTTGCATGTCAGCATCACCCACGATGGTGGGTTTGCCGCCGCTGTGGTGTTCGTGCAACTTAATCCCTAGTTTATAGGCAAGCTATACAGACTTAGAAATCACTTAGCACATTGAATAGGTGCAAATTAAGAGTTCGGTTAGTCCATGTGGATGTAAGGACCACCCAATAACAAGGCACCACAAGGTTATCCCACACCTTAAGCTGTTTAAAATTTTGCACTACAATAGCCCCCCATGGCGCAAGAGAGAAAAGAAAAACTCGCAAAGGGGCTTGAGGTTTTGGCGATGGTTCTTATGTGCGTGGCGTGTGTGAGCGCGCTCATTTGGGGAGTTGTGGTGCTTTTTGAGCCCATTAAGATCGACACCATTTTGCATGTGAGCTACACTCTGCCCCCCTTCATTGTGGCGCAATGCTGTTTGCACTTTGCAAGGGTGTTAAAAACCCCGAAAAACCCCTAGTTATGCTATTCTCTTAGCATGAATTACATAGGTTCTAAGCAAAGGTTATTAGGGTTTTTATTCAAGAGTGTTAAACACAGCTTAAAATCTCAGGGCATGGATTTAAAGGATTGCGTTTTTACGGATTTGTTCTCAGGCACGGCAGCGGTGGGGCGGCTCTTTAAAAACCACGCCAAACAAGTCATCAGCAACGACAAAGAGTTTTTTAGCTTTGTGCTCGCCAAGCACTACATAGAAAACACTAAACCCCTCAAGCGGGCAAAAATGCTCATAAATGAGCTCAACCACTTGCCCCCCCTAGAGGGCAAAATCTATCAACACTACGCTTTAGGCGGTGGAGAGGGGCGGCAGTATTTTAGTGATCGCAATGCCTTAAAAATCGATGCCATGCGCTCCAAAATCCAAGAGTGGCATGCCACAGGGGCGACTAGCCAAGCCGAGTATTATTTTTTACTCACTTCACTTTTAGAGTCAGCGGACAAAGTCGCCAACACCGCCTGCGTCTATGGGGCGTTTTTAAAGAAGCTCAAAAAGAGCGCACAACAAGAGCTGATCCTAACTGCTGCCCCCCTGATCTTAAGCCCCAACCTACACCATGCCTACCACACAGACGCTAAAGAGCTGATCTCCCATTTGCAAACCGATATTTTATACCTAGACCCCCCCTACAACCAACGCGAATACGGGGCAAACTACCATATCTTAAACAGCATTGCCCTTTATGACGACTTCACCCCCAAGGGCAGGACGGGGCTTAGGACTTACAACAAGTCGGCTTGGTGTAAAAAGTCCTCGGCTTATCAAAGTTTAGAGCATGTGCTGCAACACAGCAGCGCGCGCTTTGTGTTCTTAAGCTACAACGATGAGGGCTTGCTTAGTTTAGAGGAAATCAAGTCTCTTTTTAGCCAATACGGCACATACCACCTCAAAAGCCAAAATTACAGCCGTTTTAAAGCCGACTCCAAACGCCCCCAAGCCAAAGCGCGCACTACCGAGTATTTGCACATGCTCATAAGAGACTAGTATGCGCTTGGATCAATTCCTAGTGCAACAAGGGGTCGCTACCAGTAGAGAGCATGCCAAGAGCTTGATTTTAAAGGGGCAATTTGGGCTAGGCTTAAAACCAAGTTTGCAAGTTACACAAGAATTAGCCCAAGAATTGCAAACTCTACCCCCACAGCCTAAACGCTTTGTGGGGCGGGCGGGTGCGAAGTTGTGGGGCTTTTTAGAGCAACACCCCCTAGAGTGCCAAGATAAAGTCGTTTTGGATGTGGGCTCAAGCACGGGGGGGTTTGCCCAAGTCTTGTTAGAAAAGGGGGCTAGGCGTGTAGTGTGCGTGGATGTGGGGCAGGGACAATTAGCCAAAGAGCTTAGGGCAAATCCTAGAATAGAATTGCACGAATCTTGCGACATTCGGGCATTTCAAGCAAGCTGTATTTACGACTTATTGGTGTGTGATGTGAGTTTTATCTCCTTGCGCCTGCTCTTAGCTACCCTTGCCCCCTTAAGCCCACAACTTCTCTTACTTTTTAAACCGCAGTTTGAAGTGGGTTTGGGGGTGAGGCGCAATAAAAAGGGCGTGGTGCTAGACAAAGAAGCTATTAGCCAAAGCCTAGAGGCGTTTTTAACTTTGGCACAAAATATGGGCTTAAAGGTGCTATGTATATGTGAGTCTGCCTTAAAAGGCAAGGAGGGCAACACAGAGTTTTTTATTCTCCTAGAGCGTGGCTAGGTTGTCTATGAGTTTTTGGGGGGTTAGGGCGTAACTTGTGGGCTTTAGACTACCGGCGATGGCGTGGGCGAGGCTCGCATTAATTGTAGCATCTAATGGGCTGTAGCCTTGTGCCAAAAGGGCAGCAACCATGCCACTTAGCACATCTCCGCTCCCTGCTTTGGCTAATGCGCTAGATCCTAAAGGGTTGATATACATTTGCCCGCTGTAGGCGATGATGGGGTTTGCGCCCTTTAAGAGCAGCACGACATGCGGGTAGGCTTGGCTAAATTCATGCGCCCATTTGAGTTTAAAGCGCAACAACTCGGGCAACTCCACCTCATAGCCGAGCATATTTAGCAGGCTTAAAAACTCTTTAGGGTGTGGGGTTAACACCATTTGGTAAGGCTTGTCTAACACCCCAAGCAGCCCCCTTTCGTAAAACACTCCGGCATCGAGCACACAAGGGGCAAGCTCAAGCATTTGCTCTAAGTTTTCAGGCAAACCCTCTAGCCCCATGCCCAGCGCAAAGGCGCTTATTTGTTTGGGGATTGTGGGAGCATACATGATTTCGTGGGGCTTTGTGTGTTGCAGCTCAGGCGCGCCTAGCACACTCACAAGCCCCGCGCCAAAGGCTAATGCGCTTTTTGCGCTCAAAAACCCCGCCCCGCAATGCGCCCCCACCACCACGCCCACATGCCCAAAGTAGCCCTTGTGGGTATTTTGCTTAAAACGCAGGGGCAAGACCAAATCGCTTTTTTCTAACAAGAAAAGGGGGCTCTCAGCTTCATACAAGCCCCGTCCCACGCCTAAATCCCCCACCACCACTTCGCCCACAAAGTCCTTTGCATAGTCGCTAAAGAGCCCACTTTTTAAAGCCCCCATTGCCACGCACACATCTGCCCTAAAGGCTATGTTTTCTATAAAGCCTTGAGAATCTAGCCCGCTAGGCACATCACAAGCAATTTTTAAGGCATCTAGGGCGTTTAGGGCGTGTATCAAGTCTTGCAATTCTTGGCTCAAAGCCCCCTTAAACCCTGAGCCAAATAAACAATCTATGACAATTTCAGGTGATTGGCACAACTCTAAGTGAGGCAAGACCTCTATATGGCTAGCTAGAGCGCGCTGGTATTGGATTTGGCACAGCGCGCTTTTAGGCTCTTTGACGCTTAAAATTTGCACCTCATAATCGCTTAAATGCCGCGCCAAAGCGTAGCCATCCCCCCCATTATCCCCCCCTCCACACACAATTAAGATTTTTTTTAAGCCCTTTGCCCTTTGCACCACTTCGTGGTACAGGCTAGTAGCGGCATTCTCCATGAGTAGGCTAGACTCCAGCCCATAGAGCGCACACGCCCGATTGTCTAATTCTTGGGTGTTTTCATACAGATTTTGCATGTCCTTGCCTTTCTATAAAATCCACAACTCTTTCTATTTCCTCCTCACCCACAAACGCCCCGTGTAGCCTTATGGGCGCGCTACTGCCCGGCGCGATCAAGAGCATATCCCCCCTGCCTAAGAGATTTTGTGCCCCTTCAGTGTCTAACACCACCCTTGCATCCACCTTAGAGGCGACTTTAAAGCTGATTTTGCAGGGCAGGTTTGCTTTAATGAGCCCCGTTAAAATATCCACGCTGGGGCGCTGTGTGGCAATGACTAGGTGCAGCCCGCTTGCCCGCCCCATTTGGGCGAGACGGATTATGGGAGTTTCTATGTCCTTGCCTCCTGCAAGCATTAAATCCGCGAGCTCATCGATCAACACCACAATGAAAGGCAGTTTTTGGGGGGATTTTTGGTTGTAACTATCTATGTTTTTGGCCCTTTTAGCACTCAGTAAGTCGTAGCGTTGCTCCATTTCGCGCACCAAATCATCTAGGGTGCTCTGCGCCTCGCTAGGGTCTGTAATGATAGAGGTTTTTAAATGGGGCAGGTGTGCGTATAGGCTAAATTCCACTCTTTTAGGGTCAATCATTATAAATTGCAAATCTTGGGGGCTGTGCTTGTAAAGCAGGGATAAAATCAAGGCGTGCATCGCCACGCTTTTGCCGCTACCCGTGCTGCCCGCTATGAGCAAGTGGGGCATGGCTTTTAAATCTAGGACATAGGGCGCGCCCGTAGTGCTTTTGCCAAGAGCTAGGCTTAAACCTGCACTTTGTAAAAAGGCTTGGCTCTCTAGGATTTCTCTTAGGGCAATGGGGGCTAGATTGTCATTGGCAATTTCAATCCCCATCACATCCTTACCCTTTATGGGGGCTTGTATGCGGATCGACTGCGCGCACAAAGCCATCGCCAAGTCGTCAGCAAGGCTTAAAACCTTACTCACCTTGACATGCCCGGCGGGGCGAAACTCAAAAGTCGTAACCATCGGGCCTATACAGGTATTGACGACTTTGCCCTCAATTTTAAACATTTTGAGCTTGTTTAAGAGGTTGTGGATTTTCTCTTGCAAGTTGTCGGTTTGGGCGGCTTGGGGTGCGGGCGAGGTTAAAAGATCTAGGCTAGGCAACGCATTTTGTTTAGGCTTTTGCAAGGCGTGGCGTTGTTCTAATAAATCCTTATGGGCGGACAAATCTAAATGAAAATTTGGAGCAGGTGGGGGGTTTTTAGGCTCTTGGCTCTCTTGGTTTTCTTGGGGCTCTTTTGGCACAAGACGCACGCCATGATCTAACTCTTCTTGGGCTTCTTGGGGGGCTGCTTGGCTCTCTGCTTGGGGGTCTTGGGATTTTTGCACAAGGCGCACGCCGTGATCGAATGCCTCTTGGGTTTCTTGGTAGTGACTCACCTTGATTTTAAAACTTTTAGGACGGGCACTCTCAAAGTCTTTAGGCTCAAAAGGTGTATGTGGGGCTTTAGGCGTGAAGAGCGTTTGATCCCTAAAATGCGCCTTTCTAGGGGGGCTTTTAAACCCTTGTAGGAGTTTTAACAGAGCTTCGCCCCCCTCTTTGCTCTTTTCAAGACCTAGGCGCACTAGGCTAGGCAACTTGTCTTTGCACTTGGCAAAACTCTTAGGAAAAAGCACACCAAAGGCATAAAGCAGAGCCGCTAGCACCACAAACCACGCCCCGAGCGCGCCAATGGGTTTAGCGATTAAACTAAGTAGGATTGCGCCCACAAGCCCTTGTTTAAAGAGCAGAGCTTGCCCCACCAGCAAGCCCAAAAACCCAATGAGGCTTGCCAAAATCGCCTCCAGTCCCTTTAAACTCTTCAAGCTTGCCCAGCGCCACACAAAGAACAAATACAGCGGGTCTAAGTAGGCAATTGGTCCAAGGTAATTTAAATGCCAAGAGGCGATCCCCACACCCAAAGCCCCCAAGTTTCCACTCTCTCCTAAGCAGGTGGCAAGAAAAAGCCCGATTAAAAAGGCGAAAAACCCGAGTTTAATAGCCCTTCCTTTCTTGATACTCCACCCCACAAATGTCCTGGTAGGCGCAATACTGGCAATTTTTCTTGCTAGGGTTTTTCACAAAGTCAAAGGGCTGTTTCAAGGTGTTTAAAATCTCTTTTAAGCGCTCTTGTTTGGCGTGCAACACCTCTTGGCTCTCGTATTTTAGCTCTCCGTCTTTTAGGCTGTAAAAGCCCGCTTGCAAGGGCGCACTCAGCTCTTGCTCGAGGGCTAGGGCGTATAGGCTTAATTGGAAATCTTGGCTCTCTGACACGCTCTCTAGGTTGTCGGTTTTTAAATCCTTAGAAGACTTGTATTTGTAATCAATGAGCGCATAAAAGCCATCGTCTAACGCATCTATGCGATCAATCTGCCCTCTCAAGCTAAAGCCTTCAAAAGAAAAAACAAAGGGCTTTTCACACGCCATTACCCGCCCCTTTTCCAGTCTTTCGCTCTCCTTGGCAAAAAATTTTTCCATTTTATCCACCGCCACTTCAAAGCTTAGTTTTTCTAAGGCGCTCATCTCTTGCCATTTTGGGGTAGTGGGGGCGAGCTCTAGTAAAATCCTAGCACTGATGGGGGTTTTGGGGCTGTGGGTGTAGTGCGCCCTTAAAAGGGCGTGCAAGAATGAGCCCATTTGTACGTTGTTATTCTCGGGGGCTTTGAGCCCTTGCAGGTATTTTAAATAAAAACGCCGAGGGCAGGTTAAAAAGTCGTTTAAATTCGTGGCACCGAAGGCAAAATCTTTAGGGATAGGGGCGATGCAGCTGTCTTCAATGTAGTCGTGCTTGTTTTCAGGGGGGAAGAGCGTAAAAGCATTTTCCATAATGCACCCCTCCAGCCCAAGTTCTAAGAGCATTTTAGAATAGGTGGTATCGTTGGCGCTGTGGTAGGCAATATCCACCTCTTGGCTGTTTTGCAGGATTTGATAGTAGTAGTGCTTTTGTAGGTTCTGTTTGTCTTTTAAGGTGGGCATGTTTAAATGCGTGCGGATTTTGCTATTTAGAAAAAGGTCGTAGTCGTTTAAGTTTGGCACGAATTGGTCGGTAAAATCCAAGATCACCACCTTATCAAACTCTAACCCCCGACACTCCAAAACATCCAACACCTTGACTTTGCCCCCCGTGGTGTCGTCCACCCGCTCTTCTTTGAGCGCACGGGTATAAAGCTCCAACCAATCCATAAAGCCATAATCCAACACCTCTTGCACCTTGGCGTGTGCGCTGTAAAACTCTTGGTGGAAGTCTTGTAAAGACTTCAGGGCATTTAATTGCTCTAAGAGAGCCAAACACTGCGTGTTTAAGTCCTCTAGGGGAGGGGTGCTCGCAGTGGGTTTTAAATTTTTGAGGGCTTCAAAGTAATCTTGATACACCCATTTGGCATTTTGCCCGTGAGCGAAGTTTAAATTGCGCTTAGTGTCCAGTAGGTGCAAATGAGCGGTTAGGCTTGAATCGGGGGTGATGATGGCTAACTTCGTGCTCTCAAGCCCTGCTTCTAGCCACTCTTGCACCTTAGCTAGGGCAAGCCCCACTTGCTCTAAGCGGGTGTTGCAGTGGTGGATGGTTATGTTTTTGGTGGGGGGTTTAGGGGTGCTTTGCAATATGGGGTTCTCGCCCTTTAGTAGGGCTTGTAGGTCAATTTTATAGTAAAAGTCCTCTTTTAGCTCCAAGTGCAGAAAGTCTAAAAACCTTCTGTTGTAACGATCTACGCTTAAATGCAAGAAAATAGGCACAATTGCGCCCATTGCAAAAAGCAGTTCTTGCTCATAGAGGTTTAAAGAACCGCCCAAATAAAACTCAATATGCGAGAATTTTTGTAAAACCTCGGGGAGAATCTCTGGCTTTAAACGCAAAATGGGATCGTAAAAGCCAAGCTCTTTTAGCTGTGTGGTGTAGTGGGTGTAAATGCGCTCTAGCACCTCCAAATGGTGGGTGTAGTCGCCATAAATATCGCGCTCTTGGATAGAAAAAATGTCCAAATCAAATTTGGCAAGCTCATTAAAAAAGTGCCCCACAAAGTTACTGCTCTCTAAGTAGCCTAAAAAGCTTGTTTCAAAGACTAATAAGGATTTGTCCTTTTCGGGCAGTTCTTTTAACACCTTTTCAATGGCATTGGCCAAGAGCAGCTGGCGCACACTTTTGGGGATTTTGACGAGGTTTGGGACATAGCTTGCTTGGGCGTAAAAGTCCTTCACGCTCAGGGTGGCGGGCAAAAAGCCCTCGGGTTGTTTGGCTAAAAACGCCTTACACGCTCTTTGGTGGCTAAAGACATACAAGGACTCTTTCATAGTAATGCCCTAGCCTTACTGGCGATATTCTCAGGGCTAAAACCAAAATGCTTAAACAAATCCGCCCCCTTGCCCGACTTGCCAAAACTCTCCATGCCTAGCACGCTATCAGCAAATTTAAACCACTCTAACCCCCTGCTTGCCTCCACGGCCAAAACCTCTCCCACTAAGAGCGTGTTTAAGTAGTCTTGCTCTTGTCGCAACAAGAGATCAAAGCAAGGCACGCTCACCACTTGCACCCCGATGTTCTCAGCCTCCAAAAGGGCGGCGGCTTTTAAACAAGGCAACACCTCGCTCCCACTGCTAAGTAGGCTTATCTGTGGTTCTCTTGCGCTTTTGTGTAGCACATACCCCCCCCTTTGCACCTGCTCTAGGTTCGCACTGCTTGCCACCTCTAAATCCTGCCTAGAGAGCATAAAGGCGGCACTTTTGTTCCTTTTTAAAGCCACTTGCCAACATAGCACATTTTCATGCGCGTCCATAGGGCGGTAGACCTCAAAGTTAGGAATCGCCCTTAAATGGCTCAACTGCTCTATGGGCTGGTGGGTCGCTCCGTCTTCACCCACGCCGATGCTGTCATGCGTGAAAATGTAATAGACTTGGTTTTGCATGAGCGCACTTAGGCGCAAAGCGGGAGCTAAATAGTCGCTAAAGACAAAGAAGGTCGCACAAAAGGGCACAAACAAGCCATAATTAGAAATCCCATTACAGATTGCCCCCATCGCATGCTCTCGTATGCCAAAGTGCAAATTGCGCCCACACTGCCCCTTTAAAAAATCCCCCTGCTCTTTTAAGCGGGTGTTGTTAGAGGGGGCTAAGTCAGCACTGCCCCCTACAAAACCCAAATACGCTTGGCTAATGGCGTTTAAAATCACCCCATTGCTCGCCCTTGTGGCGCATTTTTGCCCCAGCTCAAACACGGGGTAAGCCACCTTGCTAAAGTCCTTGGCTTGCAAATGGGCGATTTTTTCTTTTGTTTCAGCACTTAAGTCTTGCGCCCAAAGCTTTTCTTCCCCCTCTCCCCTTTGCAGACTAAAGTGTAGTTTCACCTCTTCGGGGATATAAAAAGGGGGGTGCGCCCACCCTAAAGCCTCTTTGGCTCGTTTTAACACCTCAGCCCCCAAGGGCGCGCCGTGTGTCTTTGCGCTGCCCTCTAGCTCTAACGCCCCCTTGCCTATGGTGGTGTGGGCGATGATTAAAGTCGGCTTGTCGCTTTGTTTAGCGGTGTTTAAGGTGTTGTCAATGTCTAAGAAGTTATGCCCTTGACACTCAAGCACCGCCCACCCTTGAGCCTCAAAGCGCAGGCGCACATTTTCGCTAAAAGCTAAGTTTGTGTCCCCCTCAATGGTGATGGCATTGCTATCATAAAGCACAATGAGATTATCAAGTCCCAAATGCCCCGCTAAGGACGCACTCTCATAACTCACCCCCTCTTGCAAGTCCCCGTCCCCACATAAGCAATAGACTTTATGGCTAAACGCCGCGCCTAGCGTGCCTTGGGCTAACTTGCTTGCCATGGCTAATCCCACGGCATTGGCAAAGCCCTGCCCTAGTGGACCTGTGGTAACCTCTATGCCCTCCGTGTGTTGATACTCGGGGTGTCCTGGGGTTTTAGAGTGCAATTGCCTAAATGCCTTTAAATCCTCTAAAGTCACATTAAAGCCCCATAAGTGCAGGAGCGCATAGACAAGTGCGCTCGCATGCCCTCCGCTAAAAACCAGGCGGTCGCGCTCCAGCCATTTAGGGTTTTTGGGGTTTAAGTGCAAATGGTGGCTTAAAACAACGGCGATGTCGGCTAGACCCATCGCCACGCCGGGGTGTCCGCTATTGGCTTCTTGCACCATGTCGGCGCATAAAAAGCGCAAAGTGGTTGCCATTTTCTCTAAAGTAGGGGTGTCTTTCAAGTCCATAAAATGCCTTTAGTGGAAAGTGGGGCTATTCTAACAAACTTGCTCTTACTCGGGCTTTAAGAGGGCTTTGGCTTGCTGTAAGTCCTTACTGATTTGTACCTTCAAATCGGGCAGATTGTCAAAAAAGACATTATCCCTGATTTTTTGGATAAAGGACACCTTTAGGGCTTTGGGGGGGGTGGGTAGGTGGGCGTTGATGAGGTGGGTTTCTAGGGCTAAGTGCCTATCTGTGCTCAGCCTCTCGCCTAAAAAGCTCACACCCGCATAAATTTGAGAGCTGCCCTCCAGCTGCACCTGCACGGCATACACCCCAAAGGCGGGCAGTAGGGCATTTGGGGGAATCGCCATGTTGAGTGTGGGGTAAAGTTGGTTGCTGCCTAAGTGTTGCCCTGAGATCACCGCCCCCTCTAGGCTAAAGGGGCGGGTGAGAAACTGCGCAGCGAGCGCAACCTCACCCCTCTTAAGGCAGGTGCGGATATGGCGGGCGTGCAAGACCATGCCCTTGATTTTAAAGGCGGGCATGATCTCTAGGCAAATTTGGGGGGGCAAGAGATTTTGCAAAGTTTGCGTGTCTCCCATTTTATTAAGCCCAAAGTGAAAATCATAGCCCACAACAATTTTTTGTAAATGCGGGCATTTAGCTAACAAGAGCGCAACAAACTCCCCGGGCAAGAGCGTACAAACCTGTTCTAAAGGCAAGAAATACACCCTCTTGGCATGGGCTTTAAGCAGGGCGATGCGCTCTTTTAAGGAAGTCAGCACCCCCTTAGTCCTCTGCCAATCCACAATCAGCACCGCCCCCTTGTCGTCTAGCAAGCTCAATAATTTTTGGTGCGCCAAATGCACGCCGTCAAACTTGCCTATGGCTAGGCTCGTGTTCTCTGTATCTTTAAAATCTTTAGCAAAAAAAAGAGGCATATACTAGCCCAAATGCAGGGCTTGGGTCAAAAGCTGCAATAACTGCCCCGTGTTTTCAGTCGTGGCGGCTGAAATGGGCAGCACAAACTTAGCCTTTGGGTCGCTAAATTCGGGAACTTGTCCTGTATCCATTTTGTTTAACGCCACGCCAAAATCTTTTTGCGCTAACTCACTAGAGAAGTGTGCCAATTCGTGGCGGAGTTGCGTGTATTGCTCTTGGACATCGTAAGTGGTGTCGAGCACAAACAATAAAAACTTCGTGCGCTCCAAGTGGCGCAAAAAGTCTAGCCCCAAGCCTTTGCCCTCGCTTGCCCCGGAAATGATCCCGGGAATATCCGCCATCACAAACTCTTTAAACTGCCCAGCCTGCACCACGCCCAAATTGGGGATTAGGGTTGTGAAAGCGTAGGGGGCGATTTTAGGGCGGGCGTTTGAGAGCACACTAATGAGCGTACTTTTACCGGCATTTGGAAAGCCCACGAGCCCCACATGGGCGATGAGCTTGAGCTCTAGGCGCAGGTTTAGGCTCTGCCCTGCCATACCCTTTTGGGCGTAGGTGGGGCGTTGTTTGGACGCGCTCTTAAAGCGCACATTGCCAAGCCCCCCCTTGCCCCCTTTAAGCAGGGTGATTTGTGCCCCACTCTCCACTAAATCGCAGAGCAACCCCCCCGTATCGGCGTTGAAAATTTGCGTCCCGGGGGGGATAGAAATCACCAAATCCTGCCCCCTCTTGCCGCTGCAATTTTTAGGCCCACCGGGCGCGCCATTTTGCGCCTTGTAGTGCTTCTTGCCCCTAAAGGCACTGAGTGTGTCGCTGTTGCTATCCACTTTAAAGACAATGTCGCCCCCATCGCCCCCATCGCCCCCATCCGGTCCGCCCTCCATGACAAACTTTTCGCGCCTAAAACTCACACAGCCCGGCCCCCCCTTGCCCGAAGCCGCCACAATCTCTACGCAATCTACAAACATTGAAATAGAACCCTTTTTAGTCTTTGAATCGTTGTAACATTTTGTCTAGGTGGGGGACGGCGTTTAAAAGCTTCTTAGTATAGGGGTGTTTGGGGCTACCTAGCACACTCTCTACGCTGCCCTCTTCCACAATCACACCCCCCTCCATCACCAAAATACGATCGCTGATGTGCTCCACCACGCCCAAATCGTGGCTAATAAAAAGATAGCTTAAGCCCAGCTGGGCTTGCAAGTCTAGAAGTAAGTTTAAAATCTGCGCTTGGATAGACACATCTAGGGCAGATACCGGTTCATCGCAAATAAGCACTTTAGGCTTTAGGATTAATGCCCTTGCAATGCCGACTCTCTGCCTTTGTCCTCCGGAGAATTGGTGCGGATACCTTGTCGCCCACTCCTCTTTTAACCCCGTTTGCGCCATGATTTCTAGCACCCGCTTGTGCCTTTGGCTCTTGCTTAAATTCGTGTTTAAGAGCAAGGGTTCGGCGATGATGTCTTGGATACGCCAACGGGGGTTAAGGCTAGAGTAGGGGTCTTGAAAGACCATTTGCACGCTTTGGCGGTAAGCGCGCCACTCTTTAGCCCCAAACTTGCTTAAAGGCTTGCCCTCAAAGAACACCTCTCCCTCGCTGGCCGGCTGCATCCCCACGCAAATTTTAGCCGCCGTGCTCTTGCCACACCCGCTCTCACCAACTAAGCTCAAAATCTCTTTAGGCTCTAGCGTGAAGTTGATCCCTTTTAGCACCTCCAGCGCACCATAGGATTTTTTGAGATTTTCTGCTCTTAACATCGTATCTCTTTGGGGAAATCTAGGTAATTGACATTTTCATCCACGCTAGCTAGGCGGACTTTTCTTTGCCCGGGCTTTGGGATCGCCTCTAATAATGCCCTCGTGTAGGGGTGGCGTGGGTCGTTAAATAGGTCTTTGGCGCTGGCTTTCTCCACCACCTCGCCCTTGTAAAGCACGACCACGACATCGGCAAGTTGTGCGACCACGCCCAAATCATGCGTGATGAACAGCATGGCCATTTGCTTGCTTTGTTGCAGGCCTTGCATTAAATCTAGGATTTGGGCTTGGATTGTAACATCTAGGGCTGTGGTGGGCTCATCGGCGATGAGTAGATCCGGCGCACACGCCATTGCCATTGCGATCACCACCCTTTGGCGTTGCCCTCCGCTCAAATTGAAGGGGTAGGCGTTGAATTTATCTGCCCCAAGCCCAACCTGCCCCAAAGCCTGCATGCTCTTCTCTTTAACTTGCGCCGCGCTTAGGATGGGCTGGTGGATTTTAAAGACCTCGGCGACTTGGTAGCCAATCGTGTAGCTGGGGTTTAAACTTGTCATAGGCTCTTGAAAGACCATGCCAATTTGGCTGCCCCTTAAGGCCTGCATTTGCTTGGGGCTAAATTCTAAAAGGTTTTGCCCCTTAAAGAGAATCTGTCCGCCCACGACCTTGCCCGGGGGTTTAACAAGCCCCATGATCGACCATGCGCTCATGCTCTTGCCGCTCCCACTCTCGCCCACTAAACACACACTTTGCCCGGGTGCGACTGAAAAGCTCACCCCATCCACGGCTTTAACAAGCCCGTTCTTGGTGGAAAAGTAGGTCTGTAAGTCGGTAACTTCTAAGAGATTTGCCACGCTAAGACCTTTTGGGATCGAGCGCATCCATGATCGCATCGCCCACAAGGTTAAAGCCCATCACGGTTAGAAAAATCATGCACCCCGGGAAGACTAAAGTCCAAGGTGAAGTGGTGATGAATTGCAAAGCGTCCATGAGCATCGCACCCCACTCGGGGCTGGGTGGCTGGGCGCCTAGCCCCAAAAAGCTTAAACCCGCCGCTTCCAACACCGCCCCGGCAAAGCCCATAGTGGCTTGCACCACAAGTGGGGCGGTGCAATTAGGCAAGATCACCACAAACATTAAACGCCCATGCGAAGAGCCGTTGAGTTTGGAGGCTTGGGTGTATTCTTTTTGCTTTTCTGCCAACACGCTAGCGCGCACAATGCGGGCAAACCCGGGCACGCCCACGATCCCAATCGCCAGCATGGCATTGGTGAGCGAGGGCCCCAAGATCGCCACCACGATGATGATGAGTAGAATAGAGGGCAGGGAGAGCATGAGGTCCATAAAACGCATGGTGAGCATGTCGATCAAGCCGCCAAAGTAGCCCGCCACAAGCCCAAAGATGACCCCAAAGAATACGGCAATGCCCACTGCGACTACGCCAATGGTTAAGGAAATGCGCGCCCCATAGAGCAGGCGCGAGAGAATGTCGCGCCCCAAATCGTCCGTGCCCAGCCAATGCGCCCCACTGCCCCCCTCTACAAAGAAAGGCACCACAAGCCGCATTTTAGCGTCTTGCAAAGTGGGATCATAGGGGGCGAGCATGGGAGCAAAGAGGGCGCAAAAGACCAACACCATGAGCAAAAACAGCCCGACTAAACCGGCTTTATTCTGTTTAAAATTCTCCCAAAAGGCCTTGAAACGCTCCATTAACTCAGCCTGATCTGCGGATTGATGAAGGCGTAGAGAATGTCCACAACTAAATTCGCCCCCACGAAGATCACTGCCACAATGAGGCTGGAGGATTGGATGATGGGAAAATCTCTTTGGTTCAAGGCATTGACCATCCAGCGCCCCACGCCCGGCCACGAAAAGGTGGTCTCTGTGAGGATACTGCCCGCCAAAAGCCCAGCAAGCATGAGCCCCACCACGGTGGTTACTGGGATCAAGGCGTTTCTTAGGGTGTGGATAAGGATCACGCGCCAAGGGGGGCAGCCCTTGGCTTGTGCAGTGCGCACATAGTCCTCTTGCAAAACTTCGAGCATGCTCGCGCGGGTCATGCGCGCGATGATGGCAGTGGGGATCGTGGCTAGAGCGATGCTAGGCAACACCAAGTGGCGCAGCGCGTCAAAGAAGGCGGGCAAATTGCCGGCGATCAAACTATCGATCAAATAAAATCCCGTGGGTCCGTCTAAGTAGTAGGCATCGTTGAGCCGTCCAAAGACGGGAAACCAGCCCAGTTTCACGCTGAAAAAATAGATCAGCATTAGCCCTAGCCAAAACACGGGCATGCTCACCCCGGCCAAAGCAAAGCCCATGCTAAGATTGTCAAAGAGGCTATAGCGTTTAATGGCGGCTAAAATGCCTGTGGCTAGCCCCACAATAAGGGCGATAAAAAGCGCGCTTAAAGAGAGCTCCAAAGTTGCCGGGAAGCGTTGTAAAAACGCCTCGAGCACACTCTCACCTGAGACTAAAGAAGTGCCCAAATCTCCGTGCAAAATGTGGTTTATGTAGCTCAAATACTGCTCTAAAAGGGGCTTGTTTAAGCCCATTTGCTCCCTCAAGGCTTCTAGGGCTTCCTTATTGGCATGTTCGCCTAAAATCACCAAAGCCGGATCGCCCGGGACTAAATGCACCATGGAAAAAACCAAGACACTCACCCCAAATAAAGTGGGGATCGTCCATAAAATCCGCTTGAGCAAAAAAAGCAACATTTTTATTTAGAGAAGTAGACATGCGCAAAGCGGTTGATCTGCACCCCACTCACTTGATAGCCTTGCACACTCTTAAGCCGCGCCACAATGCTATAAGGGTAGGCTAGGGGCACCCAGGGGGCGTCGTTGTGGAAGACCTCTTGGGCTTTTTGATAAAGAGTGGCGCGTTTGGCTTGGCTGGAGAGATATTTGGCTTTTGTAACCAGCCTAGAGTAGGCATCACTCTTATAAAAAGAGCCGTTGCGCGTGGGGATCTCTGCCGCCGCCTCTTTGCTCCATAGAATATATAAAAAGTTGTCCGGATCGGGCGTGTCTGCCTTCCAGCCACTGAACGCCATTTTATGCTCGCCCATCGCCACTTTTTTAAGGTAGGTCCCCCACTCAAAAAATTCGATCCTCACTTGAATGCCGATCTTTGCCAATTGCGCTTGTATAAACTCGGCGGCTTGTTTGTTGTATTTGGAGGCGGTAAAAAGCGTGGTTTCAAAGCCATTAGAGTAGCCCGCCTTGGCTAAAAGCTCTTTGGCGACTTTTAAATCGTAGCCATAGGGTTTTATATCCTTGTTATACCCCCACATGGAGGGGGGCATGGGGTTGATGGCCGGCGTGGCGTAGTTTTCATACACGATTTTGACATAATCTTGTGTGTTGATGGCGTGGTTGATGGCTAGGCGCACGAGGCGGTTGTCAAAGGGCTTTTTCTCTAAATTTAAACTCATCCAAGTTACAAACAAGCCGGGTTTTTCATCCACAGCGATCCCGGGCAAGCTTGCCAAGCGAGGGATTTCGTTGCGATTAGGCGCGCTAATGATAGACACCTCCCCTCTTTGCAAAGCTAGGGCACGCACAGAGGGGTTAGGGATCACCCTTAGCACCACGCGGTCTAAATGCGCCTTAGGACCCCAATAGTCGTTGTTTTTTAAAAGCACGATTTTATCGTCCCTAAACCAGGTCGCTAATTTAAAAGGCCCCGTGCCTATGGGCTTTCTAGTAAGCTCATCCTCTTTATTTAGGTCTTTTAAGTGGGCGGCGTAGTCGGCACAAAGCACGCTTAAAAAATCCATGCCCAAATCCGCCAAAAAAGGGGCTTCGGGGTGTTTTAAGGTGAAGCGCACCGTGTATTTATCTAAGGCTTCGATTTTTTTAATGATGGAGGACATGCCCATGCTCGCCCAGTAGCCATAGGATTTTGCCCCTTTGTAGTAGGGCACTTTCCCCGTCTGCCGCTCAAAGGAAAAGAGCACATCTTTAGCGGTGAGCTCAGACTTTTCATCCCAGTAGCGGGTGGTTTGGAAGTAAACCCCGTGGCGTAAGTGGAAGGTGTAGGTGAGGCCATCTTTAGAAATCTCCCAGCTGCTTGCTAGGGCGGGCTCAATCTCAGTCGAGCCGTATTTAAAGCGCACTAAAGTTTCATAGATATTAGAAGTGGCGGCATAACTCTCCCCATCCACGACCAGCGCCGGGTCCATCCCCGAGCCATCCGCCCCCCTGGCGTAAATCAAGGTCCCGCCCTCTTTAGCCCACAAGCACAGACAGCTGAGGCAAAAAAGGGTTAGACTTCTCATATCAAGCCAATTTAGGAAATACGGAAACTTGTTTGCGGTGTTTGTCTTTGTGGCTGAAGTGCACCACGCCATCGATCAAGGCAAAAAGGGTATGGTCTTTGCCCAACCCCACATTTTTGCCGGGGTGCACTTTAGTGCCTCTTTGGCGCACGATGATATTGCCCGCCCGCACAAACTCCGAGCCAAACTTTTTAACGCCTAGTCTGCGCCCCGCAGAGTCGCGGTTATTCTGGGTGCTGCCCTGTCCCTTCTTGTGTGCCATGCTTTAATCCTTTATGCTACGATTTTTGTGATTTTGACGCGGGTGAAGTCGCGGCGAAAGCCTCGTTTAGTTTTGCTGTCCTTGCGGCGGCGTTTTTTAAAGATCACGACCTTTTTGCCCCGCCCCTCGTTGATGACCTCCGCCTCGATCTGCGCCCCATTGATGAAGGGACTTCCATAGGACACTTGCCCTTCTTTAGAGATGGTAAGCACCTCGTGGATTTGAAAATGCGTTTTAGGCTCTAAGCCCAGCCTGTCTAGCAAGACAACATCGCCCTCTTGCACCTTGTATTGCTTGCCCCCATTTTTAAAGACCGCATAAAACATATCTCCGCCTAAAATTAGAAATTAAAATTAGGGTCTATTCTAGCACAAGAAACCTAAAATTTTTCCTTAACGAAGTGGTATATATATTGCATGTTTGTATGGTAGATAATTGAAAAGGAAGTCTTATGCGCATCACCGATGGCAACCGCTACAACCAAATCAACTACTATCAAAATGCGCTCCAAAATAAGCTCAACACCGCCAACAACCAAATTGCCTCGGGGCTTAAGGCCGAGTATGGCTACCAAAATAGCCAAGTCAATAACCAAAACTTGAAATACGGCTTTGAATCCAACACCCTCGATCAAGCCCACGATGTCGCCCAAAGCGCCTACACTTCCACGCTCAACACCGACAAAGCCCTAACCGAGCTCTCCAGCACGATGGAGCAATTTAAAACGAAACTTATCCAAGCTGCCAGCGATGCACACTCCACGACCTCCCGCCAAGCCATCGCCCTAGACTTGCAAAAACTCAAAGAGCACATGATCAATGTTGCCAACACCTCGGTGGGGGGGGAGTATATTTTTGGCGGGAGCAAGGTCGACCGCCCCCCCTTTGATCAAGCGGGCAATTACTACGGCAACAACGAAAATTTAAATGCCCTGATCGGCTCCAATAATTTAATCCCCTACAATGTCAGTGGGCAGAACCTCTTCTTGGGCAAGGATGTAGACCGCCAAAAGATCATCACCGCCAACATCAAAAAGCTCAACCAAAGCAAGTTGCACCCGGATATCATGGACGCCTACAACCGCACCCAAAACCCGCAGGAAGTCTACATCAACGCCCAAGACACGCTGCGCGATCTTATTGGCGACACCGACAACGACCCTAGAAATGACAAACCCGAGATTTTTTATTTGCAAGGGGTGCGCCCCGATGGCAGTGCCTTTAAGGCAAAATTTGCGCTAGACAAGGGCTACAATAATAAAGACGATGCCACAAGAGTGCAGGATTTGCTCGATCAAATCGGCAAGGCGTATGGCAACACTTCCACGAACCAAGTCGTGCAGGTGTCCTTAAACGCATGGGGGGAGATTGAGATCAGAGATTTAACCCCGGGGCGCGCCACTTTAGACTTTCATATGATCTCTAGTGATAAAAATGTAGACAATTTAAATGATTTGTTCGCAAGTGGGGCAAGGGTGAGCACCTATGTAAAAAGCGCGTTTGTGGCTAACCGCTCGCTAGAGAGTTTGCAAAGCACGCTTTACCCCTACGATCACCGTATGCACGACATCAAAAGTGCCTTCATCACCACAGACGACAACACCCCCGCCACCAGAAACACCCCCTTAAAGGACATTCTAGGTCCTAGTGTGGCAAGCCTTAAAATTGAGGGCACGCGCCCCAATACGCCCGATGGTCGCGTGGATGAAACCCCTCTAGAGCCCTTGATTTTAGCCATCACCCCCAACACCACCATGCAGGATTTAATGGATGGGATCAAAAGCCACTTTGGGGGCAAGCTGGATGTGGAGCTCTCTAACGATGGACATTTAAGAATCGTGGACAACAATGTCCGCAACAAGGCGCACGATAGCAACAAACCCCCTTTTGATGGCCCAAGTGGCTTTAGCCTTAAAATCACCAGCCTAGACGCAAAAGGTGCGCCAACTGAAGCCCTGCCCCTAGATTACGCCGACACCTACAAGCAAACCTACTTCAGCCGCCAAGGGGCGTATTTACACAGCAATGTGTCCCAAATCGTGCCTAAGAGCATGGATTATGCCACAGGAGCAAGCACCCTAGCCTCTGTGATGGGCGCAAAAATCACCCAACAAGACTACACCATGGTGCTTAAAGACGACAACGGCGTGGATATAACCGCCCAGCTGCACCTAAGCCCCGGGGGGGCATTTTTAGATCTGCCCAAAAAAGAGGGCGGGGTGTATCACATTCCCCTTTATAATAGAGATGATAAAACCCCCAGCTTGACTAAACCCAACGACTTCACCTACCGCCAGCTGATGGATGCGATGAGCCTAGCCTTTAATTTCAGTAACAGTGACCCCAAGGAATACGAGCAAGCCCAAAGCAACGCCCCCTCTAAGGCGAGCAAGGACGCGTTTTTATCCCTCTTAAAACAGGCGGATGCAAGGGTGGATGTTAGCCTGAATGATCGGGGGCAGGTGCAAATCCACGACAAAATACACTCCCAGACCCCCATGCAATTTATGTTTTACGACAACAAGGCGAGCGACTTTAGCCCCGAGAGCTTAAGACGCGACACGCCTGCCATCCGTCTTAATGCCAACAACGCCCCCACGATCGACACCCCCCACATCCACTTTTTCAAGCAATTAGACCAAGTGATCCAAGCGGTAAGCGAGGGGATCGACCGCCCTGATAGCTTGCAAGGCTATGGGCCAGAAATGCGTAACATTGGGATACAAAATGGGATCGCCCTAATCGATCACTTGAGCGATCACATTGAAAAGATCATCGCCTCCAACGGGGCACACAGCCGCAACTTCTCCCATGTCATGCGCCGCAACGAGGTGTTGAAAAACCAAGTCGAGTCGATCCGTGCCGACACCACCGGCACCGATGTTGCCCAAACTTATAACAAGTTCGCCCAACTGCGCAACAATTACGACGCGTCCTTAGCCTCAGCGAGTAAAATCAACCAAATGAGCCTCACAAATTACATGTAAGCCTCAAGCCCCTATTTTAAAATGGGGCCTTTAAAGAGATAGTGCCAGCTAAGGCCATTGGCAATTTGTTTTTTATCCTTAAGTTCCTTAGCTAGGGTGGTGTCTGCCTCTAAAAGCGGGGCTTTCACCCATGCGTGCTCTTTGACATACAAGAGCGCGCCGCTATCTGTATAGACAAAATCCAGCCCGCTTTTTTGGCTCTGTCCTGCCACCGCCTCAAAGCCTAGGGCAAAATCCTTAGATTGCCCCCACACAAAAGGTTTTCTAATGGCGCAATCTTTGCCACCACTGCTCGCGTTGCTAAAAAGGGGTTTGCCAAAGCTCGCGTATTTGTAGCCCTTGGGGGCGACCAGCTCCATAATCGTGGGGGCGATGTCGATGTGTGAGCCGATGCAAGTAGTAAGTTTGGGTGTGAGGCTGGGGGCATAGATGATTAGGGGCACGCTCTTAGTCCAGTAGTAGTTGTCCTTAGCATAGACAAAACTGCGGTCAAAGTGATCGCCCGTGATGACAAAGAGCGCATTGGGGAATTTGGCACTGGCTTTTTTAATGAAGTCCACTAGGATTTTGTCATACCAATACACATGCCCTAAGAAAATTGCATCTGGCATGTTTTTGTCCTTAGAGTGGGCGACAAAGTCTTTGATCTTCTCTATAGGCACGCCAAAGGCTTTTAAATTGACATTGCGAGTGGGGTGGTTACTTAGGGTCATCACCATGCTAAAGGTTTTCTTATCCGTGGGGGTGTTGTTTAAGATGTAATCAAAAAGCACATTGTCGTGCACGCCCCAGTCGCTTTCTAAGGGGCTGGGGTAAGCTTTGGGGTTGATCTTTAGTTGTTCTTTTGCAAAGTCTATTAAATAGGTGTTGAACACAAAATGATCAAAACCTTCTTTCTTGCTGAAACGATCGAGCCTATTCCAAATCCCGCTGCCCCCATAGTAAAAGGTGGTGTCAAAGCCTAGCCCCTTCATTTGGTTACCGATGGCAGTGGGTAGGCTTGGGATATTCACGCTCATATTGACAAAGTTCGTATCGTTGAGGTCAAAGAGCCCCGTGAGCTGCACATCGAGGCTTTTAACCGTGCGTCTGGCATTTTCTATGAATAGGGGGAAGATAAAGCCGTGTTGCTGGTCATTGAGGCTCTTTAGGGCACTGACTAAGTGGATCGCATCAAAGCGTGGATCGAAGTGCCAGCTAGAGAGCGATTCGGACACGATGTAAAAAACATGTTGGATCGTGGGGGGAGTAGGGTTTTGGCTAGTGTGGCTTAAGAGTTTTCTTAAATCTAGGGGGAGCTTGGTGGTGGGGGGCAGATTGAAGTAGTCGATACTGGCTTGCAATAAGCTTTTATTAGTGAAACTAGAAAAGTGGACATTTTGGCTACTTTTATAACCCTTAAAAACTAAATAAAGGTTTCTAAAAGCCCCTATGGTTACTTGGCGCAAAAAGGGGTCTTTGGCAGGTTTAGTGATGAGATCTAGCGACACTTCAGTTAAAGCCAAACGCGAGTTGATGCAATAAAGAGTCCACACAGAGAAACTAGCCACTAAAAGACCGCACACGGGCTTAAAGGGTAGGCTTTGAAACCCACTAGCAAGTTGCTCCACTTTATGCACAAATTTATGGTAGATAAAACCCACCAGTAGACTACATACAATCCACACAAACACTTTAGTGGGGATATGGTATTCGCTATGCAGTGCCATGCCCATTAAGATTTTGGGGGTTTGGTTAAACGCATCTAATAAATTCGTGTCGAACGCCACGCCATAAATCTCGTAGTAGGTGATGTTTGCCACTTGCAAGAACAAACAAAGGACCAGCACAAATAGGGCAAAAATGTGGGCGGCTTTGGCACGCACTAGGGCAAGGATTAAGAAAATCAAAGAAGCCGCCGCCGCAACTCTATTGTCGTATTTAAAGCCATCTTTGAGCACTTGAGCGATTTGATCGAAGGGTAGGGGGTGGCTAAGTGCGCCCTCGTAAAGCCCGCTATAAAGAATGAAACCTAGACGCAGTAGGCTTAAAAAGAAACTCAAAAAAAGGCTGAAAGCAAGGGCAATTAAAAGGGCTTGGATTGCCCGTTTAGCCCAATCTAAACGGGGAGATAACATCAGTATTTGCGTTGGGCTTTTAGATCAGCAATGTCTTTAGCGTAGGCTTGGATCTTCTCTTGGGTCATTTTGGCGTCAATTTTGGCGAGCACGGCACTAAAGATCGTGTTGAGTGCCTTTTTCACGGCATCGTTGGAGTCGTCTTTACCTTTATACAGCGAGCTTAAAAGCCCCCCGGTGTGCTCGGAGCGCGTGGATTTTATAAAAGGCTCCCTCACATCAATTTCGCTCAGATCAATCATGAACGAATCCACTGCCTCCCCACTCTCGGGCTCAATGAAGACCACTTTAATGTAGCCCATTGCCAAAAGTGCACCTTTGGTTACATCCATGCCTGTGGAGAAAATAAGCCCGGGGCTAGATTTCTTCTGCTCTGTGGTTTTGGGGTCGGGTCTTAACACCACCTCCCCGCTGATCTCTAGTCCTAAATAGTTATCGCGTTTTTGCGAAAAGGTCAAGTCATTTTTATCGCTCACATCTAAGATCGTGGCTTTGTAGCCTTGATTGTCTAGCAGAGCTTGGATTTTTAGAGTGAGCTGCCTTTTAAAGCGGGCTTCATACTCTTTAGCGATGTTGTCGCTGTATTGCAACAAGGGCTTTAAGATCATGATCTGTTTGTGCGTGGCGGGGGCTTTAGCGGTGCTACTCTTATAAGCCAAGCGCAGAGGGACATTATTTGTAACCGTAATATTTGGCCCACAGCCCACAAAAGCGACAGCCAACCCCACCCCGATAAGCCATGTTTTTAGTCGCATCTGTTCTCCTTGAATTAGCGTAGATTTTTTAGATAAAGCCCTTATTATAGCGCATTTATGCTAATAGCTTAAGAGCCCTTATAATCCCCACTTTTGCCCCCACTCTTAGATTCTAGGCGCACATCGCTAATCACCATGCCCTTATCCACCGCTTTAGCCATGTCATAAATCGTTAAAAGCCCCACACTCACGCCCATAAGTGCCTCCATTTCTACGCCCGTTTGCCCCGTGTAGGTTACAGATACAAATAGCTTAAAGGCACAAAGTTCTTCTAACTCCTGCACCTGCACCTGCACGCTAGAGAGGTTTAGAGGGTGGCATAGGGGGATTAAAGAGCTGGTTTGTTTAGCCCCCATGATCGCAGCGATGATGGCGGTTTGCAGCACGGGTCCCTTTTTGATGGTCTGCCCCACAATGGCGTTGTAAGCATCAGCGCTCATAGAAATCTGCCCGCTGGCAACCGCCTTGCGCTCTGTGTGCGCCTTGTCCCCTACATGCACCATTGTGGGGTGTTGGTTGCTGTCTAGGTGGCTAAGCATTTTTGGGGCGAAAGACCTTAATGTTCTCAGGGTTTGCCTCAATGTAGGGACCCCCGATCAAATCAATGCAGTAAGGAATGGCCGGAAACACCGCCTCTAAACACTCCCTAATGCTCTTGGGCTTGCCGGGCAAATTGACAATGAGGCTAGAACCGCAAATGCCCGCACTTTGGCGCGATAAAATCGCCGTGGGGACATATTTTAAGCTCGTGGCGCGCATCAGTTCCCCAAAACCGGGCAACATTTTAGAACACACCGCTTTAGTGGCTTCGGGTGTAACATCCCTTGGGGCGGGTCCTGTGCCCCCTGTGGTGGCAATCAATGCGCAAGTTTGGCTAAGCTCTTTTAAAGTCTGCTCTAATACAGTCTGCTCATCTGGCAAGAGGCGGTAGATAAACTCTAGGGGGTTTAAAATGTATTCACTTAAAACTTCTTTAATGGCTAGCCCGCTCAAATCCTCGTAAATACCCGTGCTGGCGCGATCGCTTGCCACCACCACGCCGATATTGATTGTTGTCATTGCAGTAATCCGCTCCCTTTCAATGGATGGCTTCGATCCTTGGCGTAAATCTTTTGCCCATTTCTTAAATCGTATTTGTAAATGGGGGCGTTGTGCTTGAAATCCTCAATAAAGGGGGCGTACAGCTCCAACGCCTTTTGGCGGTGTGCGCCCATTAGCCCTGTCATGTAAGAGCCTTGCCCCACCAAGACATCGCCCTTTGAGTGCGCCAAACACAAATACACCCCTTGCGCTTTCGCCCGCTCTTGCCATGTGCCAAACCACGCCTCAAATAAGGGCATGAACACCTCAAAACTCAAGCCCTCTAGCCCCTCTTCAGGGCGCACAAAGCCGCTAAAGACGCACAACGCCCCTAGATTTTGCTCCACACAGAGTTTAGACCAAGCTCCATAAAGGGCGTTTGTGTTAAGCGCACCCTCCACAACCTCCAACACGCCTAGCCCCCGCACACGGGCGGTAAAATGACGACCTCATCGCCCGCCTTTAAGGGGGTGTTGGCATCCTCCACGAGCACGCCATTAATGGCAACCGCGCTCATCGCAAGCCATGGCTTGATCTGCGCCTTTTCGTGCAAGATTGCCCGCAAGTCCTTTAAATTCGCAATGTCTAATTCTAGGCTCTCCTCTTTGATCGGCCCTAAAAAACGCACAGACACCATATCAAACTCCTTAAAAAATGTAGTGCAGCAAGAGCGGCACAGCACTGCCCTTTTTGTAAGTCCGCCCCCCCTCTTCAAGCACCAACAAGCCGCTGTGGCCATCGTGCAAATGCGCCCTAGGGCGTAGGCTCGCAAAGTAGCGCCCCCCTTTCAAACACACCGCACACGCCAAAAACTCCATGCGCTCCTCGTGCTTTTCAAAATCCTCCTCTAAAGTGGCTTCTTGGAAGGGTGGGGCGTAGGGGGTGTTGAAGAGTTTGGCAAAGACCGCCGCCCCAAAGAGATAAAAAGTGAGCGCAGCAGCGGGGGGGTTGCCCGGTAGCGCAAGCAAGGGCTTATGCGTGCCGTCTTTGGCGCAAATGCTGTAAGCCACGGGCTTACCCGGCTTGATCTTTGCCCCCTTAAAGGCGATCTCGCTCACATTGGCGATCGCGTGCTGGGTGAAGTCAAAATCCCCCTTGCTCATCCCCCCCGTGGTCACGACCATGTCGCAATCTCTAAAGGCGTGGCATATGGCTTGCTCGATGCTCTCTTGCTTGTCGGGCAAGAGCGGGTAGAGCACGCCCTCGCCCCCTAGACTCTCAGCCATCGCCTTTAGCATGTGGTTATTCACGCTACGCACCCCCTCAATGGGTGCGCCCACCTCCACAATCTCTGCCCCCCCGCTTAAAATCCCCACACGAGGCCTTTTATACACCTGCACGAAGACTTGGTTGTGCTCGGCGAGTGCACCTATGCCATAGGGTGTGATTTTATCCCCTTTGGCAAGCACCACCGCCCCCTTTTTATACTGCGAGCCTATGGGGCGAATCCAATCGTACTTGCCATTTTTATGTGTTAAAAATATCCGCTCGGCCTGTTCTTGCACCTCTTCCACAATCACAAGCGCATCCGCGCCTATGGGCATTTTCGCTCCCACAAAGGTTTTAAAGGTGCACCCGGGTTTTAACATGGGGGGTTCTTGCAGGCTAGCAGGGTTGATCCCCTGCACCAAGAGCCCCTGGGTTTGCAACAAGCCCAAATCCTCCAATCTAAAGGCGTAGCCATCCATGTTTGCGGTTGGGTGGACGGGGCTGTCTTTGGGGGCTAAAATGTCCTCAGCCAACACACGCCCTAGGGCGTCTGCAAACAAGACCTTTTCACTGCCAAGAGGGGTTAAAAAACTCGCCCCAATGACCTCTAGGGCTTCATTAAAGCTTAACATTAGAGCAAATGCCCCATTTTGAGCTTCTTAGTCTGTAGGTAAGCGTGGTTGTGGCAGTTGCTGGGCACTAAAATGCTGCAACGCTCGACCTCTACAAACGCCTCAAGGGCTTCTATTTTCTTGGGGTTGTTGGTGAGTAGGCGGATTTTACTAATGCCGTAGTGCGTGAAAATATGTTTTACGATCGTGTAGTCACGCTCATCATCTTTAAAGCCGATCGCCTCGTTCGCCTCGATGGTGTCATAACCTTGATCCTGCAAAGCGTAGGCGTTGATTTTGTTAAACAGCCCAATGCCCCGCCCCTCTTGGCGTAGGTAAATGAGCATCCCCCCCTCTTTGCTGATGCGCTCGAGTGCCATTTTCAACTCCCCCCCGCAGTCGCATTTTTGCGAGCTAAACACATCGCCGGTGAGGCACTCTGAGTGCACCCTCACTAAGGGCAGATCGCCCAAATCTTTAGTGAAAACCACCAAATGGTCTAACTCCAACGCCCCCCGTTGTTCTTTAAAGGATTGTAAGCAGAAGTCGCCAAAGGGGGTGGGCAACTTGGCTTGGTTAGAAACTTGAAATTGCATTAAAACCTCACTTCATGGGGGTTGAATTTAGCATTTTGGGGTGTCTTGTTGGTAAACGGCGTTTTTATTGCATATCCCACAAGCTCTAGCAAAGCCGAGTTTTTGGATGCTAAAGCCGATGAAATCTAAGAAAAAGAGCGCACAGCCCACGAAAAACTTAGGCAGTTTGTTGGACCTTTGTAGCCTCTGGCTGATGCGGTAGAACACCTCGCCTACGAGCGGGCCTAGGGTGGGGGTGCAGATCAAGTCTTGGATGCTGGGGATTTCGACAAACGCCTCTAGTCCATACTCCCAAAAAAAGGTCGACACCAACGCCGTGAACAACACCCCCGTAAAAAACTTATACCCCGCCACACGGGCTTGCATGAAATAAATCGCCCCAAAATAGGGGTGCAAGACCCAATTAAAAATGAAGAGATCGTTGTCAAACACAGGGCCTAAATGGACATTCTCAAGCCAACTCATCAGCCCGAATTTTTGCTTCGTCCAATGCGTTACGCTCTCTGGCATTAAATACAGCCCAATGATGCCTATCACGAAGGCGATCCCCAAGCACGCCACACTCAAACTTAAATAGCGCAGGCGGTGGTTAGGCACAAAGGCTAAACCTTTTTGAAAGAAATAACGGGATAACAAAAAACACCTCTTGACCTAAGTTTTAGCCTATAAAGTTTCGATTTTTGCACAAAGAAACTTAAAACAAGCCCAAAGCTTGACTTGGATCACATTATTAGGTTTTCTTAAAAGAGATATAAGGCCATCATCACTTTGCACGCTACAAACAACGAGTATTAGAAAATAAGATCTAATCTAACCTCAAGGGCTGCACAAAGCCTACAAGTGTCGTCCAAACTCTCCTTAATTGATACATCTCTTTGGAAAAAGAGTTAGAGCTACTACACCAAACCACCGCCCCTAACTAGATCCATGTAGTGGTTAGCAGGGGGAAAGATAAGTATCAGTGATGGCAACTACTGCAAACAACAGTGAGTAAAAGCTTGTAAGCTAATACTAGCGAAAATGGAATTGTAAGCAATATCGATGAGAAATCAACAAAAATAAATTTTAGATAGCTTGTTTGACAAGTATTATTGTAGAACTGTCGCTTGTTTTTTGATCCGTATCTTGGTTTAATCCCTCGAAGTTGCGATTTTTGAAAAAAAGATGCATAGGGAGCTAGAGGCTATTAAAACGCAAAGTGATAAGAAAATAGCTGAACGGCAAGCGGTCGATGAGGTTTTAGATCAGCGCATTTATAACAGGAGGGCAAGAGCCCAGAGAAGTTAGGGTAACAAAAGAAACACAAAGGCTCCAAGAGCTCAAACAAAACCTTGCTAAACCCCAACCAAAAACAAGACAATCTTACAGCTTTAAAAAAGCCTGATTAATGGGCAACATTGCCTCCATCAACTTCAAGCCCACAAAGAACCCTATCCAAGAGAAACACAGCGATCGCTGTGTTGCCCCTAGTCATGTGCTCAAGAGTGGGGTAACATCAAGCGCATCCGCACTGGTAGAATTTACCTTAATTTTAGCCGTTTGTGCCTCCAAATTTAGAGTATTTTGCGCCTTAACCTGTGCCGTGTCGCACTCCACCTTAATGCTCTTTTACGCCTTGAGCGTAGCGGTTTCACATGCAATGACCAAGTCTTTGAGGCTGAGAACCTTCAACACCTCATCGCAATAAGTGGTGGTTGTGCCATCCTTGTATTTGATGATCTGGGTGTCCTCTTTTTGGCTGTCCTCCACCTCTTGGGGCAAAATAGAAGTGCCCAGCACGAGCCCAAAGCGCCCCATTTTAAGATAAAGGGCGGTTTCGCCGATTGTGGGTGGGCTGTAGCTGGCTTTAAACTGATTATGCACCTGCGTATATGGGACAAAATCGCCAATCGTGTTATTGTAGCGGACCTTCACGCTGGATTTTTTGACCTCGACAATTAACAGGTGCTCTTTAAAGATTGCTTGTTTTACCATAAAACTTTCAAAAGTGTTACGCACTACAAAGTGCAAAAGCCCATTTTTAGCCACAGCTTGCTAGAATGAAAGAATGCGTATTGATAAATTTTTAAACGCCACCAACATCACCAAAAGGCGCGCCATTGCGCTGGACATGCTAAATGAGGGCGTGGTTGCCTTAAATGGGCTCAAAGTCAAGCCGAGCAAAGAGGTGAAGGTCGGGGACATCATCGCCATCACCTACTTAGAGCAAACCAAACGCTACGAGGTTTTGGCGATCCCCACGCTCAAAACCATCCCCAAAGCTCAAAGCCATCTATACATTAAAATTTTGGATTAACAATGGACTACAAAGACACCCTGATTTTACCCACCACCACTTTCCCCATGCGCGCAAACTTGGGCGCAAACGCCCCGAAAGTCTATGTCAAATGGCAAGAAGAGAGCGTGTATGCCCACATGCAAGCCAAGCGCAAGGGGCAAGAGAGCTTTAACCTGCACGATGGCCCGCCCTATGCCAATGGGCATTTACACATCGGGCATGCCTTGAATAAAATCCTCAAAGATGTCGTGGTCAAGCACCGCTATTTTGCGGGCTTTTGCGTGGATTACACCCCCGGTTGGGACTGCCATGGCCTGCCCATCGAACAGCAAGTGGAGAAAGAATTTAAAGATAAGGACAATGTCCTAGAGTTTCGCAAACGCTGCTACAGCCACGCTAAAAAATTCATAGACATCCAAAGAAATGAGTTTTTACAGCTGGGCGTGGTGGGCGATTATGAAAAACCCTATGAAACCCTAGACTACGCCTTTGAGGCGAGCATTTATGGCATGCTTTGCATTGTGGCGCAAAAGGGGCTACTTAAACAACGCTTTAAGCCCGTGTATTGGAGTTGGGCGTGCCAAAGCGCGCTGGCAGAGGCCGAGGTGGAGTATAAGGACAAGCAGTCTGATTCGATCTTTGTCGCCTTTAATTTAGCCCCCCAAAGTGCCGCCTTTTTAGCTAAAGAGGCGCATTTTAGCGTGGAGCAAACCCCTAAAGACCTTGCCTTGGTGATCTGGACGACCACGCCTTGGACCCTGCCTGCCAACGCCGCCATCGCCCTAAAGCCCAAGACCACCTACGCCATCACTTCAGCCGGGCACATTGCCGCCCTAGAGCTTGCGCCCAAACTCTTAGAAAAGGGGATTTTAAAGGGTGAGATTGTCGGTAGTTTTGAGAGCGATCTTTTAGAAAAACACGAAGCGATCAACCCCTTAAATGGGCGCGCTTCGCTTGTGGTGCTAGGTAACCACGTGAGCCTAGAAGAGGGCAGTGGAGCGGTGCACACGGCCCCCGGGCATGGCGAAGAGGACTATTTTTTAGGGCTGGATTATGGCTTAGAGGTGCTCATGCCCGTGGATGACTTCGGGCGTTATGATGAAGAAATCCTAGAAAAAAAAGCTTTTGCCACAGGAGTTTTTAGGCGCGCATGTGCTTAAAATCCAGCCCAAAATCCTAGAGCTCTTGGGTGAAAATCTCTTGCACCACAGCGTGATCACCCACTCCTACCCGCATTGCTGGCGCACCCATGAGCCGGTGTTATACCGCGCCACCACGCAGTGGTTTATCCTCATGGACGAGCCCTTTTTACAGCCCGACGGAAGCAAAAAAACCCTAAGACAGGTCGCCTTAGAGGCGATCGAGGCCGTGGAGTTCTACCCCAAACAGGGCAAAAACCGCCTCAAGGCGATGATCGAGCAGCGCCCCGATTGGTGTGTGAGTCGGCAGCGCAGTTGGGGCGTGCCGATGGCGTTTTTCGTGGATAAGGAGAGCCAAGAGCCCTTGTTTGAGCCTGCGATTTTAGAGCATATCAAAGGTATTTTTAGCCAAAAGGGGTGCAATGCGTGGTGGGAGGCTAAGACTGCCGACTTGCTGCCCCAAGACCTCAAGCACCTCGCCCCCAAGTTGGAGAAAAACCCACATATTTTGGATGTGTGGTTTGACAGTGGGAGCACCTTTAAGGCGGTGTGTGAGGAACGCCTGAAACTCTACCCCAGCGGCCTTGTGCTTGAGGGCAGCGACCAGCACCGTGGGTGGTTTCAAAGCTCCTTGCTTTTAAGTTGTATCGCCCACTCTAAAGCCCCCTTTAAAGCAGTGTTGACCCACGGCTTTACGGTGGATGAGAAGGGGCATAAAATGAGTAAATCTAAGGGCAATGTCATTTCCTTAGAGCATATCTTAAACACTTATGGCAGCGATATTTTGCGTTTGTGGGTGGTGCTGAACGACTATCAAAACGACCTAAGCGTGAGCGATGCCTTCTTCAAGCAAACCGCCGACAGCTACAAAAAAATCCGCAATACCTTGCGCTTCTTGCTCGCCAACATTGCGGATTTAGAGAGTTTAAGCCCCCTAAACCCCCTAGATGAATGGATTTTGGCCCAAAGCGCGCAAGTCTTTAATCAAGTGCAGGCGCATTTTCAAGGCTACGACTTTGTTAAGGGCTTGCAAAAACTCTTGGCGTTCATCGCTAATGAGCTGAGCGGTATTTACATGGACATTTGCAAGGACAGCTTGTATTGCGACGGCAAAAACAGCCCCAAAAGACGGGGGATACAAACCGCCATGTTGCACTTAGCCCACCAACTCAGTTTTACCTTAGCCCCCATTTTGACCTACACCATTGAGGAAGTCTTTAGCCACGCCAGCTCCCTATTTAAAGAGGTGGCATTAAGCGGAACAAGCGTCTTTGATTTAAAAGAGCCCACCCTACACCCCAATGAGGCTCTGCTTGAAGAGTTTAAAGCCCCCTTGCACCTACGCACCCTCTTTAGCGAAGCCCTAGATTGCCTCAAAAAAGACAAGCAGGTTAAAACCTCTTTAGAGCTAGAAATCCATCTCAAAGAGCCGGACGACTTCAAGCATTACGCCGAATGGCTGATGGTTTCTAGCGTGTGCGCCAAGCAAGACAACGCCCTACTAGACACCCCCGCCTTCACGCTTTACAAAGCCAAAGCGCATAAATGCCCCCGCTGTTGGCAATTTACCAGCCACAGCGCGCTAGAACCCTGCGCTCGTTGCGCTAAGGTGCTAGAACATGCCTAATTACGACCTACACCACTTGGGGGCTAAAACCCCCTACATTGACAAATACGACCCCACCCTATTAGAGGCCTTTGCCAACCCCCACCCAAGCCTAGACATTTTCACCCGCTTAGTGAGCGCGGAATTTACCAGCCTCTGTCCCATCACCGCCCAGCCCGACTTCGCCACCATTTACATTAACTACATTGCTAACTTAAAAATGGTGGAGAGTAAGTCCTTAAAACTCTACCTCTTCAGCTTCCGCAATGAGGGGATGTTTGGGGAGGATTGCGTGGGTAAAATCTTAAACGACCTAGTCGCCTTACTTCAGCCCAAATATTTAGAGGTGTTAGCCAAGTTCACCAAGAGGGGCAGCATTGCCCTAGAGCCCTTTGTCAACTATGCCGCCCCCGACTACGCGGATTTAAAAAGGCAGAGATTAGGAAGATATTAGGGATTATCAAATTCTTTAAACACGCAACCCCCCCAAACTTTAGCCCTTTTGTGTTAGGATAGCCCTTTACTTTTGGCTAAAGGACACCTATGCAAACCCTCATTTGCCCCCACTGCTCTAAACCCATTGACGCTAATGATGCGCTCTTAGCCCCCTTAAGGGAGCAGTTTAAAAAGGAGGTGGAAGACAAACGCCACGAATATAAGCAGGCATTTAAAAGACTTGAAGAGCAACAAGAAGCCTTTGATAAGAAGATGCAAGAGGGCATTAACCAAGCTTTGCAGGAGCAAAAAGCTCGACTAGAGGCTGAGGCAAGTGCCCAAATGGCACAAGAGAGGGCAAAAATGCGAGCGGACATTAAAGCCCAAATGCAAGCCGAACAGCAAAACGCCTTAAGGGCAATGGAGCAAGAGTTGCAAGAAAAATCTAAGCAACTGCAAGAATTGCACGCCCTGCAAGCCAAGAACGCTAGACTAGAGAGAGAAAAAGAGGAAATTAGAACAAAAATCGAGGCAGAAAGTGCCTTGAGTCTAACCGCCCAGCTAGAGGAGGAGAAGGCGAAACTACAGGCTTTCTTTGAGGTGCAATTCACGCAGTTAAAGGAGGAGAACCGCAAGCTCAAAGAGGGGATCAGCCAAGTGAATAAGCGGGCGGAACTCACCTCCCAGCAACTGCAAGGCGAGGCACAAGAATTAGCCATTGAGGCGTATTTGAAAGCCCAGTTCCCTAAAGACACCATTGCCGAAGTGCCAAAGGGGCAGAAGGGGGCGGATTGCTTGCAGAGGGTGCATAATGAGAGGGGGGTGTGCTGTGGGGTGGTGTGCTATGAGAGCAAGCGGACTAAGAATTTTAACCACGAGTGGATCGCCAAGCTCAAGGCGAATATGCTGGAGGTGGGGGCAGATGTGGGGGTGTTGGTGAGCGAGGCGATGCCTAAGGATTTGGAGCGTATGGGCTTGGTGGAGGGGGTGTGGGTGTGTAGCTTTCAGGAGTTTAAGGGGCTGAGTGTGGCTTTAAGGGAGATGGTGGTACGGGTGCATGGGGCGTATAAGAGCCAAGAGAATAAGGCGGATAAAATGCACTATCTTTATGACTATCTCACTAGCCAAGAGTTTAGCCAGCATGTGCAGGGCTTGGTGGAGAGCTTTGTCGCCTTGCAAAGGGATTTAGAGGATGAAAAGCGGGCGATGGAGAGGCTTTGGAGCAAAAGGGAGAAGCAGATTAAAAAAATCTTATCCCATGTCAATAAAAGCTACGGCTCTTTAGAGGGCATTGCTGGACTGGACATGCCAGCAATGCCGGCGTTGCAACTACCGGCTGAGGGGTAGGGGGGTTAAAGGTCGAGTTCTAGGTATTGCAAAGTTCGCTCACCTAGCCCAAAACTTTGCCCCGCAAAACTTTTACCTTTGATTTTCAATGTGCGTGTGATGAATAGCCAAAGTGGGATATGTTTAAGTGGTTGGTTATTTTCGTCCATAGGTTCTATTCCAAAAGAGAAGTCTATAGACGCAAAACAAACAATCTTGCCAAAATCGTGGACTTGTGTTTGTAGTGCATGAAAATCTAAAGTGATTTCGCAGATCTCGGTGTATCTGTCCATGCTTAGCATGTCGGCTAGTTCTTCGATAGTGCCGGCAATTTGTAACTTTTCTATCCATGCCTTTTCAAGCTCACTTGCCTTAAAGACAGGGCTTGCTAACAAATAAAATAGGAGTGCTCTAAAGGCTTGTCGGTCGCCATTTTTATTTTTTGTGAGTGCTCCTAAATGGTCTGCAATTTCGTTTTTGTCTTTTCCCAAAAAATCCGCATAACCTTTAAGCAACTCTTTTAGGGTCGCCTTGCCTGTTACTAAACCTTTAGCGTTGAGAAGTTTATATTTGAGTGCCTCATAATCCCACGACCTTTCTTCAAGTGTTTTATAGTGGCTGACTAATGTTTCGCTAGGCTGCGTTGGGGTTTGCGTGTGAGGGGGGTAACTAGGGCATTTTGCGTGATAGTGGGGATTAGGGCTTGTTCTTTAGGGGCAAGGGGGATTAAGGATTGGGCTTTAACTTCAGCTTTTGCCCTCTCTTGCTCTTGGGCGTGCTCCTCTAAAATGGCACTGATTGTTTCTAAATCCGCCTCAATGCCAAAGACCCCACAAAGGGCATTTAAAATTTCTGCGTCCTCTGTGGCATTAATGGCTTCTATGCCTTGTAGCTCGTTTTCATACCCTCTTGAGCGTAACCAACGGCTTAAAGTACCGCTTTTGTAGTGCTCCAAAATGTCTAAGAGATTAAAATGCTCTTTCAACTGCTCTAAACTCGTAACTTTAACTCCATCGCAACTTAGGGCAAACTTGGCTAATTTCATGGGCTCTCCTTAAAAAATAAGACCTATTATAGGATTTTTTGCTTTAGCTTGTGGCTTAAAGGTTTAGGATAGGCAAGGTGTGCATTATTTTAAGACTCAAAGAACTTTTGGGGGTGTGTTTGAAGTCTTGTAGGGGGATTTTGACTAGGTTGGTGGGGTCTAGGTCTGCTAGAGTGGCTTGGTAGATTTTAGCACTTAGGCGGTATTTGGTGTAGCTGTGGCGCACTTGGGCTAGTAGGGGCAAGTTAATATGTTCTTGTTCTTTAAGTAAGGGGAATTGGTGCAAGTGTGCGTATAGCCCCTTTTTGGCGCAAGTTAAATATAAAAACCCCTCTTGCACACACACACCGTAATGCTTGGTGATGGGGGTGCTTGGGGGCTTTTTTGCCACGCTAAAACGCGTTAAATTGTGTTTGCCCTTGCAGGCTTGTTGGAGGGGACATAATAAACAAGCGGGGTTAGCGGGGGTGCAAACAAGTGCGCCTAAGTCAATCAAGGCTTGGTTATGATCAAAGGGGTTTTCTTGGTTTAAAAACTCTAGGGCTTTAACTTGCAAGAGTTTGGCTAGATTTGGGCTTTTAGGGTCTATGCCAAAAAGGCGCAACAGCACCCGGGCAACATTGGCATCCACCACCCCCACCGCCTGTTTGTAACCAAAGCATAAAATCGCATTGGCGGTGTAATCGCCCACGCCCGGCAAGGCTCTTAGGGCGTTGTAGTCATTGGGTAGTTCGCCCCCGTGCAATTCACAGCAAATTTTGGCACTCTTGTGTAGATTCTTTGCTCTTGCGTAGTAGCCTAGCCCTTGCCACAATAATAAAACCTGCTCTAGCTTGGCTTGGGCTAAGTCTTTGAGAGTGGGCATGGCTTTTAAAAAAGGGGGGTAGAATTTGTCTAACACCACGCCTATTTGGGTTTGTTGGGACATGATTTCGCTGACATAGACTTCATAGGGGGCGTTTTCACCCTTTAGGTGGCGGATAGGCAGGTCTGTGCGCCCGCTGGTGGCGTACCACTTTAAAAGGGCGGTGTGGTGGGGTTTAAACATATTTTGCGCTCCAAAAGGTGCTATTATAGTGTTTTTCTCTTAAAGGGGTGCTATGGAGTTTCAAATCGATTTAATCGATGAAGTGCAAAGTGGGCTAGGGGATTTAAGGGCGCACTTAACCCCACTTATGGCGCATTTAGGCAAAAAGGGGGGGGTGGAATTGGTGTTAGTATCTGCTGAGCGCATACAAGAGTTGAATCATTTATATCGTGGGTTCAATAAGCCGACAGATGTTCTAAGCTTTCCCATTTCCATGCCCTTTAATGATTTTTTAGGCAGTGTGGTGGTGAATACCAAATTAGCTAAAGAAGAGGCGCAAAAGCGTGGGCATAGCCTCTTAGATGAGGTTACGCTATTGTTCTTGCACGGCTATTTGCACCTACTAGGCTACGACCACGAAAAGGACAGCGGAGAGCAAAGAGCCTTAGAGCAAGAGATCATCAACACCTTTAACCTACCCCCTAGTTTGATTGTGCGGACTGAAAGTCTTTAAGTGTTGCTAGAGTGTTTTCCCACTCTTGGCTAAAGAAAAGGGGACGCACCAAAGGGGGGATCTGTAATTTACGGCAAGCCTCTTTAAAAGGTTTTGGCAAGCTGGGCTTAGCCTCCAAAGCCCTAGCCATATAGACAAGCCCCCTCCACACCCCACCACAAACCCCCCACGACCCCGTTAAAGTTATTTTGTGCTAGCTCTAGGCGTTGTTTGGCACTTAAAACATAGCCTAGTTTTTTAAGCAGGCTATCTATGTAGTAGAGATTTTGCCCCCCCGCTTTAAACACAAACACGCCCTTAAGCTCAAGATAGTTTAGGGGCGGGTAAAGGCTTTGTTTTTCTAGCTCTAGGGCTTGAAAACTGCGCACCACCCCCCTAGCCCCCATCAAGTCTAAAAAAGGCGTGGCTAGGCTATGGCGGATTAGATTGCGTTTAAAGCGCAAATCGTTGTTTGTGCTGTCTTCAAAGTAGCGGTGCTTATGGGCGTGTAGATAGTCTAGTAGGGCAGCCTTTGGGGTGTAAATTAAGGGGCGCACTAGGGTGTAGTTTGTGCGTGGCTCTAGGGCACTAAAGCCTAGCAGGGTTTGCAAACTCGCCCCCTTGGCTAGTTGCATCAAAAACCACTCTAATTTGTCGTTCAAGTGGTGGGCTAAAATTAAATGCGTGTAGCCAAACTCCTTTATCAAACCCTCAAAGAAAAGGTAGCGTGCTTGGCGCCCCTTGGCTTCTAAATTGCCCCCTTGTAGGTGCACTTTTTTTACATGGACTTTTTTACCATGCCTTGCCCCTAACTCTTTGGCATAGGCGACCTCTAAACTTGCCTGCGCCCTTAACCCATGATTTAGAATCGCTAAATCAAAGGGCAGTCCCCGTTCCAAGAGTAAATAAAACAACGCCACGCTATCGCCCCCCCCCGAAAAGCCTAACAGTCCTAGCCCCTCTAAGCCCTCTAAGCCCTCTAACACCACTATTTAAGCCCTATTTTAGTTTGCTTCAATACAATGCCCCTTATTGTTGCTCCATTTACCCTAGATTAACTTTAACCCATTCTACAAATAAGGAGCAACCCGAGTATGTTAGCGTTTTTGTCCAAGTTTTTCCACTTCAAAGAGCGCAACACTTCGCTAGGCATCGAGACCCTAGCTGGCTTGACCACTTTCGTAACCATTTCTTACATTGCCATTGTCAATCCCGCCGTGTTGCAAAAAGCGGGCATGGATTTTGACGGCGTGTTTGTGGCGACCCTGCTAGCCACCATTGTTGGCACTTTGATCATGGGGGTTGTGGCAAATTATCCCATTGCCATCGCTCCGAGTGTGGGCATGCACGCCTATTTTGCCTTTGTGATCGTGCTTGGCATGGGCATTTCATGGCACACCGCCCTAGGCAGCGTCTTTTGGGCTTCTTTGATTTTCTTAGCCCTGTCCTTGACGGGCTTTAGAGAGGCTTTGATCAAGGCGATCCCCACCTCCCTAAAAGCGGGCATCACTTCAGGCATCGGGCTTTTCATCGCCTTCATTGGCATGCAAAACGCCCATCTAGTCGAGCCCTCCAGCGCGACCATCATCACGCTAGGCAACTTCTCTAAGCCCATCGCCTATATGTCCTTAATCGGGCTGTTTGTTACCATTGTTTTATTAGTGCATCGCGTCAAGGCGGCGATCTTCTTAGGCATTTTGATCACCGCCCTTTTAGCCCTGCTCTTAGGGCATTTAAAACTGCCTGAGCATTTGTTTGAATTGCCTAAGCATTGTGATAGCACCTTTTTTAAGCTAGACCTCTTGGGGGCGTTAAAACTCGACCTTGGGGCGGTGATCTTCACCTTTTTTTTAGTCATGCTCTTTGACACCACGGCAACCATGATCGGAGTGGCGCAACAAGCCAATTTAATGCAAGGCGATCGCTTCTTAAACGCCAAAAGTGCGCTTTCTGCAGACGCGATCGCCAGCGCAGTGGGGGCAATAGCCGGCACTTCACCCACCTCTACCTACATTGAATCGGGGGCGGGAGTGAGCGTGGGCGGGCGCACGGGCTTTACTTGCGTCATTGTTGCCTTGCTCTTTGCCTCTTTAATCTTTCTAGCCCCCCTAGCAAAAGCTCTAGCCAGCGTGCCCGCCATCACCTCCCCGGCCCTCATCATTGTGGGCTTTATGATGATGAGCCATTTGGGCGAAATCGATTGGAATGATTTAGAAGAGGCCCTGCCCGCCTTTTTCGTGTTCTTTTGGATCCCCATTTCTTTTAGCATCACTAATGGTGTGGGCATCGGGCTCATTGTCTATCCGCTCATTAAAATTGTTCTAGGCAAGTTCAAGCAAGTCCACCCCTTGCTCTACCTCTTCGGGGCGTTGTTTGTGGTGCAGTTTGTGATTGATATGCACGGGTGATTAGATAATGTTGCGTAGCCAGTTTTATGAGTAAACTCGCACACAAGGGGACCATTGCCTTAGAATAAATTGAGTGCAAAATATGGGGTAATCTAAGCTCCAAGTAAATGGAAACGAAACGACTAGGGGGATTTTCTAATCCCTATATTTTAGCGAGCGTTGGTGGCAAAGCCGTATCTCAAGGATGACAAGGCTAATCTACTCCACACTTCACTAAAATCAATCTTGAAAAAAGGATTAGAGAATTATGAGTAAAAACAAACAAGATCCAAAGCTCACAACTTGCAGTGTATTGATTAGAATACAAGAGAGTTAGACAATAAATCTCACACCAAAAGGCTTAAAACCATAGAATCCAAAGGTCAAGAACGCACCTAAATTATCAAAGTGAAACATGGTACAGATAATTTGTAATTTTTAATTGACAAGTTAAAAAAGATAACAGATAATTTTATTAGTCTAAAAGTCTAAAATGAATACCTAATCCATTTTAGAATATATATCCAAGGCTAAGCATAAAGTAGCCAAATTGCAAAACATTTGCAGATGCAGAGCCTTTTACTATCGAAGTGGGTATACCTCAACTATGTTTAACCTAGAAAATTCCATGCAAGACTTAAATCTCGACTTTGATCTTGCCAAAAAGTAATGGGGCGATCGAGTGGCGGTGGGTAGTGGGGCGTTTCGTGAGCATTCTTGACTTTTGTGGAGAAGTTGCTGGAGTATTTCCACTTTGAAACTTGGCGAGAAATGGCAATCGCTTTTGGGATTTAGATCGGTATTTTCTTCACAATCCGCACTATCAAAAAATAGTATATAAACATGAAAAATAATATGAAAACATAAAAAAAATGCTATAATGCACACTGATAAACCTTAGAAACTTTGGCTTTCTTAAAGTTTCTTGGCTTGTTTGATTCTTAGAAACTAGGGGTTTGACATATGCCTAAGAAGCATAAGTGCGTATTTTGAAATGGCTGTGATCACTTGCGCTTGTAGAGATTATAACAAGGCTAAAGATCTTTACTCTAAGGCGGGAGAGTTAGCCTACGCCCGAAAATGCTATCGATTGGGGATGTTGTATTTTAAGGGTGATAGCGTGGTGGAAGACAAGGATATGGCTTTTAGCTATTTCCTCAAAGCCATTAAACACGGAGAGGCGAGAGCCTATCACTCCTTGGGGCTTATCTACCAATACGGGTATGGAAGATCACAAGATGTAGCTAGAGCCGTGAAGTGCTTTCAAAAGGGAGCAATGATGGGAGATGCTCTTGCACAAGTTGCTTTGGAAAAAATCTTAAAAGGCCATGCACGCTATCTTATACGAGCAGCGTAGTGGCTCGTATTGTCTTGTTTGTCTTCGTGTTGCAGTTGGTTATTGCCATGGGGAGCTCTGCGCTTAGTGCCTAACTTGAAGGGAGATTGAGCACTAGGGGGTTTTCCGTATCTTGTCTGTAACCGCTTGTAGGTGTTGAAGAGTTCTTTGCTCCAATGGTCGCGTTGGTTGTCATCTTTATATTGTCTTAGATACCGCAGCCGATTGATTTTTTACGCTAATGCGTTGTATTTTTCTTTGCGTTTGCCACACTTAAAATAACCACCATAAAACTAAAACCAAAAGACATTAAAGCATGGTTTTTAAGAAAATGGTGGGTCTGGGAGAGTAGGTAGGGGATCTGAAACGAGAGTTTGCATGCGCACTGCAAGATAAAGCATTTTCAACTTTTATGGGTATTTTTGGACTAGGCTGGGTAAAGGTTCGTATACAAAATACATAATGCAATTACAGCGTAGTATGAACTATGACGCACTGCGCGTAAATTGTACACAAATTGGCTATAAATTAGCTGCTAAAGTAATAAGATTCTATATAGTGAATCACCCACCCGCTAAAGACGGGTGGGCTTCTTGCTTCAACGATCCATAACTAGCTATATCCAGTATGTAGCCATACTTGGTTACAACCCCATCAGCGGAATCTCCACAAGCGTAACTTCGGGTCATCCCTACCCTAGTTTTATCTACCTTGATAGCGTGTCGCTCATCTAGCATTCCCAAAGCATAGTTTCTAATGTTGATGCTAGCATTGAGGTCTCTGTGATGGTGTGTTTGACAACAAGGGCAGACAAAATTTCTAATATGGAGTGGCTTTTTACCGGTATTGCTCCCACAGGTCGAGCAGATTTGAGAGCTAGGGAAGTATTGGTCAATTTTGATAAGGGTTTTACCCTTCCAACCAGCCTTATATTCTAATAGACTAATAAGCCTAGACCAGCTGGCATTGGCAATGCTCTTAGCTAGTTTGTGGTTTTTGACCAAATTCCTAACTTTCAAGGTTTCTACTGCTAGCAAATCGTATTGATTGGTTATCTCATTACTGATTTTATGTAGGTAGTCCTCTCTGCTATTGCTGATAGAGGCGTGGATTTGTGCCACTTTCTTTGCTTGTTTTTTTCTATTACTAGAACCTTTGAGTTTTTTAGACAATCTCCTTTGCGCTTTAGTGAGTTTGGTTTGTAGATTCTGGAAAAACTTTTTATATGGGTAGAACACGCCATTACTGGCGATGACTAAAGACTCTAAACCCATATCTAAACCCACAGCTTTTCTGATAGTTGTGGGTTTAGGTTCAGGCTTATTGTCCTCATAACTGACAGAGAGATAGTATTTATCTGCTACACAAGAGATAAACCCCTGTTTGACGATAGAGTTTGTAGGCAAATGCCTATGAAACTTGGCTTTAATAGCTTCTTTGAATTTGGGTAGCTTGACTTGGTTGTTTCCTAAATCCATCTCTAAGTGTTGCGGGACACAGAAAGATTGCTTGGCATACTTCTTAGATTTGAATCTAGGATAATCTGCCAGCTTAGAGAAAAACCTATCAAAGGCTGTTGTCAGCTGTCTTAGTGCCATCTGCAAGCTTTGCGAATTGCATTCACTTAGATAAGCATAAGACTCTTGTTTTTTGAGAGTAGTAAGCACCTTTTGCATGCTGAAGTAATTTTCTTTAATGCCTAGTGCGTATTGCTTTTGGCGGTATGCTAAAAAGTAATTATAGATCACTCTAGCACAACCAAAATGCTTGTGTATCAAGGTTTTTTGTTCAACACTAGGGTAAATTCTAAACTTTATTGCTTTAAGCAATTTCTTACGCCTTAACTATTTTACATTATTATAACATAATTTTATAAAATATTTTTGAGGTGTAGAGCTATGAAAGAAAACCATTACAAACTCAAAGGCTATTTATCCACAAACAGGAGCAAACATAATCTAAAAGCCCATTTGATTTTAGTGTGTAAATACAGAAAAAAGTTGCTCGTAGGAGATGTGGCTATTTTTATAAAGTCTGTGGTTGAGGAGATAGAGGAAAGTTCAGATTTTATCATCATAGCAATGGAGACAGACAAAGACCATTTACACTTGATGATTCAGTATATCCCTAGAGTGTCTATCAGTTCCATCATCTTGCGCATCAAGCAGATTACCACTTATAGGGTTTGGAGAGAACCAAGATTTATCCCGTTCTTGCGCAAGCATTTTTGGAAAGAACAAAAGTTTTGGACAGATGGATTTTTGCCTGTTCCATAGGAGAAGCTAACCCAGAAACTATCAAAAGATACATAGAAAATCAAGGGTAGAGGGCATTCATCCCACCCGCTAAAGACGAGTGGGATTTCTGCCGGAGAGTTTTAAATCAAATGATTAACTCTCTTGGTTCTTTTTTGGCTACAATAGGTTAACTTTTCTTTCAAAGGAAAGAAAATGGGAGAATTTCTAAAAGTTTCAAGTCGGATGGTCTTGTTGGCTTTGTTGTGTTTGAGTGGGGTTTATGCAAATGAAAAAGCAGATCGGTATCTTAGGGTTGGTTTGGAAGCCCATAAGCATAAAAACTACTTGAGAGCTCTGCGGAATTTTCAAGAAGCAGCAAAATTAGGGGATGCTAAAGCTTCTTATAATTTGGGCTTAATGTATAAAAAAGGGGAGGGCGTTTCCAAAAAAAATTATCTTAGAGCTCTACAATACTTTCATAAAGCAGGAGATTTAGGAGACGCTAGGGGTTATTATAATCTAGCGGTAATGTATAAATATGGCACCGGAGTTGCACGGGACGCAAGGATGGCACGCTACTATTTTCAAAAAGCCTGCGATTTAGATCGTCAAGATGGTTGTCGGGATGTTGAGGGTAGTGAGCCTTATCAAGATCAGAAGATGGGTTCAGCGAAAAAATCTTCGGGGTGGTTTCAATCGATTTTCCAGGAAGATTAGCTTCAAAGAAATAGCTAAACACGGGATTAAGCGGAGTGGGAGATTTGCAAGTGTGGGGCATACATAAAGTAAATAGTTAATGTTAATGTGGGCGTGGTTTCGTATTCGTGGGGCGTTTTTAAACAAAATTTAATGAGGAAAATCCTAGAATCCAAAATTTTTAACTAAATTGAAGGAGTTACATGCAAAAAACAACGAAAGGCATTTTATCGGCGTTAGTGGGGGTATCCTTTGCGCTCTCAGGTTGTGCAACAGACACGGGCGCAAAACCCACGGCCAACCAAGCTAAAAAACATGCAGTCGCTAAGAAGAGCCCTGATTCTCTAAACTTTAACTACCCAATCAATATTGAACAAGAGGGTTCTAACAACCACACCATTGCGATCTTAGCTCCTAACATCCAAGCGGGTGAAAATGTTCAACCCTACATCGAGCAGTTCCAAGCTGCTTTGGTGAAACAAGTCCAAGAGATTCTTGAGAAAAAAGGTTACCACATCATACGCCTTGCATCCACACAAGATTTAACAGCTGAGCAAAAAATGAACATTTCTTCCATTTTAAAAATTAGAGGGTGGATGGGGATTTTAGAAGATGCGGACATGGATACAGAAAACCCCGAGAACACCAAGATGAACGGCGCAGTGGATCAAAGTGCAGGGGCTGTCATCTTTAAATTCTTTGAGCCCAAAACGGGGCGCACCACGCACAACTTTGCCATCAATGTGGGCGCACAGCGGGCCACCGTCTATTTTTATTCTCGGCAAACGACAAATTCAGGGGGATTTGCAGGCGCAAACTTAGAGGGTGTCAGTGAGCCAAACAAAAACCATAAAGATGCTGTCCATAAAATCCTCGGCAAAATGTATGGAGTCGTGGTGCGAAAGTTAGTGCATTGGGTTACAAACACCGATTTAGAGCGGTATAGAAAGGCGATCGATCAGATTAAGAAATAGTTTTTCTGTTTGCCATCAAGCCACTAAAGCAAACTTTGCAAGGTGGGTTGCCGGAGCGACTCGACCATTATCCCCAAAGAGTGCAATTAGCTCCACTTTGTGGGTGGCTTGCACAATGTGGTAGTTTCGCTGTATTTTGTCAATGTATTGGACTCCAACCTTAGTGTTTCCAAAGGTGAGGAGAGTAAAATAGAATAGGTCATATGTATTTTGGGAATTTTTGTTATTTGTCCCTTCTCTAATCTCCCCACGCAATGGTTCTTATATCACTTTTGGCTTGCTCTCTGTCCTTGCTGGTCTTGGTGATGGGCTCAAAGTAGAATTGGATATGGGTGATGCGATTGCCCATGCCCTTGGTTTTTATCTTTTCATAGCAAAGGTTCTCAAAATGGGGGAGCTTTTGGAGTTCTTGGGTGGCGGGCTTAAGCATGTCCCTCTCAATCACTTCAAGCAATTTAACATTTTCAGAAATCCCCATTAACTCCCTAAACTTTCTCCACTCCATTTTAGGGGGCACACCTATGCTTTTCCATTGCTTGAGTAGGCGGTAAAGGGTCTTAGCATATTTGCCACTGATATTTTGAAACTCTACGAGCTCAAAGCAGGTGAAGTTGCCATGGAGGTAGTTGAGTAAGTAGCCAAAGTAAGGCATATTCACTTGGATTTCCATGCTCTTGACTTGGGTTTTCTTAGTATCATAGTAGTTGATACAAAACTTTCTAAAGAGCATAATGTTCTCTTTAGCATAAGGGTAGAGTGCCCAAAAACTAGCGGTTTTAATGTTTTTCCAAAGTCTTTTGACAACACCACTAAGATCGCTGTGGCTAATCTTAACCGCATGGGTCATTGTTCTAATCTCATCAAGATCAAAAAAACACCAAGAGCTCATCTTGTCTATCTTTGAGCTTGTGAAAGATAGCAAAGAGTAAATTCGCTTCTAATGTGCCTAGTTTGCCTAGGGATACAGAATTGACATCGTTGTGAAAGGTTACATACTTCTCAGCGACGGCTGTGGGGATTGTGGGGGTATTTTGCGTGATGACTTCGGTTGTTATGGGTTGTTGTTGGGCTGTTGGTGGTCTTGTTGGGAGGTTTCTGTTGTGGTGGTGGGGGTTGCTGGTTGCTGCTCTAGGGTGTTTGTGGTAGTTGCTTGATCTTGATCTTGTGTGGAGCTTGGAAGTTGGGGGGGTTGTGAAGCTAAGACTAAGAGTTTTTGTAGACATTCAGCTTTTTCTTGCTCTAAAACGCCCTTAAGTACGGCATTAGTTTCGGTATTAATTAAGGCTTGTAACCCGTGTAGTTGTTGTATCAAAGCTTGTTTTTGTTGCTCTGGACTCACAATTTTATCCTCACCTTTCCCGCTCTGTTGTATATATTTTAAGCTTAAATGGTTATATTAGTGCGGATTTTGCCCCCTATTACTCTCCGCAAACCCCCTCCCACACGAAGCCCGCGCCCCCCCTAAAAGATTAAAAAAGCGAAGCTTTTTAAAATGGTTAAAAACCTGCGTGCGAGAAAAACTTAAAAATGGCGGAAATTGCAAAAAATGGTGTTTGGAGCTTACAAAAATGTGAAAAATTGGACATGCGTGGCATGAAGAAGATTTTGAAGTGAGGATTAGATTTTTGGTTTTGAGGCATTCGTGATTGTGGGGTAATCATGTCTTTGGAAAGAAAAGGTGAAAAAACGAATCGATCAGGATAATTATGTCTCTGGAGAACAAGACAAAGATAGGAAATAAAACAAAGATAGCGTTAAAATCGCTTTTAAGGGGTCGTAGAGCAAAAGTTTAGGGGTTGGTAGTATCAAAGCGGTTGTGAGACTTGTAGAAATAATTGCTTCACAAGCGTTTCTAAATCTCCAAATAATAACTAATCGATGTCATCATATAACCACTGAGGCGCAACATGAGGTGGATGTGCTTGCCTGGGTTGTATCCATAAGTTACTCCCAAGCTTTGGGTGTTGGCTCTAGGCGCAATGGGGTCTTTTTTTGTCTTTTAGGCGATTAAAAGGCTAAGGAATAGATTGTTTTCAAGCCCACCTAGCATGCCTAGATTGACTTTGTAGATGTTGTTGTACATGATAATCTACCCTCGATTGGCGATGCTTAAGTCTTTTGCTAAAGTAGGCACTGGAAACGAATTTACTTTTTACAACCTTTAATAAACTCAAAAGATAAACAAGATGAGCCTCTAGTGTTTAATGTAGATGATATTGGTACGATGGTAGGAGCTGAAACCAAGGTGAGTCTTGACAATCTCTCTAAGATTGTTGAAAAGCTTTGGAAAAACATTCGTGTGGCTAACTTTTGGATTCTTTCCCACGCACTAAAGAGAACATCATGTTCTTTAAAAGATTCCGTATCAACTACAACGACACTAAAAAGACCCGGGTTAAGAGCATGGAAATCCAAGTTAATATGCCTTACTTTGGTTACTTTCTCAACTTTTTGAATGCTAATTTCACTTCTTCGAGCTTTTAAAGTTTCAGAACATCTGTAGTAAATATACTAAGATCTTGTATCGTATTCCCAAGTAATGGAAAAGCATAGGCGTGCTTTCTAAGATGGAGTGGATGAAGTTTAGAGAGCTGATGGGGATATCCGAAAAAATTAAACTAGTCCGCGTGATCGAATATGAGATTCCTAAACCCGTCCAAGAGGGATATGAGTTTTTAATCAAACACTACAAAGATGGCCAAGTGTTTCAAGAGAAAAGTACCATCTTTCTTAACAAATAAGTTTATTAGAACAAATAGTCCAATCAGGTTATCAAAAAAATAAATGAGCAACCATAAACATTGCGACACACATTAGAGCTACAAGAATGCGATGGCTTGAAAACCTCGTGGATATACCCCCAAACCAAAAACGCTGTCAAAAGTGATTGTAGAGCTAAAAACTTGGATGAAACAAAATCCACACCTACCCAAAACGATTTGGTCGCAAATATTGAAGCAAAACTAGCCGAGTTAGCCAAAAAGGACTGCGATGCTTTCTGCACGCACTACATTAAGACACCTTGAATATGTGATCGACCATCTCACAGAAATACACGAAAAGCAAGCGCAACACCAAACCCAAGAAACTATGCTTGCTAGAGCCTATAAGGCTTGAAATTCGATCCTATGCAGAGCGCCCACTAGAAGTCACAATATCTTAAGACACATAAATTGCATGGAACTGCTATTTGTTTAGTTCTTCGGCTAGCTCCTCAAGCCATGCGCAATATTTTGAGCTCGCCTTAGTTTGCCTATATTTTTTCCTATTGTTTAGGATGTCCTGCAATTTTTCTTTGATTGCCTCTTTGACATCCTCATTGTTGGATTGGTAAAGGGCTTTGATGAGGGGGAGGAAAGGAGGGTTGTTTCTGATTTCTATTGCTTTAACTTTAAAGTTTTTTAGGTTGAGAGGTGGTTTTGGAGTAGGGCTAGATTCGCTAATTTTGTTAAACCTCCTAATTTCGCTAGTGTCAAATACACAGACATATTTGCGGTTTCGATGGATGGTATCTAAAAAGTCGATAATCAGATTTTTGTGTGTTGCATCGATCCTTTGTATCTTTCCTAGTATCATTGGAAAAATTGACTCCGCTGCCATACCACAATCATTCAATTTCGCCTTATTTTCAACAAAAAGATTAAGAAAAGATAGCACCAAATCTAAACATTTGTGCCAATTGAGCGTATCATTCTCAAATTGTCCGAATATAAATTCTTCAAGTTGACCATAATGAGTAGAACCCATCCAGCCTTCCTTGATTTTGTCATTAACTTCCTCTAATATCCTCTCAAGAGTGTTTTGTTCGAGCGCGCAATGTGATGCCAGTAAAAGGAAGTTGTTAAACCACTCGCTGTTTCTAGATGTAAAACTTCCACACCCTTTGAAACTATGACAAATATTTGTAAAAACTTCCTTCAAAAATTCCTGATCGATTTTAATCCGAAAAGCCGAATAATTAGCAAAGTGTATTCGAAAAATATCACATAGTTCCGTAGTGTAAAAATACCTAATGCTGTAACTAAAAATTTTTTCATTTACGGAGAATTCACCAAAACTTGTTGCACACCAACAACACTCAAGGGTTCTTATATAAATAGCTCTACGTTCTTCAGATCTTGGAATGGCCAGACAATTGCCAATTCTGTTCTGATCAAAATCTTGGAGTACGCGTAATGCCTTTTTTGAGCTGGAGTCTCTGTGATCGTGAGAAAAAGGGATTCGGGCTCGATTGTTTCCATGTAAAACCAATCATTTTCTCTATACGAACGTTTTTTTAAAATTCGCATTAGATAATGATATATCTCGATAAGTTGTTCATCAAAGCGACTTTGAAGATGAGTAATGAAGGTTATTTTGTTCATTTCATCTGATGGTAACCCTAAGAATTTTTCCTTCCACTCACAAAAGTCTTGTTCGCTGTACTTACTAGGATAGAATCTAATGTATCTGTTAGATTCGCTTAAAAACCATATTTTTAACTCTCTATTTTTAAGAGCTTTTTTGATATTTTTCTATATAGTGGGTGGATTTTCTCTATATCTTTGTCATCGGTGTGGTTTTCAAAAAGTAAGAAACATTTCAAAAGTTCGTTTTTGAATGATGCATTTTTGAATATCGTTAAATCATCGATCTTTTTACTTAATGCGCTAAAATCAAAATGTGTAAGGATATTATCTATTTCCCTTATCTCTTCACTGTCTAGAACGAATGCTGTATCATATCTCTTCTCTTTTTTGATTTCGTCAAAGAAATTTTTTAGTTCACTTTCATGCCCTGAATTTTCATTTTCTGCCTTTTTATCAAAGAACTCACTAAGATATAAAACATGAATATTTTTGTTTTCGTAGAACCTAAATTCAATCGGATCAAATGCAGCATTTGTCTTGATGAAATAAATCGTCTTTACACCATTTTGACCCCGATCTTGTTTTGCATTGTTCGAGTGAAAATTCACCCAAGAAATGATTTGTTTGACATTTGGATCACCTAGAGAGTAGCCAACCAAGATAACAACATCTGTGGAGAATACTCCCTTGATATAATTCTCAATGAGTGGAAAATTCTGGCTGTATTCTAAATAGTCTTTTTCGCGGAAGACAATATTTTCCCTATCTAAGCTTCCGTGCATCTTGATGAATTTTGGCCAACCCGTGGGAGTTCTAATTTCTGTATCGGTCTTTATGACATCAAAAAACATACCTTCTTCATCAATGGCCTGTTCGAACAGATTGTCCCAGTTTGTCGTGATAAGATTTTTAGGATTGAGTTTGACAATTTCTGAATGTAGAACATTTGGTTTGGCACGACTAGTGATTAGATTTTTTAATTTCTTGTAGTAATTGATATGTCCATTCTCATTAAAAAATTTTTCAGCAAGAACAAGAGGGTCTTCATTTTTTTCTACGCCATAAATCTCCTTTGCAAGGATATCTATCAATTTTTTCCATGACGGCAACCCAGAACCAGCACTGATTCCAGCACCAGCGAAAATGCTCAAGTAGTTTTCATCGTGCGCTTTTCTAATATTCTTTAGTGATTCTTTAATGAGTCTTTTGTATTGATCGTTGTCGCTCATAAAAACTAATATACTCCATTTTTTACATGAAATCCAATGACCACTTCAATCATGGGGTGTTTGGGCGGATTTTAATCAAAGGGGAAAGAATTATGTACAAGTAGGCACAAATAAGCATTTCGGTAACAAATTGATCCAAAGATCACTTTTGCATCCCCATAGAATAAGAAATTTTTACACCACATAGTCATTTGTTCTTTTACAATTGTGTGATTTCTATGATCAAGATCAACGTGTCAATGTGATGGATTTAGAACGCTTTAAGATTGCTACAATCGATTTTGTGGGTATGGAGTACCCCTAAACTTGCGCTCTATGACCCTTTAAAAGTGCTTTAACACTATTCACTTTATCATTTCTTTTTGTCCTACTCTCCAAGGACCAGATTGTCCTAATTAATCAGTTTCTTCACACTCCCCAAATACGTGATTACCCCACAATTGTAGATATTCTAAACCAAAACCCTAATTCTCACTTCAAAGCCCTCTTTTGGGGGTTTGGGGGCTGACCCACAAGAGTGCAAGTTTGGCTTGGCTTCATGTTAGACTCTTGTGCTTTGGGGTTTTGTTTAAATCCCTGTTTCTGGTTTATATAGTAATAAAAGCAATATATGTTTATTTTAGTAACATTTTTTAACTACTTTAGGTCCTTTAATTTAAATATTGACATTTTTGAAACATTTTTTAGTTAAAACTGCGAATTTTTTGTTACATTAAGTGCAATCGAGATGTAGACGGTTAGCTACACCTTGAGAAATGGAGGTCTTTCATGGAAAAACGCAAACTCTATCAAAGCTTGTCTGTGTGCTTGTGTGTATCCTTGAGTCCTTTGGCATGCGAGGATATTCGCAACGGGTTCTTCATTGGCGGTAGTTTTGGGGCTAAAAACGAGGTTCTTTCTACTTACCAGGATGTCCCCACATCCCCAAATACAATAAATAAATCGGTTGCTAGTAGTCTTTCTCCTAAGAATGCTAAATATGCTAAATATGCAGATTTATCAAGCATGGTCCAGCGCTCTGATGTTACATCCTTGCAAGCTGTGCTTAAAAAGGATTTGCAGAAATTAGTTCAAGCTTTAGACACTCTCAATACAGAAGTGGCTAAAGTGGGGGTTAGTGATAAAGTGCCCAGCACTCTATCTTCAATAAATGTTGCTGATAGTGTGGGCAAGTGCAATGAGTTGCAAGAAAGAATTGAGGCAGAAATCCAAGCCCTTCAGGTCGTGGTGAATGTTGCAGGGATGCCAGCAGATACAATAAAAGCTAATCAAGAGATCATCGAGCAGTATTCCAACACTCTAACATCGCTAAGAGGGTTTGAGAAAAAACTCGCAAGCGAGGTCAGTGATTACAACCAGCAGCTCGCTTTAAACAACGAGCAGTACAAACGGGCACAAAGTGTTTATCAGCAAGATAAACAAGCATACGACAATAATTTTGCGAACTATACAGCTAAGCGAAATAAGCTAGTTGACGATCTTAAGAGTGCTGCTGCACGCGATGCCAGTGTAGATGGTGTTGCTCAAGTCCATGATGACCTAAATAAGCTAATAAATGCGGATCCGCATTACAGAGAAGGCACACCTAGGACGGATTATCACATAGCCATGAATGAGGGAGGTTCTAGAGTTATCAAAGTGGATGGCTTGGGAGAGTCTGTCTACAACCATGGTTTTGAAAGAGCTTTCTTAGGTTTATTGGACAAATTGCATGTTAGCAGGGATCTGCATGATCTGAACTTGTTGGGGCTTGTTGCTTGTGAAACTTGGTTTGTAAGTCAGCTTGATGAGATAGGGAAGCTGAGAGACCCAAGCAGGATTGCATATTTAAAAGGGCAACTTTCTGAGGTATATAGGACTAATTTTAGTGTTGCTCGGCAAGTTTTCACTGGTAGTGCATACACAACCGTGATCCCCACCGCTGACTCTGTGTTCAAAGCCCCTACTGTTCCAAGCGGTAAATTTAGCTTTTCATACATAAACTACGCTACCGGTATCAAAGATGCTAACACAGTCGCCACCATTAAGGCTGTAACAAGCGTGCCTACCCAGCATACAACTTCAAGTGCCGTCCATGCTAATTTAGGCAGTTTCGTGGACACTATCAATGGGGCCTCTAAATTCTATTCCAATGTGGGTTATAACACGAGTTTGATCGCTGGGTACCAACATTTCTTTGGCCGCCGTCTAGGGTTTTCTATGCAGGCAAGCGCAGGATATGAGTGGATGCGAAGCCCTCTCTTCCAAAAAAACCTCGTCTTTAAGCGTATGCAAGGTGCGCAGGCGACTCTAGGAGGGGATTTCCTCTATGATTTCAAAGCCCCCGCAACCCAAAGTGGTCTTTATTGCGGTCTGTTCTTGGGGTTATTGGGAACAAATAACCACTATTTTTTAACTACAAGAACTCTCCAGACGCATTGGAAGTATTCGTTTAATCTCCATTGGAACGCAGGGCTCAGATTTCAGGTTGGAAACAATATCCTTAGATTAGGTGTGAGCAGTCCTTTGATTCATAGGACGATCGATTTACAAGCGGGGTCTACCCATTTTCTTGTCCATGAAACTTTCCATAACTTCAACCTCTATGCTTCCTACGCAGTGCTGTTTGGAAACTAGAAAGTCGTCTGTGCTCAGTTTTTCCGAGCAGGACACTAGGTTGTTTTTATCTATATTTAAGAAACTTTAAAATTTTTCAAAAGAAGCGTTTTAGTTGCTTTAATAGAGCTCCAAAATCGACAAAATCAAGGCGCAACATAGATTGACCTTGGAACAATATTTAAGGTGAAATAAATGTATTGCATTTTGGGGTCAGAAAACATATATGCTATAGCGGTAAAATAGAGCAAGGTTTCTAAGACCACTGCTGCAATTACCCGTTTCTTGTCTTTTAATTCAATTCAATAGATGCATATTTGCTCGCATAAGCCCACATTTGGTAACGATCTTCTCGTGAAATCTTTTCTTGTCCTTTGATGATTTTCCATTTGGTGTCTAAAATCAAAACTTTCTCTTGGTTTTGAAGTACAATGTCTGGGCGTAACTCAAAGTAATCCTTAAAATTTTTATCCCTTGCGAGATATTTTGCATTTTTCTTTTGCAAGCCCACATGGTAATCTTTTAAACTTCTTTTTAACCATTCCCCCACAAAGACTCAAAAAGCTCCTCCATAGGAAATAAGAGAGTGTAAGCTCGGCTTTTTCCACTATAAGGAGTTAAAAATTTTCGGCGTAAGAAAAGATCACACCATGCCAAGAGATTTTTATATTCTCTAAAACGGGTGGCATGCGCACTTTTAGCAAAATCCGTATTGATGTCTTTGCTAGCATTGATTTCATCAAAAACAAAGTAAATCTTATTCAAAGGGGTAAATGTGTGCTGCTGACATGGGAGAATTGGTTTTTTAAGCGAGGTTTTTTAAGGGTGGCTAGGCAGTTGTAAAACTTGGGGGTTAGGCAGAATATAGTTGGTTGGTGAACTAGACTGGTGCGTTTTCAACTTATAAAAAAACAGCCATACCACAATCAAACCTTTTGAATAACCAACACAAGAGATAATGGTCATGATTTGTTTTTAAACAAACGAACTAGGGGTCTTTCTAGAGTGTTTTTTTGCAAGATATAGTGTTTTTGACTTTTGGCCTACCTTTTTATGAAAGTTTACTAGATTGCCTAGAAAATCCGTTTGGTTTTGTATGTTTGTATGCTAATTTTTAGGAACACGAGTGTGGCACTGTATATGATAGTACATGCTACTATAATGGCGCACCTATGGATAACGCCTAATCTTTTTAGGTACAATGGTCTTAGGTTATGTTTATTAGCCACTCTTGTGCAATAATTCCGTTTTTCCAATCCTTACGCCTTGCTTGTGCCCATAGTTGCAAAACAATCACAGAAAAAGCGAAAACCATGGCGTTCTATTGATCTGATCTAATAAATTCTAACTCACAAAGTTAGACAAAAACACAAAACACGGAGGCACGCCCAAACTAAGGATAGAGATTAATAGGTGCAAACGGCAAAAATGATTAAAAACTCCAACCTCCCGTGTATTCTAACGAAACTTTTTGTATAAGTGCCTTTGTCGGTAACAATCTCCACTTCTAAAAACTGGGAGGGGTCACATTTTAGGCGATAGGCGATTTTTTGTGCATATTTTAAGGTGTGGTTAAAGAGCGGACCTTTCTCAAATTTTTCTTTGAGATTATTCCCGACCTTACGCACAATTGTGCAAGAATTACCCCGGTTGGGGATCACCTTTTTTATCAGTACATCCTGATCGTTGAGTGAGACGATTGTTAAAATCGTGCGATCTAACATCGTCCCAATCATCTTACCTCCTTGGGGTTTGTAGGTGATTTCAAATTGCAAACTAGAGGCACTGAGTGCGCTCACAAGACTTAAGGCGAGTAAAGTTTTAAACATGGTCTTCCTTTTGGATTTCTTGGGTTAGTTCGGCTTCAAGAGCCTCAGTAAAGATGGGGGTGTAGGGTTGTTGTGCGGGTAAATTATCTTTAAGAGAGTGCAAAAGGATTAAGTAATTCTCTTCTGTGATTTTACCCTGACTCACAAGGTACTTGAGATAGAGCCAATAGGTGTTGAGCACATCGCTTTGGCAATAGCTATTGATGCGCTCAAGCTGGGGAGACTCTTGGTAGAAAAGTTTATAGACTTGATCCCCACTCACATCAAATTTGCCGGGTAGCCCACACATGGCACAAACCCCATCTAAACTAAGCCCTTTGGCCGGACCAAAATGCGTAAAACTATCGAGTAGATCCGTGTGCCACTCTTCGCTGTAGCGGTAGCGGTAGTTCTCCCATTTGCTTTTTTCGTTGTAAAAGGCGTGGGCGTTTAGGTTGTAAGCTAAGGCCTTTAGCATTAAAAGGGGCAAGTCAAACATCCGCCCATTAAAAGTCACGAGCTGGGGCTGGTGCCTATTGAAAAACGCCAAAAAATCCGCCACAAGAGCCTTTTCATCACTGCTCCCCTTGCCAAAATTGCCAACACTCTTAAAAGATAAATCCGGCTTGGCAATCACGCAAGCAATGCTCACAATCTGGTGAAAAAACAAAGGGGGAAAGGTATTTTTATACTTATCTTCACACCACTTAAAAAAATTATCACAAGTTTGTAGAGAGTCATCGCTGACACATTCAGGGCAGTGCTTGGCAATGAGGGCGAGACTAGGCACCGTTTCAATGTCTAAAACATAAATGGGAGGCATAGCAACCTTTGTAACGGATTACAATGCCTATCCTAACTAATTTTTGCAAACAAATACCTATATTAAGCTGCCGTTATTATGGATTAATTGCTATAATAACCTCCTATTTGACATAAGGACAGCGATGATCACCCCCAAGACCTTGAGCGGTTTTAAGGACAGACTCCCCAAAGAGGCGATGGCAAAGCAAGCCGTGCTAGAAAAGCTCGCCCGTGTGTTTAAAAGCTTTGGGTTTGTGCCCATTGAAACCCCGCATTTAGAATACGCCCACATCCTCACCCAAGAAGAGGGCGACATCCAAAAAGAAATCTACCTTTTTAAAGACCATGGCAAAAGAGAAGTGGGACTAAGGTTTGATCAAACCATCCCCCTAGCCCGCTTTATCGCCCAGCACCACCACGCCCTAGGTTTGCCCTTTAAACGCTATGCGATCGGCAATGTCTTTAGGGGGGAGCGGGCACAAAAAGGGCGTTATCGCGAATTCACGCAATGCGATTTTGACTTTATCGGCAGCCATAGCCTACTGTGCGATAGCGAGGTGATCCAAGTCATCATTTCTAGCTTAAAAGCCCTAGACTTAGAGGAGTTTTGCGTGTGGATCAATCACCGCAAAATTCTAAACGGGCTGTGCGCCCACTTTGGCTTAAACTCTAGCGAAGAGGTGGTAACCTTCTTAAGGATTGTAGATAAACTCGGCAAGATTGGGCAGGAGGGCGTGCTTTTAGAACTCGGTGAGCATTTTAGCCAAGACTTTAAACCCCTTTTACAGATTTTAAACACCAAGCAAGAGGAGGAGTGCGCCGAGTTCTTTAAAAGCGTGGCGCATTTAAAAGAGCTGCACCCCTTAGTTAAAGAGGGGCTAGAGGAGCTAGAAAACTTGTTTAGCTTGCTCTTAAGTTTAGAGATCGACCCTGAGCATTTTAGGGTGGACTTTTCTATCGCTAGGGGGCTTGGTTATTACACGGGGATCATTTACGAAACCACGCTGAGCCAACTCACAAGTTTAGGCAGTGTCTGCTCGGGGGGGCGTTACGACAATTTAGCTAGGAGCTTTAGCACCCAAAATCTGCCCGGCGTGGGGGCATCTATCGGGCTAGATCGCTTGCTAGTCGCACTAGAGGAGTTGGAATTGGTGGAAAACAAGTCCACGAGCGCAAGGGTTTTAGTGGTGTGCATGCAAGCCGAGCACTTTGCCTATGCAAGCCAAATCGCTCAAAAGTTCCGCCAAAGCGAGATCAACACCGAGCTATACCCCGAGATCGAAAAATTAAAAAAGCCCTTCAGCTACGCCAACCATAAGGGGCATGAGTTCGTGGTGGTGCTCGGTGAAGAGGAAGTTAAAAAGGAGAGTTTAACCTTAAAAAACATGACAACGGGCGTGCAATTCAACCATTTGAGTTTTTTAAGGGCTCTTAGCATGGTGAGCGAATGATGAAAACCTATAACATTGCCCTAGTGGGCGCAAGCGGAGCGGTGGGTGCGGAGCTGATTAGTATTTTAGAAGAAATAAATTTTCCTATCGGGCGTTTTTTGCCCCTTGTGAGCGTGCGCAGTGCAGGGCAGAAAATCCATGCCTTCAGCCAAGAATACACCTTACAAGAAGCCACGCCTAAGAGTTTTGAGGGGGTGGATATCGCCTTTTTTAGCGCAGGCTCTAAGGTGAGCGAGCAGCTAGCCCCTATGGCGGCACAGGCGGGGGCGGTGGTGATCGACAACACAAGCTTTTTTCGCCTTGAACCTGAAGTGCCTTTAGTGGTGCCCGAAGTGAACCCCAACGATTTAGCCCATTGTTCGAAAAATATCATCTCTAACCCAAATTGCTCCACCATCCAAATGGTGCAAGTGCTAAACCCCCTGCATAGAGCCTTTGGGATCGAGCGCGTTGAGGTGAGCACTTACCAAGCCGCTAGCGGGGCGGGCAAAAGGGGCTTAGAAGAGTTGAAGGCGCAAATGGCTGGCAGCACCCACGCACAAGTCTTTCCCCACCCACTAGCCTTAAATGTGATCCCCCAAATTGACATTTTCATGCCAAATGGATACACCAAAGAAGAGTTAAAAATGGTGCGCGAAACGCATAAAATCATGCACGCTAGCTTTGCCATCAGTGCCACTTGTGTGCGGGTGCCCGTGTTAAGAAGCCACAGCGAGAGCATCAGCATCCGCTTTAAAAATCCCGTGAGCGCTAAAGAAGCGCAAGAAGTCTTGAAAAATGCACCTAATATTGTTTTAGTAGATAACCCCGAGCAAAAACTCTACCCCATGCCCATCACCGCCACAAGCACAGACCAAACCTTTGTAGGTAGGGTGCGCGCTGATCTCTTCGATCCGCACAGCTTGCACTTATGGTGTGTCGCCGATCAGTTGCGAGTGGGTGCAGCCACGAATGCCGTTAGAATCGCCCTAGAGTGGATCAAGACCCACTAGGAAGCTGTTTAAGAGTCTGCAAGACCCCTGAAAAGTCGGGCTTTTTGATGCCTCGCTCTTTTAAGTAGGTTTCATCCACCTTTTTCCAAATAAAAGTCTTGCCAAAGAACCCCCGCCGATCGAGGCTGGGCAAGAACTTTAAATCTCCGTTTTTCTTTTGGTGGATTTGCACATAGTAGGTGCGCCCATCGTAGAAGTTGTAGGCTCTACCATTTTTATAGGTGTTGTCGCACACACGGGTCAAGCCATATAAAAACACCACGCCCTTGTCGCTACGCTCCCTTAGCGCGGGGTCTTTGTTGTAAATGTCCTTTCTAGCGGGCGAGCCGTCCGTATTGGCGATCCCGTAGGCGTAGTAATGATCGCCGTATTTAAAAAACTCCACATAAGAGCTTTTCATGTATAAAAAGGCTTGGGTTTTGTAAATCCCATCCAAAGTTTCTGCCAACAAAGGCAAGCTTAAGCCAACAATAAAAAATAAATGCTTCATAAAAACTCTACAGCTTGAATTTAATGAGACTGGCAGGGACTTTCACCACAACCTTATAGATAAGACCGGGTTTTTTGGCTTCGGTGGTGTGGGCATCGTTGGGGAATAAGATTGCAAGCATCCCTGCGTGCAAGGGCACTTGGTAGCATAGGCTGTTGTGGGTGTAGGTTTCTTGGTCTTTCTCGGGGTTGTAGGGGGTAAGCACGCTTAAGTCCGTCTTGTCGGCAAGGTGTAAAATCTCACCGCCCATCACCACCAACGAGAAATCCACGCATTCTTTATGTGTTTCAAGCGTGCCTAGCTCGGGGCTGTAGACGATCTCAATCGCACACATCCCGCTCCCCAACTCTTTGACCATGGAACTTGCCTGCCTTTGTAATAGGGCTTGGCAAGAGGGGTGTTTGGGGTCGCAAATTTGTTTTAAGTAGGTATAAAGGTTCTCTAACTCTTGGGTTTTAGAAAACAAACTCGCTAAGGAGTCTAATTTACCGATCACCGCCATTGTCTCTCCGAAATCTCAATTAGTGTATAACTTTAGTAAAAAAGCCTAAACAAAGGGCAACTTAAACCGACAAAGCTTCTTTTAAGGTGGTGGTGTCGGTGATGCTGTAAGTGGGCTTGGAACTTAGGCGTTTATTCAAATTTTTTAACACGCTTGTACCAAACTCCACATAAAAAGAGTCTTCCTTTTCACACACGCTGACACAATCGCTGTAACGCACGGGCTGTGTGAGTTGCACGCCTAGACACTCCAAAGCCCCCGCCTTGTCCCTATAGACTTGGGTTGTGGCGTTAGACACCACGCCAAAGCTGTAGCTGTCTTTTAAATGTTGCTCTAGAAGGGCTTTAAAAGGGGCGACCATTGGCTCTAAAAGGGGGCAATGGCTCACGACATTCATGGGCAGTAAGACTAATTTTTTTGCCCCAAAGCTCTTGGACTCTAGGCTTTGTAAATACGCCTTCGCCCCAGCGAGCACAACCTGCCCCCCGTTAAAGTTGGCAGCATAAAGCACCTGCCCGCCCTCTCTAGCCTGCAAACAAAACGCCTCTAATAGGGCAATGTCCGCCCCCAAAACCGCTAACATGCCCATCTCTTGCCCTAATTTAACGCACACCTCCTCCATCAAACGCCCCCTTTCAAACACAAGCTTTAGGCCATGCTCTAAATCCAAAGCCCCACTTGCCCCATTGGCGCTAATCTCACCCAAAGAATGCCCTAGGGCTAGCTGTGGGCTTTTGCCTCCCTCTTGCTGATAGATCGCATAAGCCATCATAGACACTAAAAAAATGGCACTTTGGGTGTAGGCACTTTGGCTAAGTAGGGGGTTTTCACTCCAAAGCAGTTTTGCCATGTCCGTGTGGAGCTGATCGCTCGCCTTTTCACACATTTGTTTAGCAAGACTAAAGTTATGGCATAGGTCCTGCCCCATGCCGATATGCTGTGAGCCTTGCCCGCCAAAAAGTGCTACCATATTACTCTCCTTGTTGCTCTAAGCCCTGCGCCTGTGCGTGGGCGATCAAAGGCTCGATCACGGGGTCTAAATTGCCCGAGAGCATCAACTCCTCAAGGCTGTATAAAGTCAAGTTAATGCGGTGATCGCTTAGGCGGTTTTGTGGGTAGTTGTAGGTGCGAATCCGCTCGCTTCGATCCCCACTGCCCACCTGCATTTTACGGCTGGCGGAGTTGGCCTCTTGTTGCTCCTCAATCTGCTTTTCATACAAGCGGGCTTTTAAAATCTTTAACGCCTTGTCGCGGTTTTTGTGTTGCGACTTCTCATCTTGCATAGAAACGCTGATCCCGGTGGGCACATGCGTGATTCTCACGGCGGAGTCGGTCGTATTCACACACTGCCCGCCATGCCCACCCGCTCTAAAGACTTCAATGCGTAGGTCGCTTGGGTTGATATTCACCTCCACATCATCCACTTCGGGCATGATCGCCACAGTAACGGCAGAAGTGTGGATACGCCCTTGCGACTCGGTTTCAGGCACTCTTTGCACCCTATGCGTGCCTGCCTCAAATTTCAGCCTTGAATACACGCCCTGCCCCTTGATTAGGGCAATCATTTCTTTATACCCGCCCACGCTGTTTTCACTCGAGCTTACGATCTCCACCTTCCAGTGCTTCAAGTCGGCGTAACGGCAATAGGCTCTAAACAAATCGCCCACGAAAATCCCCGCCTCATCGCCCCCCGTGCCCGCTCTTAACTCTAAATAAATGTTTTTATTGTCGTTGGGGTCTTTGGGGATCAGCAAGATTTTTATGCGTTCCTCTAGGCTCTCTTTCTCCTCTTCTAGGGTTTTGAGTTCCTCTTTGGCAAGTTCGCCTAACTCTTTATCCTCTAGCAGGGCTTTGTTTTCTTGGATGCCCTCTAAAATCTGTAGGTAGGCTTTAGCGGCTTGGGCGAGCTCCTCAATGCCCGCCTGCTCTTTGCTTAAGGCGGTGAGTTGCTTAATGTCGCCTAAAATTTCGGGTTGAGTGAGAGAGTGGGCGAGTGCATCGTAGCGATCCACGATCGCCTGCAGTTTGTTAGACAGCACAGCTTAGGCGGTGGCTAGGACGATCTTTTTCACGCTGGCGTTTAGGCGGGACACTTTCCTAGAAGCGGTGTTTTTCTTTAGAACCCCTTTGCTGACAAACTTATGCAATTCTTTGTTTGCCACTTTCAAAGCGTCTTGGGCTTTAGGCACATCGTGGCTGGCAACGGCTTCTCTCACGGCTTTAATGATATTTTTAATGCGTGTTTTGTAAAAGCGGTTACGCTCGGTGCGTTTAATGGTTTGGCGAATCCTTTTTTCGGCGGATTTATGGTTAGCCACTACTTAATCCTTTTATCAAAAATAATATGGCAGGATTCTATCTAAAAAAGCATTAAAGACTGATTAAATGGGACAAGGCATGGTTTTTGGCACGGATGGGGTGCGGGGCAAGGCGGGCGTGGAGATCACGCCCATGTTTGTAATGCGTCTTGGCATCGCCGCTGGGCTTCACTTCAAAGAGCAGGCCACGAGCAATAAAATTTTAGTGGGCAAGGACACGCGCAGGAGTGGGTATATGATTGAAAACGCCCTTGTGAGCGCCCTAACTTCTGTGGGCTATGATGTGATGCAAATCGGGCCTATGCCCACACCAGCCATTGCGTTTTTAACCGAGAACATGCGCTGCGATGCGGGGGTGATGATCAGTGCGAGCCACAACCCTTTTGAAGACAATGGCATTAAGTTTTTTGACCGCTTCGGGGATAAACTCCAAAAACAGAGCGAAGAGCAGATTGAAAAAATCTTTAGCGATACAGAACGCTTAGAAAATAGCTGTCAGTGTGGCGTGGCGATCGGCAGTTCTAAACGCATTGACGATGTCATCGGGCGTTACATCGTGCATTTAAAAAACTCTTTCCCCAAACATTTAAGTTTGCAGGGCATGCGCATTGTCATAGACACGGCAAACGGGGCGGGCTATAAAGTCGCCCCTATTGTCTTTAGCGAGCTAGGCGCAGATGTGATTGTGATTAACGATGAGCCCAACGGGAGCAACATCAACGCCCAGTGCGGCGCACTCTACCCCTTGGAGCTCAGTCAAGAAGTCAAACGCTACCGCGCAGATTTAGGCATCGCTTTAGATGGGGACGCGGATCGGCTCGTGGTGGTGGATAATGCGGGCGAAGTGGTGCATGGCGATAAGCTGATCGGGGTTTTAGCCACCTACCAACAACAACAAGAAAAACTCGCCCACGATAAAATCGTGGTTACGACTATGAGTAATTTAGCCTTGCAAGCCTATTTAGAAAAACAAGGCATTTCTTTAGTCCGTTGTGGTGTGGGCGATAAACTCGTGCGTAAAAGCATGCAAGAGCATAAAATCAACTTCGGAGGGGAGCAAAGCGGACACATCATTTTTGGCGACTATGCCAAAACGGGCGATGGGATCATGAGTGCCTTGCAAGTGGCTGCGTGTGTGATTGAGAGCAAGAAGCCTAGCAATAAGGTGCTAAACCCCTTTGAGCTGCACCCGCAAATCCTAGAAAATGTGCGCATCAAGCACAAAAAACCCTTAGAGCAAATCCCCGGCTTTAACGAGCTCATCGGTAGCCTAGAGCAAGAGGGTTTGCGCCATTTGATCCGCTACTCGGGCACAGAGAATATTTTACGCATTTTGCTAGAAGGGGAGCAACAAGCCCATTTAGAGAAAAGGGCGCAAGAGTTGCAGGCGTTTTTTAAAGAGCATTTGACTTGAAGGGGGCTTTAAAATTTTGGCTAGTCTTTGGCTTAGCCATTATCGCCGACCAAATTGTCAAGCAATTTATCTTACACGGCGTACGCTATGAAGGCCCCGTGATCTCTATTGTGCTTGCCTATAATGAAGGCGTGGCGTTCTCCATGCTCCACTTCTTAGGGGCGTGGCTCAAATACCTACAAGTGGTCTTGCTTGTGGGACTTGGGGTGTTTTTGTGGCAACAAAAGGCGTTTTTTAAAGAAAACGCCCTGCCTTTTGGCTTGATTTTGGGGGCGGGGGCTTCTAATGTGCTCGATCGCTTCGTGCATGGACATGTGATCGATTATGTCTATTGGCATTATAAATTTGACTTTGCGATCTTCAACCTTGCCGATGTGCTGATAGATGTAGGCGTGGGGCTTTTGATTTTAAAGAGCTTTAAGGCAAAAGACAAACAAAGTAAGGTATAATGCTCGCTTTTATCAACCCCTACAAAGTTATGGTCGCGTAGCTCAGTTGGTAGAGCACTACCTTGACATGGTAGTGGTCGTTGGTTCGAGTCCAATCGTGGCCACCATTTTTAAATCTTGCTTGCACCAAGTTTCTCTTGTTTATTGAAGCCTAGTTCTTTAGTTGTTTTTGGATAAATGTAATGATTTGCTCTAGAATCTCAGGGATTTTGATTAAGGACGAGTCCATGTCTTGCGTGGCGTCTATGGCGTGAGGCATAAAAGCCAAATGTTTGGTAGGTGCATTGATGGGTTGCCACCGCAGAGCGGCTGTAGTGGAAGGGTAAAAGGCGCAAGTGGGGATGTCTAAGGCGGAGGCTAGGTGCAAAGGTCCCGTGGATGCTGAGATGAAAAACTGAGCGCACGCCAAAGAGCGGGCAAAGTCGAGCATGCCCTCGTTTTTGTCGTAGATAATGGTATTGGGGTGGTTGATTTTTTGGGCAAGTTCTTTGGTGTTTTGGCTCTCATTAGGTCCTGCACTTAAAATCACTTGTATCTTTAAACCCTCCAAAAGCCCCCTTATAAGTTTTACCCATTGGCTGCTAGAAAGATTGGGTGAGGAGCCTCCCGTGCCCGTGTGGACAAATACCCACGCCTTGCTAGGATCTAATTTTAATTCCTGCACCAATTTATCCGCTTGGACTTTGATTTCTGAGTCTGTGAAACCTAGATAGGGCGAGCCTTTGGGCTCGACAACAGGGATATTTTGCAAGGCAAGAAAATGTCTAGCTAAATCAAGATTGTAAGCAAACTCCTGTTTAATGGAGAGAGAACGGCGTTGGCGTAGGCGGTGGGTTTGGAAAAAGTATGGGATGAGCTTCGTGGCGGGGGCCAAACGAAAGGGGATCCCCGCTTTGTAAAATAAAAAAGCATTGTAGATAGTGGAGAAAAAGCTGATGACGGCGGGGAAGTGATGCGCCTTGATGTCCTCTAGGGTCTGTTTTTTGGCTTTTCTGCTGGCATAGCGACCTGCGTCCACCACCACGCCGTCTAAATAGGGGCAATGGCGGGCAAGCTCGGCTGTGTAGCTGGGCACAAGTGCAATGAGCTTGGTCTGTGGCATGGAAGCTTTAAGCATGGCAAAGGCAGGCCACGCCAGGACAAAATCGCCTAATTTATCATTGCGTACAACTAACAGCTTATCCATGTGAGTTCCTTTTTGATGATAGTTAATTTAATGAAATCTATATCTTCACAACCTGTGCCCCAGAGCCGCCTAAATTGTAGGGGGCATCGCTAAAGTCTAGGACTTTGGGGTGTTTTTTAAGCCACTCTCTTAAAGCGCTTCGTAAAATCCCCTTGCCCTTGCCATGCACGATCAACACCTCTTCAAAGCCCGCTAAAAGGGCGTTTGCTAAGAAGTCTTGGGCTTGCTCTAGGGCTTCTTGGGTGTCTAGCCCGCATAAATCTAAACGCATTTGCCCTTTGGCTTGGGGTTTTTGCTTGATTTGCACTTGGGGGCTTGGGGCTTTAGGCTTGGGTTTTAGCTTTAAAGCCTCTGCTTTGACTTTAATTTTAAGCCCATTTTCTAGGGCAACGCTGTAAAGCCCTGTGCTCACCGCCACAATCTCCCCGCTTAACTTGCCATAGGCTACAAAGTCGCCCACTTCTAGGCTCTTGTTTTCGTGAGGGGTGGGGGGCTTTGGGGCGTTGTAGACTCTTTTGGATGGCTTGGATTTGCTGGTGGGCGTGGCTGGTGTTGTGGCTTTGGCTAAACTCTCTAATCGCCTCTTGCATTTGCTTTAAGGCTTGGCTGTAGCTTTGCTCTAGGGCGTGTTGTTCTTGCTCTCTTTGCTTTTGTGCCTCTTGGATTTTTCTTAGCTTTTCTTGGTAGCCTCTTTCGTGGGCTTCTTTGGCTTCTTGTAATTCTTGTTGCTTGGCTTGCAATTCTTGCTCTAGCACGCAGGTGCGTTCGATCAAGGCGTTTAAGTTCTCTTGCTCGGTGCCATAAAGCTCTTTAGCCTCTGCGACAAGCTCAAGGGGCACGCCATAACGCAAGGCGGTTTCAAAGGCGTAACTTTTGCCAATGAGCCCAGCGGTGAAGGTGTAGGTGGGCATTTGGGCGTTGTGGTCGTAATTGGCGGCTAAGAGTTGCACGGCGGGGTTCTTGGCTAAAAGCAGGGCTAGGTGTTTGTGGTGGGTCGTTACCACGATTTTCGCCCCCTCTTTGATGAGCTTTTCTAAAAGGGCTTTGTAAAGGCAACTTGCCTCAGATGCGTCTGTGCCTAGCTCAATTTCGTCTATGCCCAGCAAAAGATTAGGGGTGTTTAGGGCGTGGGCAAAGTCGAGCATGCGCCCGGCAAAAGTAGAGATGTCATTTTGGCTGTTTTGTGGGTCGCTGATGATGGCTTGGATGTTTTCAATGTAGGGGATTTTAGAGTGGTGGGGGTTGATTTTAAAGGGCAGGAAGTGTTTAGCCAGCCACACGCTGGCAAGCAGGGATTTTAACAGCATGGTCTTGCCCCCCGTATTCACGCCTGTAACGAGTAACAAAGGGTGGTTAAAATCCACGCTCAAGGGTTTGGGCTCTTTTAAATTCGGGTGGGCGAAGTCTTTTAAGATGAATTGCCCGCTGACATTGGGCTTGATGAAGTTTAGCCCCAAACTTTTAGCAAAGCTAATGCGTGCTTGCAGGTGGTCTAAGTAGTCAAATTGCTTGTCAAAGAAACGCAAAAAGAGATATAGGGGGCGTAGTTTTGTGCTCCATAGGGTGCAGATTTGTTGCAAGCAGTTTTCTATCTCGGTGCGGGTTTCTTGGATTTTATGGCTTAAGGTTTTTGCCTCCAAAGGCTCGATGTAGAATTGTCCGCTGTGCGAGCGGGCAATCACTATGCCCTTAAACACGCTAGAAAAGCCGGGCTTAAGCAGCAGGGTTTCAATGCCTTGCACCAAATGCACTTGGCGATCGACTAAATAGGGCTCTAAAGACTTTTGCCCCAAAATTTGGCTAAAGATTTTTTGTTGGGATTTTTTAGGCGCTCTAAGCTCTCTTGCTGTGCGTCTAGCTCGGGGTAAAACCCACTTTTAAAGCCCACTTCCTCTTGCATTTGGGTTTCTAATTGCAACAACTCTTGGGGGATGTTTAGCTCTTGCAAATAGGCGTAAAGGGTGGGAGATTTGGGGGGACTTGCTTTTTAGGCGTAAAAAATAGCGGGTGATTTGGATAAAGGCAAACAACGCCTCCAAATGCAACACCCCACCTTTTTTAAGGATTTTAAAGGCTCGTTTAAGGGGGCAGGGGTGGGGGTGGGGCAAGCTCTAAGCTCTCTAACTCTTGCAAATGTGCCCATGTGTGCTCGGGGAAGTTAAAGGCAATGTCTTTAGGGCGGGCTAGAAAGCGTTTGAACTGCTCTAAAAAGGGGGCTAAATCTAGCTTAGTGGCGATCATGGGGTGTTTTTACAGCTTTGCAAATCCACAAGCACGCCTTGCATGGGGGTGTTTTGTTTGCCTAGAAAACTTAAAGTCCCACTCACTAGGCTAAAATCCTTTTGGCTCACCTTCACCCCATTGCAATCCAGCACCACGCCCCTTAAAAACTCCCTTTGCAGGGCAACTTGCTCTTTATTGATTAAATCTTGCTGGTAGGTGTAAATCCCTAGCCCTGTGGCAAGTGTGCCTAAAAATAGCACCACTAAGATTTTTTGCTTAAAGCCCCGCCCAAAAAAGTCTTTGAGCAAAAACCACAATAAAACAAGGACTAAACCTAAAACAATCCACCCGCTCATAAATCCCCCCTAAGTTGCATGGTGATGTCGCCCGCCCCAAAGCCGATGGCAAGCCCCTTGTTAAGGGTGCGGATTTTCACCCCTTGCACGAACAGCTCTAACCCCTCTTTGCTCCGCCAAAGGCGGTCTATAAAAGTGGGTTGCAAATGCCCGAACAAGGCTTGCATGTCTAGCTCTCTAGGGGTTTCGCCCGCCCGCCACACGGGCAAGATGTAAAGCTGGCTGACGATGGGGTGGTTAAAGCACTCTTGAAAGCCCTTTAAATTGTCAAACAAGCGGGAGTATTTATGCGGTTGCCAAAACACCACCGCGTCTTTGAGCCCCTTTAAGTCGGCGTAGGTTTGCAGAGCCTGCAGGGTGGCGGCGATTTCTGTGGGGTGGTGGGCGTAGTCGTCTATGAGTACAAAGTTGCCCTTTTGCAAGATGTCAAAGCGTTTTTTAATGCCCTTGAAGTCCAAAAGGTTTTTTCTTAACTCCTCTAGGGGCAGTTCGTTTAAGGCGGCTAAAATCGCTAGGCTGGCGTTGCTGGCGGTGTGTGTGCCTAGCCCCCACACTTCAAATTTGCCATAATCTTTTAGGGTGAAACGGGTGTAGGGCTCGTCCTCTTTTAAAAAGTATTCGATTTGGCTGATGTCCTTAGCGGGGTCTAGGCGGATGGCTTCTAGCTCTAAGCCCTTTAAAAAGGGGTCTTCTACATTGATGACACGCCTTTGTGCCATTTGTATAAAGTCTGTGTAAGCCTGATAAAACGCCTTTAAATCGTAGTCATACCCCTCTAAATGCTCCACCTCAGCGTTAGTAACCAACGCACAATAGGGGTTGGAGCTTAAAAAGCTTTGATCCGACTCGTCTGCTTCAAACACCAAACTAGGGCTTTGGCTCTCTCTCACATTTGAGCCAAAGGCTTTAGACGCTGCCCCGATGATTGCGCCAAAATGGGGCAATAAGGCGGCTAGCATGGCACTTGTCGTGCTCTTGCCATGTGCTCCGCACACACTAAACACCCTCTTATCGCCCAAAATATACTCTAGTGCTCGCTTGCGTGAGAGGATCACGCAATTTTTCTCCATCGCCGCCACGATTTCGACATTATCCACCTTGATGATGGCAGAGTGGATCACCACCTCTTGGTCGGTGAGTGCGCTCGGGTTGTGGGGGATAGTGATAGGGATACCCAAACTCTCTAGGTAGTCGGTGATGTAACTTTTGGCGATGTCCGAGCCGCTGATCACCGCCCCTTGTGCCTTTAAATACTTGGCTAACCCCGAAATGCCAATCCCCCCGATGCCGATGAAGTGGATTTTATAGGTGTGGATGGGGCGATCTAGCATAAATAGCTATCTAGGGCGTTTTTAAGGGCGTTTAGGGCGGGGGCTAGGCTCTCAGGGGCATACACCAAAGCCACCCGCACAAAGTCCTTTGTGTGTGGGCTATTGCCATAGCCTAGAAAGTCCCCGGGTAGGACTTTTATCCCCTCAGTGGTGTAAAGGTGCTTGGTAAATTCTTGCCCCTCGCGCACCTCCAGCCACACATAAAAGCTTGTGGGATAAATTGGCACGCCCAAAATCTCTTGGGCGAGGTTTAGGTTTTTGGCGTAAATATGGCGGATGTGCTCTTGGGATTTTAAGTCTAGCCAGCCTACGGCACTGGCGTGTTGCAATGGTAGGGGCAAGGCACAACCGCTGTAACTTCTAAAGACTTGGTAGGGCTTTAAAATAGTAGCGTCCCCGGCAATGTAGGCACTTCTAAGCCCCGGTGCGCTTAAAGTCTTAGAGAGGGAGTTGATGGCAAGGACATTTTTAAAATCTGTGTTGCCCACTTCCATGCACGCTTGCAAGATCGAAGGGGGGGGCGTTTGGGCGTAAATGTTGCTGTAACACTCGTCATTGACTAAGAGAAAATCCTCGTCAAGGGCTTTTAGCACCCACTCTTTCAACTCTTCTAAGTCTAAAGTCCGCCCTGTGGGGTTGTTGGGCGAGTTTAAGATGACTAAATCCGCCTCTTGCTCTAAAGTGGGCGTGAAGTTATTTTCTGGGCTTAAATCCATCAAGACCACCTGAGCGCGCGCCACCCGTGCACTAGCTAAATACACTTGATAAAAGGGATTGGCAAAAGCCATAATGGGAGCTTCTTTGTCGTGTAGGTAGAAAATAGGCAGGCTAAAGAGCACTTCTTTAGAGCCAAAGGTGGGGATGATTTGCTCTTTAGACAGCTCCACACCAAAGCGTTTTTTCACAAACGCCATTTGTGCCTCTTTTAAAAAATCCTCCCCACTGCTTTTAGGGTAAAAGCGTAATTCTTGCGTGTGGGCTTTTAAGGTTTCTTGCACACTAAGGGGGGTTTCAAACTGCGGTTCACCGATGGACAAATCTAAGGGGGCATTTGCCCCCCTCTTGCAGTCTTTCAATAGCTCTCGTAGGCGCTCAAAGGGGTAGGGCTCAAACATACAATTCTCCACTAAAAACGCCCATTATACCTAAATCTACTCCTCTTGGATGGTGTGCTTGGTCGTGGGGGCTTGGGGCTTTGTGGCGGGGGGTTTGTTGGTCTTGTAAAAAGGCGGGGCTTTAAAGCCACAGCCGGATAGCAAACATGCTAAAATACATACATGAAAGACGCGCAACATATCTTCTCCCAACTTTTGCAACGACCCGACTTCACCCTCCTAAAAGTGCGCCTGCAACTTGATAAATTAAAATTGTATTTACCCGATGGCATTCGGGTCGGTTTGCGCTCCATTGTAATGAAAAATTCTAAACTCTTGCTTGTCTTCAAGCACCCAAGCGCTTACAATTACTTCAACGGGCAAAAGGGCCACTTCGCCCCCACCCTCTTAAACGCTGCACAAAAGCTAGATATACCCATCAAGCCCACAGAAGTGCAGGGCTATTTGCCAAGGCGTATCCAACAAAGCTTTGAAACCACGCCCCCCAAACTCTACTACCACGAGCGCGCTAGGGGCGACTTTGAAAACCCCTTTAAAGACCCTGAGCTAAGAGCCATTTTAGAAAATATCCGCACTTGCATTAAAAAGCACCATGCAAGCACAGAGCCTAAGTAATCTCCCCACCACAAGCGGGGTGTATTTGTATTTTGATGCTAAAGATAATTTGCTCTATGTGGGCAAAGCCAAGAATTTACAAAAACGTGTTTTGAGTTACTTTAAGGTGCAAGGCGCACAGGTTACCCCCAATCCTAAAAATAGCGTCCGCATACAACGGATGGTGAGCCAAATCGCCTATTTGCAAGTGCAAACCACACATAGCGAAGAAGAAGCCCTGCTGTTAGAAAACAAACTCATTAAAACCAAACAACCCAAATACAATATCCTCTTAAAAGACTCCAAAACCTACCCCTACATTTGTATCGATTTACGCAAACCCTACCCCACCTTGGAGCGCACAAGAGAGCCCCTAGAGGGGCACAAGTGCTTTGGCCCCTTTAGCCTAGCCTCTTTAGAGCTCTTAGAGAGTGTGCAAAGTTTGATCCCCCTAGTGCAAAGCAAGAGCTGTTTAAAGGGCAAAAAGCCCTGCATTTTTCACCAAATGGGGCGTTGTTTAGCCCCTTGCAGTGGCAAAGTGAGCCCACAAGATTATGCCCCCCTTGTTAAAGAAGCCCTAGACCTACTAGAACATAAAGATAAATTATGTGCTCGGCTTAAAGAACGCATGCGTATCCTAGCCACGCAAGAGCGTTTTGAAGAGGCGGCGATTTTTAGGGATTATTTGCAAGTGGTGCAAACCTTGCTAAAACGCACAGAACAACCCGAAGTGCAAATGGGGCTTGCCTTGCAAGAGCTCTTGGAGCTTAGCAAACCGCCTAAACGCATTGAGGTGTTTGATGTGAGCCACCATGCCCAAAGTGCGTGCGTGGGGGGGATGGTCGTGTGGTCTAGGGGCAAGTGGCTTAAAAGCGCGTATCGGCGCTACAGCCTTGCAGGCACAGACGAATACGCCCAAATGCACGAAATGCTAGAAAGACGCATAAAACAAGGGGGCTTGCCCGATTTATGGCTCTTAGATGGCGGGCGCGCCCAAGCCCTGCTGGCTACACAGATTTTAGAAAGTTTGGGGGTTAGTGTGGCGGTCATCGCTTTGGCGAAAGAAAAGGCGCACAAGCGGGCTAAGCGGGGGGGAGGGGATGTGGCGGATGTCATCTATAGTGTTTCGCAGACTTGGAAGCTAAAGGCGCAGGATGTGCGGCTGCAATTTTTACAAAATTTGAGAGACGAAGCACACCGCTTTGCGCTCGCCTACCATAGGCTCAAAAAGCGCAAAGCCTTTTTGGGTTAGGGTTTATTTACGGGGGTTTGCCTCAGTAACCCGAATGGTGCGTCCCATAAAATCCGTGTTGTCTAACTTGGCGATGGCTTGCTGTGCGCCCTCGTCTTCCATTTCCACAAAGCCAAACCCTTTAGGTCTTTTGGTTTCGCGATCCTGGATCAACTTCACAGAGTTTACAGCACCAAATTGGCTAAAGAGTTCCTCAACCTCCTGATTTGTTGCGCTATAAACCAAATTCCCTACATAAATGTTCTTCAAGGCGTTTCTCCACTAGATTTAGTCCTGTTAAAATAAACGAGGAACGAGCTCATTCTAACACAAAGCAACTTAATAATGGTAAATGACTACTCATTACGCAAAATCGCCAATGCATCTACACCTGCCGCCTTGCGGGCTGGATAGTGCGATGATAGGGCGACAATCACAAGCGCACCAATGAGGGTGCTGAAAAAATCCACAGCCGACAAATCTAGGGGCAGTCTGTTAATGCCATAAACATCGGCGGGTAGGGAGATGATGGGAAAGGTGGCAAGCACCCACAGCACTAAAAAGGCTAGGAGCACGCCTAGCACAATCCCCCCCACGCCAATCACTGAGCCCAAAGCAAAAAAGCTCTTTTGGATTTCTTTAGTGGTTGCACCAAGACTAAGCAGTAAGGCGATCTCTTTACGGCGGTTCATCACCACCATTAACAGCGAGCTGATGATATTGAGGCTTGCCATGAGGATGATCAGCATCAACACAATGAAAAGGGCGCGCTTTTCTAAAGCCATGGCCGAAAAGAAGTTGCCATTTTGTTGCCACCAGCCCTCAATGTCCACGCCATTGTTAGGGATTTCTTTAAGGGTTTGTTTGATCTTCTCCATGTCTTGCATGGGGTGCTTAGAGTAAATGTGCACGCCATCATACACCCCCTCGGGCAAATCCCTAATCGCTTGCAAAGCTTGTATGTTCGTGTATAAATAACTGCCATCATAGGCTTTAAGCCCCGATTCAAAAAAGCCCTTCAAGCTAAAGCGTTTCATGGTTGGGGAGAGCACAAAACCCGTGGGCTCTAACTTGGTGAAAAATAAATCAATGCTGTGTGTGTTGCCTAAAAGTAGCGAGTCTTTAAAGCCCTTGCCTGCCACCAAATTAAAGGGGGTTTGCCTGAAAGCTTGTAAATTGACCCCATTTAAGCCTTTTTTTAAAATGTTGTTGATCTGCACCTCTTTTTGCATGTCCACGCCAAAGAGCATACCCCCACTTAACATGCCATTAAAGCGCGCCACGACTTGGCTTTGCAAATAGGGGCTAAAGCGTAAGTGCGGGAAGCGCTGCTCTAGGGCGTTTAAGGTCTTTTGCTCTATGCCATAGTAGCTTGTGGCGTAGAGCGTGAGCGGGTAGTTCATCACAAAGAGTTTCTTTTCAAACTCTGCATTCATACCATTCATGATCGCCATGGCCACGATGAGCACCATCACCCCCACCGCCACCCCCAAAAAGGCTAGAATCGCGGTGATGCTAATGAAAGGTTGGGTCTTGTCAAAGCGCAAATAGCGGCGCACCAAAAACGCCACTAACGAAGTGCTAGGCATCCGTGGGTTTGTTGTTAGTGGCAAAAATGCCTTTTTTAGGTCCGCTCTTGCCATGGCAATTTTTATATTTCTTGCCGCTGCCGCAAGGGCAAGGGCTGTTGCGGGCGATGGTCTTGGGCTTGGTCTCGTTCCAACTGTTTAGCCCCTCCTCAATGTCTTGGTTGTTGAAGTTCAGCTCTAGTTGGTCGCCCTCTAGACCACTTAAAAAGCGCTCGGTGTCCTCTGGGGTGTTGGCGACCAGCTCAAGTTTATAAAAGGTGCGGATCGCCTCTATTTTAATGGAGTCGATGAGTTCTAAAAAGAGGTTGTAACTCTCTTTTTTATACTCCACTAAGGGGTCTTTTTGGTTATAGCCTCGAAGCCCAATGCCCGTTTTTAAGTTGTCCATCGTGTAGAGATGTTCGCGCCACGCGTTGTCCAGTATCTGCAGATACACCACCCGCTCGATTTTATTCAAATCCTGCACATGCGCCATTTTGGAGGCATACTCTGCCTCTAGAGCCTCTAAAATGAAGTTTTCCACAGAGACAAAATCGCGCTCTTGCAGGGGGGTAAAGTCAATAGTGGTGTTGAAGTCCTCTTGCAAGGCTTGCTTGGCGTTTTCTAAATCCTCGTCTGAAAAGTCCTGTTCTTTAAAGGCTTGGTTGTTCTCTAAAATGCACGCCACAGCATATTGGCGGTTCTCGGCAATGCGTGCGCCGATGTCGTAGTTTTCATCCAAAAGCTCGTTGCGGAATTTATACACCGTCTTGCGCTGCTCGTTGGCGACATCGTCGTATTCTAGTAGGTGTTTGCGGCTCTCAAAATGCAGAGCCTCTACTTTCTTTTGGGCGTTCTCCACAGAGCGGGTTACTAATTTAGACTCGATGTATTCGCCATCTTGTAGACCGAGTTTCTCCATCACCCCCTTGATGCGATCGCTGCCAAAGATTCTAAGCAAGCCATCCTCAAGACTCAAATAAAATTGGCTCACCCCCGGATCGCCCTGCCTGCCAGAACGCCCCCTTAGCTGGTTGTCGATCCTACGGCTTTCATGCCGCTCGGTGCCGATGATGTAAAGCCCGCCCAAGTCTTTGATCTCTTGGCTGATCTTAATGTCCACGCCCCGCCCTGCCATGTTCGTGGCGATCGTTACCGCCCCCTTAAGCCCCGCATCTTTGATGATCTCGGCTTCTTTGGTGTGCTGTTTGGCGTTTAGCACCGTGTGGGGGATGCGCTCTTTTTGGAGTAGAGCGTGCAAAGCCTCGCTCTTTTGGATGCTCGCCGTGCCGACCAAAACGGGCTGACCTATTTTGTGCAACTCTTTAATCTTAGCCACCACCGCTTCAAACTTCTCCCGCTCGCTTTTATAGATGAGGTCGTTTAAATCCTTGCGCTGGATGGGTAAATTCGTAGGCACAGACACGACTTCTAAATTATAAATTTCTAAAAACTCGGTCGCCTCTGTCTGCGCTGTGCCTGTCATGCCTGAGAGTTTATCATACAATCTAAAGTAGTTTTGAAAAGTGATGTCGGCTAAAGTTTGGCTCTCCTCTTTGATACCAACCTTTTCTTTCGCCTCTAGGGCTTGGTGCAAGCCCTCGCTAAAACGTCTGCCCTCACTCAAACGCCCCGTAAATTCATCCACAATCACCACCTCCCCATTGGCGACTACATAATCCTTATCCCGTGCAAAGAGATAATGCGCTTTAAGGGCTTGATCGAGGTGGTGGGATAAAATCGCATTTTCCAAGCTGTAAAGATTGTCCACGCCAAAGAGCTCTTCTGCCTTTTTAATGCCCTCTTCGGTGATTAAAATCACGCGGTTTTTTTCATCAATCGTAAAATCCACCTCAACTTGCATGTTCTTAGCGACATTGTCCGCCCTTTCGTAATTCTCCATGCGTTTATTCACGGGGCCAGAGATGATTAAGGGCGTGCGGGCCTCATCGATCAAAATCGAATCCACCTCATCCACAATCGCAAAGGCGTGTTCTTTCTGCACCTTTTGCTCTAGGGAGTATTTCATGTTGTCTCTTAGATAGTCAAAGCCAAATTCGTTATTCGTGCCATAGACAATGTCATTTGCGTAAATCTCAAGCCGCTCTTCATCACCCACGCCCCCCGTAACCACCCCCACGCTGTAACCCAAAAAGTTATACAAGGGTTGCATTTGGGTCGCGTCCCTTTGGGCAAGGTAGTCATTCACCGTTACCACATGCACGCTGTGTCCGCCAAGAGCATTCAGGGCAACCGCTAAAGTCGCCACTAAAGTTTTGCCCTCGCCTGTTTTCATCTCGGCGATTTTACCCTCGTGCAAGACCATCCCCCCAATGAGCTGCACATCAAAGTGGCGCATGCCTAAAATCCGCCTAGAAGCCTCCCTAGTGATCGCAAAACTCAAGGGCAAAACCTCTTGTAAGTCCTTCTCTCCCTTTTGCACCGCCTCTTTCAAGCCAAAAAAGCGTTGTTGCAATGCGTCATCGCTTAAGGCCTGCACTTCAGCCTCTAGGGCGTTGATCTCTGCCACCCGTTTTTGGTAGCGTTTGATCTCTCGTTGGTTCTTTGTGCCTATAATTTTACCCAGCACGGTTTTTATCATTCCAAGCATCCCTCAAATCCCAAGGATAATGTCTTTTTGCATAAGTGCAAATTTTAACAAAATTTTGTAAAATTCCCCATAAAAAGAGAGTACATGCGCGCCTATCTGTTTGTCCTTTGTTTCCAGTTTTTAGTTTCTGCTCCCTTGCAGTTTGCTAGCCTAAGCGCCCACTTTAAGCAGGTGGTGCTGGGCACAACCCCCTCGCCCATCAATCCCACCTATGAGGGGCAAATTTTAGCCAAGATCCCCTTTTTTGCTAGGTGGAGCTACACCAAGCCCAGCCCTAAAGAGGTCTATATGCAGGACAAGCAAGTCATCATCTACGAGCCAAGATTACTACAAGCCACCTATACGAAATTAAACAAAGCCCTAAATTTCTTTGCCATCCTTAAAAAAGCCGAGCGGCAAAAAGACGGGCGTTACAAAGCCAAGATCAACCACACCATCTACTACCTGACCCTAAAAAACGGCTTGCCCTATAAACTCAACTACACCGATAAAATGCAAAGCCAAGTTCAGATCACTTTTAGCCAAGTGAAAACAAACATCCCCCTAGCCCCTAGCCTCTTTCAATTTACCCCCCCCGCCGGCATTGAAATCATCAAGCAATAGGAATTTTCTTGGCAATCAACCCCTACAGCACACAATGTATCGACACAGACGACTTAAAAGCGGTGCAACAAGCCTTGCAAGGGGCGCATTTGGCGCAGGGCCCTTTAGTGGAGAAGTTTGAAAGGGCGTTGGCGGATTACTTGGGCGTAAAGCATGTCGTGGTTTGCACGAACGCCACGAGTGCGCTTTTCATGCTCTATCAGGCATTAGACTTAGCCCACTCTAAAGCCATCACCACGCCCCTAAGTTTTGTGGCGACCACGAACATGCTCTTAGCGACCAAAGCCACACCCATTTTTTGCGACATCGGACAAGATGGCAACATTGACCCCGCACTTTTAGAAAATTGTTTGCAAGAGGGAGTGAAGGCTGTGGTGAGCGTGGATTACGGGGGGGCGAGCGTGGATATTCCTGCCATTAAAGCCTTTTGCGCTAGGCATGGCTTGCTTTTTATCAGTGATAGCTCACACGCCTTTGGGGGGGCGTATGCGGGCGTGAAAATCGGTGCGCTTGCCGATGCGAGCGTGTTTAGCTTCCACGCCATTAAATCCATCACCACCGCCGAGGGCGGGGCAGTTGCCACGAACGACCACGCTCTTTATCAGCGGCTCAAACTGCTCATCTCCCACGGAGTGGAAAAAGACGGCTGGGACACACAGGTGCAGACTTTGGGTTTTAACTTCCGCATGAATGAATTACAAGCTGCTTTGGGGCTAAGCCAGCTTAAAAAAGTGGATACCTTCATCGCTAAAAGAGAAGAAATTGCTTGCTTGTATGACAACTTGTTTAAAGACAACCCCTATTTTACTTGTTTGCACGCCAAATTAAGCCCCAAAGTTAAAAGTGCCAACCATTTATACCCCATTTTGCTAAAGCCCTTTTTGTGGGGGCGAAAAACCCAAATCTTAGACGCACTTTTACAAGCCCAAATGGGCGTGCAGGTGCACTACAAGCCCATACACACCTTTAAACTCTATGAAAATCTACTAGGCAAGCAGTCCCTACCTAAAGCCGAGAGTTTCTATAAAGCTGAAATCTCTTTACCCTGCCACCAAAAAATGAGTTTAGCTCTTGCTAAGCACACCGCCCAAACTTTATTGGAGATTTTGGGGGGGTTTTGAGCGTATTTTAAGAGTGATTTAAAAAATCATGTGCCACAATCCACAATCCACAATCCACAATCCACAATCCACAATCCACAATCCACAATCCACAATCCACAATCCACAATCCACAATCCACAATCCACAATCCACAATCCACAATCCACAATCCACAATCCACAATCCACAATCCACAATCTTGAGGACTGGCATTAGTGGGTGGATGCGGTAAAAATCTGTCAAAGGAGTTTTTCATGGCAAAAATCACAAGTCTAGAAGGGTATGCTAAACCCGGAAGTGTTTTATATTGTGATATACGCTTTTGGGTTGCACATTCGGGTATTTATATTGGGGATAATCTCATCGCAGAAGTAACCGACAAGGATGGCAAGGCTTACATCAGATATGCCCACCCCCGCCACTTTTTAACGCGCCTAGAGGATGAAAGAGATGGCAAGCTTAAAGAGGGCGGAAAAATTTATATTGCCTGTGGCAAAGATGGTAATTTGCTTGGCTTAGAAAAAGTAGCTCAAAGAGCTAGAACAGCTGTTGAAAGCGCAGGGAGTAGAGCAAGAGGCAAAGAATACGCGTGGTTTCCCATAGATGATTCTGAGTTGAATTGTCATAAATTCAGCGCAGGGTGCTTACTGGGCAATTTTAAAAATGATTGTGGGAGCTTTGAAAAACTTAAGGAAGCCATCCGCAAGACTTACGGCGAATTTAAATGGATTGATGTGGAGATCGGGGCTAACTCTTAATTTATTTACAAGCGCAATCTAAAGCTGTTAGCCACCACCAAGAGCGAGCTAAGCCCCATGCCAACAGCAGCAATTAGGGGTGTGATCGCGCCGCACAGGGCTAGGGGGATAAAAAGGGCGTTGTAAAGCGCGCTGATGGCGAGGTTTTGTTTGATGCGCTGGTGGGTGCTTTTGGCTACATTGAAGGCGATTTGCACCCCCTCTAGACTGTTGTTGAGCAAGATAATGTCGCTATAAAGCAGGCTCAAGTCATGCCCCTCGTGCATGCACATAGACACTTGGCTTGTAGCGAGGCTCGCCGTGTCGTTCAAGCCATCGCCCACCATCACCACGACCTCCTTTTGTGCTAGGGCACTTTGCACATGCGCTAATTTTTCTTGCGGGCTTAAAGGGGCAAAACAGGGCAAATCTAACTCTTTAGCAATCTTAAACACGCTAGGCGAGCCATCCCCGCTTAAAATAGCGATCTTTAACCTTATAGACTTTAAGCCTTGCACCACTTCTAGGGCTTGGGGCTTTAAACTTGCCTGCAAGCTAAAACTCGCCTTTAATTTGCGATCCACGCTGTAGACAAAGTCCGCCTTTAAATCCCCCACCGCCACGCCCTTACTTTCTAAATACGCCACCGACCCGCCATGCAAGATATGCCCCCCGCAACGCGCTTCAAGCCCGCCGTTTTCTTGTTTGAGGTTTTCTACGAGGGCGGGCTGTGCCTGCTCTTTAAAGAAAGCACATAAACTCTTGGCAATGGGATGAGGGTTGTGCCACAGCAAGCCCAAAAGTTGCCCCAAATCATAGGGGGCGTGTGTGCTGCGGCTTTGCACTTGCAATAAACTCTTAGTGAGCGTGCCCGTCTTGTCTAAAAATAAAGTGCTTGCCTTGGCTAGGCTTTCTAAACTGCTGTTTTTCTTAAACAAAACCCCCTTTTTAAAAGCGGCGTTGCTGCCTAGCACCAAGGCAATGGGCGCAGCCAAAGCAAAGGCGCAGGGGCAGGCGACCACGACTACGCTCATCGCCACAAAAAAGCCCTGCGCTATGCTTGCCATAAACGCCCAAAAGACAAAGCCCAGCCCTGCGAGTGCGAGCACCGCCGTGCTAAAATAGCGGGCGAGTTTGTCCGCCCTCTCTTGCAATTTGGGCTTTTCTAAAAAGCTTTTTTGCACGAGCTCCACCATTTGACTTAAAAACGAGGCTTTAAAGGGCGCGCCCACCCTGTAGGTGAAAGCCCCCGACAAATTGACACAACCCGAGAGCACGCTTTGCCCTTTTTCTAAAGTGGTCGGCAAACTCTCCCCATTAAAGGCTTGGGTGCTCACTTCTGCGTTTTCACTCTCTAGCACGCCATCAAGCGCCACACACTCCCCGGGCAAGACCTCCACCAGTGCACCCACCTCTATGTCCTGCGGGTCTTTGAGCACCCTTTTAATTTGCCCCTCCTCAAGCTCAACCACCGCCACCTGCAAGGGTAGGGCACTTTGCAGGCTGTCTAATAGAGCGTTGGCGCGGTGCTTGGCTTTAAGCTCTAAAAATTTAGAAAGATACACCAAGGTGATGAGCATGCTCACCGACTCAAAATAAGGGCGCGCCCCGCTAAAGGTGGCGTAAATGGAGTAAAGATACACGCCCAGTGCGCCCACGCTCACACTGAGATCCATGCCCACCACGCCGTGTTTTAAGCCATAAAACGCCCCTTTTAAAAACACCGCCCCCGTGATGAAAAGCGCAAGCGAGGCGAGCGCCCACGAGGCGATGTGCAGCTTAAACGCCATATGTATGTCCATGCCCGAAAAGTAGCCCGCATAGTCGGCGATGGCAATGAACATGATATTCATGCTGGCAAACACCCCCACTACAAGGGCGATGAAGGCTTTTTCTTGTTGCTTTTTGGCGTGGTTGTCTTGCACCCTAGGGTCATACACTTGCGCCTGATAGCCGATCGCCGCCACCGCATCTAAAATGGCGGCGATGTCGATTTCTGTTGGCTCAAAGCGCACAAACGCCCGCTGCGTGGTGTAATTGGTCTGCACGCCATAAATGCCTTTTTGTTTCAAAAGTACATGCTCAATGAGCCACACACAGGCGGCGCAATGGATGTTCTCCAGCAGCAGCGCCACTTCTAGTAGCCCATTTTCTAGGGGCGTGGTGAATTTGTCTAAAAAGGCTTTGGAGCTGTAATGCTCCTTGGCGTGGGCTTTGGGGGGCGATGGGGGCTAGGGGTTTTGCGCCTAATTTGTCGTAAAAGCTCTCTAGTTGCAGGTCGTGCAAAAGCGTATAAACCTGCTTGCAGCCCGCACAGCAAAAGACAAGGGGGGGGGTGTTTTCCTGCTCTAAGGTTAAAACTTCGTTTTGGCAGGGCAGTTTACAATGGGTGCAATTAGGCAAGGGAGGCCTTGATGCTGTGGGTTTTAAATTTTTCATAGATGTGTGCCACCTCGGGGGTGTTGTCTTGTTGGTTTTTGGAGTTGTGCGTGATTAAGGGCGGGTCTATCCTTAAATAGCTCTTGCTGTTTTTTCTCGCGGCACATAAAATTAAACTCGCCTTGTGGTTTTTAAAGGGATGGACGAAGCGTAGCAGGGCGGGCTTTAACTTGGCTTGTTGCAAGGCAGCAAGCAGGCTATCGGCGAGGCTGGCGTGGTAGCAGAGCACAAAGTAGCCCTGTGGTTTTAACAGCTGTGCGGCTTTGGCGCAAAAGTCTAACAAGGGCAAGTAGCTTTGGTTGGTGGCTTGGGCTTTTTGGCTATGCGGGCTTTTGAGGCTGTTTTTGGGGTAGTAGGGGGGATTGGAGAGCACCACGGCGTAAGAATTGGGCTCTAGGGGGCAATTTAAAAAGTCGCTGTGGTGCACTCTAGCGTGGGGGGCGTTTTGGCAATTGAGCCGTGCAAAAAATGCCATTTCATAATCGATCTCCACCAAATCTAGGGGGTTTTTAAACTCCCTAGCGCAAAGCAGCCCCACCACCCCGCAGCCCGCCCCGATGTCTAAGAGCTTATCGCCCCTTTTAATAAAAGGCGTGGCAAAGTGGGCTAAAAACAAGCTCGTGCTGTTGTAGGCGTAGCCCTTGAGGGGCTGGTAAAATCTCATGCCAACCACGCCAACATGTCCTGCCCTAAAATTTGGCTATGCAAGGGTTTAAAGTTTTGGGTGCAGTGGTGGGCTAGCCCTTGCGTCCCTTCTTGCAAACTAGCGTTGGTGTGGATTAAGAGCATATCGATGTAATTGCGCAAGCTCTCAAAGAGCCCCCACCCACCCTCAAGGACATTAAAGCCTTGTTGTAAGGGCAGTTGCTCCACCTCGTGGCACACCTGCACTTTGCGCCCTTTCACGCCAAAAAGGGGGATACTCAAATCAAGGGGGGTGGTGTCCCTTGTTAAAATGGCGACATGGCATAAGCCCTCATAGGGCGGGGTGGCAAGGCGGGCGTTTAAGGTGGGGCGATCGGTGCGGACACTCTTGCCTGAAATGATGAGGTGATTTGCGATGGTGCGCTGGTTATGGGTAAAAATTTGGCTCTCTTGCCCTGAGATTTTGCCCAAATAAGAGCCATCTAGCCTTGTGGCGATTTTAAAGAGATTAAACGCCCCCTTGTTCTCTAGGCACATAAAGGGGGTGAGTAGGTCATTGCAGGGCTTTTCAAGCACTCCGCTTAAAACTTCTATGCCCGTTTGTTTGAGACGCTTTAAACCCCCACTAGCCTTTGCGCTGGTCTCTAGTGCGCCCACCACCACCCTTTTAGGGCGCACTTGCTCTAAAAGTGCGGCGCAGGGGGGTGTTTTGCCAAAGTGGTTGCAAGGCTCTAGGGTCACAACGAGGGTGCAATCTTTAAAAAGCCCGCTGTGGTTTTGGGCAAGAAAGCGGTAGTTGGCTTCTTTGTCTAGGGGGTCTAGGTGGGCTGGGTAGGGCGTGGAGCTTAGGGCGTTGAAGGCTTGTCTTAGGGCTAAAACTTCAGCATGCGGGGTGTGGGCTTTGGTGTGGGCTTGTAGGGCAAGCACTTCATTAGTAGGGCTAAGCAGGGCGCACGCCACGCTGGGGTTGGGTAGGGCTAAAGTCTGGCTCTGCCATGCGCGCTCTATGCACGCACGCATCACAATCTCAAAGAGCATTTAGTAGTGGAAGGGCAGGGCTAGAAAGCCTTTAATGGTCAACGCGTTGATGATGTCTACGAAAAACGCCCCCACCAAGGGCACGACAATGAAGGCGACATGGCTTGGCCCGTAGTGGTTGGTGATGGTTTGCATGTTCACCATCGCCGTGGGGGTTGCGCCTAGCCCAAAGCCACAATGCCCCGCGCTTAGCACCGCCGCATCATAGCTTTTGCCACACATGCGAAAGGTGACAAACACGCTATAAAGGATCATCACCGCCACCTGCACGGTGAGGATAATGGCAATGGGTAAAGCTAAATTCACAAGCTCCATGAGATTGATGCTCATTAAAGCAAAGGCGAGAAAGAGGCTCAGGCTCACATTGCCGATCACACCGATTTCGCGATCAAAGACTTTATGGATGTTGCTGTAAGTGGAGATGTTTCTTAAAAGCACGCCCACAAACAAGCACCACACAAAGGTGGGTAGGGTGGGTAGGGTGAAACTACCCAAATGCACGGAAGTGGCGTGTTTGGCGATGAAAGTCCCCACAAGAAGCGCGATGCTCACCAACGCCAAACTCTCAATGAAGCTATTAGCCGTGATGAGGCGCTCTTGTTTAGGGGCTTCAAAGACGAGCATGGGCTCGTGTTCTTGTTGTTCTGTTGTTTGTTTGTTAGGCTCGAGTTTGTAGCGTTTGATCAAGTAGCACGCCACGGGCCCACCGATGATCCCCCCACTCACTAGCCCAAAGGTGGCGCACACGATGGAGACTTCCAAGCTTTGGGGGAAGTTGTAGGGGGCCTGCGAGAAGGTGGAGGACCACGCCGCACTAGTGCCATGCCCGCCGGTGAGCGAAATTGAGCCGCCAAGTAAGCCCATTAAAGGATTCACGCCAATCATGCTTGCCACACCCACGCCCACCAAGTCCTGCACGATCACAAAGATACCCACGGCGATCAAGAACACCACGAGCATTTTACCCCCCTTTTTTAGGGAGGCAAAGTCCGCACTCAAGCCTATGGTGATGAAAAAGGTCAGCATTAAAGGCTCTTTGAGGCTGGAATCGAGCACGAGTTTAAAGTTGTAGAAGTGATGGGCGAGCATGATCACAAAGGCAACGATCACCCCCCCCACCACAGGATCGGGGATGTCGTAGTCTTTAAGAAACTTCACATGGCGGATCACAAAGCGCCCTAAAAGCAAGACCCCCACCATACAAACCAAAGTCGCATAAACATTAAACTCGATCACCTTTGCCATCGCACTTCCTAATCTTGTTTAACCAAAGGGTAAAATATAACTTGTATAATAGCACATTCGTAACCCAATCTTTGACAAAGGGATAGAATGCTCACGGTCTTACAAATTGGAGCGGGGGGCGTGGGGCGCGTGGTGGCACACAAGCTCGTCCAAAACCGCCACTTATTTGAAAGGGTGGTGCTGGCTAGCCGCACCTTGTCTAAATGCCAAGCCATCGCTAATAGTGTGAAAGCCAAGGGGCTAGGCGAAATCATCTGCGAGCAAGTGGATGCTGACAGCGTGCAGGAAGTCGTGGCGTTGATTGAGAAATACAAACCTAAAGTGGTCTTAAACATCGCCCTACCTTACCAAGATCTCACCATCATGCAAGCATGTCTACAAACAAAAACAAACTACCTAGACACCGCCAACTATGAACACCCCGACCTTGCCAAGTTTGAGTATAAAGAGCAGTGGGCGTTTGACAAGGCCTATAAAGATGCGCAGATTTTTGCGCTTTTAGGCAGCGGCTTTGATCCGGGCGTAACCAATGTCTTTTGCGCCCACGCCCAAAAGCATCATTTTGATGAAATCTACAACATCGACATTTTAGACTGCAACGCCGGCACGCACCCCTACCCCTTTGCCACCAACTTCAATCCCGAGATCAATTTAAGGGAGGTGAGCGCAAGGGGCCGTTACTACGAAAACGGGGCGTGGATCGAAACCGCCCCCCTAGAGATCAAACAAACTTGGGCGTACCCTGAGATTGGCGAAAGGGCTTCTTACTTGCTCTACCACGAGGAATTGGAGTCCCTAGTTAAACACATTAAGGGACTAAAACGCATCCGCTTTTTTATGACCTTCTCGGACAACTACCTTAACCATATGCGTTGTTTGGGCAATGTGGGGATGTTGGGCATTGAACCCATAGAAGTGCCCTTAGTCGATGGCAAAGTGGGTAAAGTCGTGCCCATCCAAATTTTAAAACAGCTCTTGCCCGATCCAGCTAATCTTGCAGGTCAAACCACGGGCAAAACCAACATCGGGTGCTACATCCACGGCACAAAAAACAAGAAAGAAAAACGGCTTTATATTTATAATGTCTGTGACCACCAAAAATGTTATGAAGAAGTCGGCGCACAAGCCATCAGCTACACCACGGGCGTGCCCGCTGTGGTGGGGGCGATGATGATCTGTAAGGGCATTTGGGGGGGTGAAAACTCTAAGGGGGTGTTTAATTTAGAGCAGCTCGACCCCGATCCTTTCTTAGCAGAACTAGAAAAACAGGGCTTAAAAACTGAAGTGATCGAACGCTAGGTTCGCACGCCAACACCGTTTTACAAGGCGATTGCCTTGAGCTTTTAAAGACCTTGCCTAGCGCAAGTGTGGATTTATCTTTACCGATCCGCCTTATTTTCTGTCAACTTCAGGGGGAATTCTTAAGAGTGGGTGAGACTAAGTTTAGCGCAGTGAGCGCAGAATGGGACAAATTTAAAGACTTCGCCCCATTACGACAGCTTTAGCCAAGCGTGGCTTAGGGAGTGTCAGTGTGCGCTTAAAGGCAGTCTTTGTGTCAGCTGTTAACGGCAACTAAGCCGAGGGATTTGGTGCTTGATCCCTTCTTTGGCACGGGCACCACGGGGGCGGTGGCGAAACGTTTGGGGCGCAACTTCTTAGACATTGAAAAAGACTCAGACTACGCACAAGCCGCCCTAGCTAGGATAGCAAATACGCCCGTTACTATGGACGCTTTTAGTGCTCTAGAGTATGAAAAAAGACCCCCAAAGTGCCGATGAAAACCCTAGTTAATCGGGGTATTTGCAAGTGGGGCAAGTTTTAACACGCCTAGCAAAGCTAGGGCTTGCCAAGTCTTGGTAAGCGGACAAGTGCAAGATGGCAGCGGAGTGGTTTTATCCATCCACAAAATGAGCGCAAAAATTTTAAATAAACTCAACCACAATGGTTGGGACTATTTTTACGTTCACCAAAAGGGGCAGTTGATCCCCTTAAATGAGTTGCGTTATTCTTGGGCTAAATCCTGTGATTTATAAAAAAGTTAGACAAAATTAGATACAATGGGCGGAAATTTTTAAGGGGGTTTGCATGCCACTTTGGTTTTTAAACGGCCAACAACAGAAAGTTTTTGACTGTTGTTTGCTCTTTGGGTTATTGGGGTATGGGGCGTATCTTCTGATCAAAGAAGTGATAGAAGTGATCGAGGATTGATCGATGCATTCACACCCAAGCACTGCTAGTGCGAGAAAGGAATTAGCTAAAATCACCGAGATTTTTAGCCAATCAAAGAAACACCCAATCTTTGGGGCGTGGTTGGAAAGCGCGCGAGCAGATTTTGAAGGGCTGAAGTCCCAAAGTTTAAGACGGCTAGAAGACTTAGAAACAGAGCAAAAGCCGAAGATTACGATCGCCCTTTTTGGTGAAACCAATGCGGGCAAATCCACGCTCATTGAGGCGTTGCGCCTTTTTTTCAACGAGCCAGGCAAGGCATTAGAACAGCGTTTGTTTCAAGAAGCGCGGGGGGACACAACGCCTTTAGCCGATGGGGCGATCATTGATGCCCACATAGATTTTACCCAAGCGATCACCCCTTACACCTTCACCCTTGCTAATGGGGGGGGAGGTTACCCTATTAGACATGCCCGGAATCGAGGGCGATGAGGCGCAGGTTGAAAAATTTATTAAAGAGGCTTGCGCCAAAGCCCATGTCATTTTTTACATTTCTAAAAACCCCACGCCCCCCCAAGAGGGCACACTTCACAAGATCAAAAGCTACTTAAACGACCAAAGCCGGGTCTATTTTTTCCACAACAAGGGCGTAACAAACCCTAAGTTGTTACAAAAACCCCTAGTTGGCAGTGAAAAACACGCCCTAGAGGACGCAGACGCTAAAATGCGCGAGGTCTTAGGGCCACACTACCAAGGGCATAGGAGCGTGTGTGCCTATGTGGCGTTTTTGGCATTGGCAAAGTGTTTAGACCCCAAAGACCCCAAAGGCTTTCTCTTTGATCAAAAGGATTTTTTAGTGCACACAAGCACAGCCAGACTTTTAGAGTGGAGCCACTTTGACGACTTATGTCATTTGCTCCAAAAAATCGCCAAGCAACAGCAAGAGATCGTCTTTCAAGATCAATGTTACAAGGCCTTTTGTGCCCTGCAGCGTTGCACCAAGAGTGCCCACCAAGCCCTGCACACCATGCAAGAGTGCCACAAGGCGTTTAAAGAAAGCGTGGATTTAAAAATCCCCAAGCTTGATCTGTTGTGCCAAAAAACGCTTGTATCTTTAAAAAAAGAGTTGGATAATCTCATTGTGCGCTTTAAAAATGCCAGCGAAGATGCCATGTATAGACACATCCGCACTTCACTTTTAAGCGATGAGGGCTTTGAGGCAAAGACTAAGGAGGTTTTAAAAGAGCAAGCCCAAGTGTTTGCTGCAAAGGTGAAAGACACGCTAGAGGCGTGCGATCATCAATTCAAAGCGGACATAGAGGCTTTGGTGCGTGAAATCCGGCTCAAGGCGGGCGTGCTCAAGCGCCATGGCGCGGATTTTGACAAGCATGGCCATAACTTTAGCGACCACACTTTTGAGACGGACAGCGGATTTGATTGGTTCAATCTTGGAGGCGCAGGGGCGACCTTTGCGGGCTTGTTTTTGTTTGACTTGGCAAATATATGGAATCCTCTGGGGATAGCTGGTCTTGTGGTGACTGTGGCGGCTGGGGGGCTTTTGCTGTATAAGGGGGTTAGAAAAGCCCTTGATGATGATTATAAGAGAAGCGAGCAACGCAAGGCTTTTAATAAGACCTTAGATCATGCCCTTAAATGCCTAAAGTGTGCCGTGGGTCTTATGGGTCTTAAAGAGGTGCAGGAGGAAATCCAAAAGATTAAGGCTAAGCTCGAGGATCTGTATTTTTGGAATATCTTGGACAAACAAGAACTGGAGGGCAAACTAAAACTGGCTCAAGGATTGTTAAGCGTGCTAGAGAAGGGGGTGCTTCTTGAGGGGGTGCGCCAAGCACTAGAGAAGTGCCAACAGGCCATTGGCAAGCGTTTAGAGGAGATGTTGGAGCAAGGAGAAGGATTGTGTGCGGATTTAAATACAAGTGTGGCGCGCTTAAAAGCGTGTAGCCAACCATTTAAAGAAGGGAGTGAAGGGTGCAAGGATTAGACAAGAGCGGACAAATGGGGGCTCTCTTAGATGCGCTGGCGGAATTTATGCGCGAGGGGGAGGGGCTGGGGATGGTTGAAGAGAGGGGCTTTGAGGAAAAGATCACCCATGCCAAAGAGCAGGGTATATTACAGGTAGTGCTGGTGGGGGAGTTTTCTTGTGGCAAAACCTCCATTGCAGCGGCGTGGCTTGGGGATTTAGAGCAAGCTAAAAAAATGAAAATCGCCCATGAGGAATCTACGGATGAGGTGAAAACTTATCCAGTCAAGGGGGGCATTGTGTTGGTGGATACTCCCGGACTCTTTGGCTTTAAAGAAAAATACGGGGCAAATGGCGTGCAAAAATACAAGGACATCACTAAAAAGTATGTGAGCGAGGCGCATTTAGTGCTGTATGTGATGAACCCAAGTAACCCCATTAAAGAGAGTCAGCACGAAGAGTTGCGCTGGCTGTTTCAAGAGCTCGATCTCTTGCCTAGAAGCGTGTTTGTGCTCTCTAAATTTGATGAGGTGGTGAATCTCAAAAACGAAGAAGGCTACAAACGCACATTAGAGATCAAAAAAGAGACGGTGTGCAAGGAGTTACAAGGGATCATTAGTCTCGAGCAAGCCCAAAAGCTAGACATTGTGGCTGTGGCGGCTAACCCCTATGATGAGGGCATCGATCATTGGCTCAAACACCCTGAAGAGTTTGGGCAACTCTCACGTATAGGTCTTTTACAGCAAGCCACAGAGGCAAAAATTAAGGCCAATGGGGCGCAGCACTTGGCTTTAGAATCTGTAAAGAGCACCATGATTGCGCTCTTGCACCCCCCACTTAAAAAAGGCAGAGCAGCACTAGAGGCGGTGCGCCAAGAGATGGAGACTTTAGATGAGAAGCGCCGAGGCATGTCTTTAGAGTTTGAGCATCTCAAAGAAACCATAGACAACGCCGAGACATCTTTAGAGGCATTTTGCAAGCAACATTTTGAGCGTTTGCTAGAGGCCCTTAGCCAAACAGACCTTCACAACATCAAAGACTTTATAGAACGCTGGATAGGCGAGGAGGGTGAGGTGCTTAGGCACGTCTTAGAGGAAAGATTTAAGCTAGAGGAGGATGAGTTGCGCTTGGAGTTTGCAGAAATTGGCAACAAATGGAAAGAAGAGGGGATGGGCGGGGCTTATCATTTTCAGTATCAAAAATCCGATTTTGAGGAATTTTTAAGCACACTTAAAAATCTCTTTGGGAGCGCGGCGTTTGCGGGGTTATTGACAAGCCTTTCTAAAACTTTGATGGGGATTTTGGGAAAAGCGGGGAGTGTCATTAAGTGGGGGAGCGGCATTTTAGCCATTATAACTGCTTTTCTAGAGGTGGCTGATTTAGTGATGCAAGAGAAGGCAAAAAAAGAGTTGGAGAAATTTAAAAAAGACCTTAAGAAAAAATTAGAGGTACTGCAAAAAGAAGTGCTAGCCCTCATTAAAAAACACCATGCCCAAGTCCTTCAAGCTTGCCAAGCCTCACAAGACACCGATCTTACTAAGTTAGAACAAGAGATTCAAGACCGCCAAGCGCGCAAAGAAACCCTAGAAAACTGGCTGAACAAGGGCGTAGCCATAGAGGCGCAAATCGGCCCTAAGCCCACGCAAGCAAAAGGCTAAAATTTGAAGACATGGCGCATTGCACCAAAAGATTTTGGTATATGCACGAGAGTTTAAACCCCCTTTAAACCCCTTACGCATAAAATGAAGTTTCTTACACCCTTAGCCAGTTTGGCTAGCACGCTTACACTTTCAGCGTATTTTCAATTTAGGATTTTTTTGTGCGGGGTTTTTTTACACAGAAATGGGCGTTTGCGCCCTGTGTTTTGGCTCTGTCTGTGGCTTCTGTCTTTTACTTTGGCGTGGTCGGCACTTACTGGGCGGTTACGGGGGAATTTACAAGGTGGGGAGCAAGCCTTTTAAACTTGTTTGGCGTGGACACAAACAAGCTAGGATATTTTAAAATCATAGGTTTAAAGGGCAATATCTTTGAGCGCATAGATGGGGTGATGATTCTTGGCATGTTTTGTGGCATGCTCTGTGCGTCTAGCTTATCTGGGCGTGTGGGCTTCAATTTACCCACAAAAGCGCAAATGGGGCGCTCACTTTTAGGTGGGCTCTTGGCGGGGCTTGGGGCGCGCTTGGGGCTTGGGTGTAATTTGGCAAGCTTTTTAACGGGTATCCCCCAATTTAGCCTACATGCGTGGTTTTTTACAGCGGCGACTTTAGTTGGCATGGGGCTTGCCTTTAGGCACTTTAGCACAAGTTGCTCTAAAGGCGCAACCAAACAAGCCCCCGCTAGGTTAAATGCCCTTTTAGCATTTTGTGCTGTGGGGGGCTTTGGGGTATTGGCGTGGCACTTGCACCACAAACTCTTTTACGCCCTATGTTTCGGGGCGTTCTTTGGCTTTGTCATTTCTAAGGGGCAAATTTGTTTCACCGCCGCTTTTAGACACTTATTCGTGCAAAAGCAGAGCGCACAGGCAAAGGCTTTGGTGTGGGCGATGGCGGTGGGGAGTGTGGGGATTTTTGTGTGCTTGCATTTGGGCTTAAGCGCCAAAACCTTGTGGGCGAGCCCGGGCATTGCCGTGGGGGGGCTACTTTTTGGCGTGGGGATTGTGTTAGCTAGGGGGTGTGAGTGTGGCTGGATGTATCGCTCTATGCAGGGGGATTTGGGGGCTGTCATGGTTGGTGTGGGTAATGTTTTGGGGGCGGCTTTAGTGGCTCTTAGCTGGGATTTTTACGCCCCCCTTTGGGTCAGCTTTGCCAAGGTCAATTTATTGGAGTTTAGGGGGGGCTTGTTGCTACAAGTCCTCCTACTTGCGGGGCTGTGGGGGTTGTGTGGGGCGTGGGACGAAGCCCCACTAAAAACTAATCTTGTGGCTGTGCTTGCTGTGCTTGCGCTGACTCTGTTAAGCGATTTTGCGGGTGCTGGGGGCTAAAACCTTGCGCTTGCGGACCAAAGCCCCCCTGTGGGTTTTGGGGGTTAAAACCTTGCTGTGGGCTTTGTGGATCAAAGCCATTTTGTGGGCTCTGTCCTTGGGGGTTAAAGCCCCATTGTGGGGCTTGGGCGTGAAAGCCCATGGGCCCAAATCCCCAAAAGGGCATAAAGCCGAACATGAACATGCCATGGGGGGCAAAGGGCATGCCCTGCGCTCCAAAACCTTGAAAACCTTGTGCTTGAGGGTTAAAGCCTTGTTGGGGGGTTGCGCCTTGTGCACCAAAAGGGGCGTAGCCACTAAAGGGGTGTTGCGCTTGGGGATTAAAGCCACTTTGGGGACCAAAACCTTGCGGATTAAAGCCTCTTTGTGGATTGTGCGGATTAAAACCCTGTGTTTGCGGACCAAAACCCATAGGACCAAAGCCCCATTGGGGATTTTGGTGCATATTTTGGGCATCTACCCCTGCGTCTTCGCCTAAAAGGGCGATGAGCGCATCGCGGATGCCCTCAAAGTTTTCAAGCGTGTAGGGGAAGGCAAGGCTAAAGATTTCCTCTTGCCCCTCTTTGGTGTAGGCGATTTGCAGCCCCTCAAAATCAAGGTCTTTGACATAAATGTTTGCAGCTCCTGGCACTTGTGCATACTTCTCAAATAACTTCACCACATTGTGCAGTTGTTTGCTGTTCAATACATCTAAGGCGTGTTGCTTATCCATCTTAAGCTCCTTTACTAGATTTTTCAAAAACACTTGATTGTAATTCTCTAAAACTTAATTATTTAATTATAGATTAAATTATAGATAAGTTGATAGTCTAGTTAGTATATATAATTAGTATCAATAAAGTTTATAGTATCGTTATAAACTTTATTGCAGGTTGTTTTAGTTTTTTGTAGACTTTTGGGTTAAGACTTGCTTACAAATTTGGCTTTGTGGGTGCTTGATAATCTAGTCCGTTGTGCTATAATTTGGCAAAAAGGCTTTTTATGTTGCGTTTTGCCCCCTCGCCTACAGGAAGCATGCATATTGGGAATTTGCGTGTGGCTTTATTGAATTTCATTGTAGCCAAGCGCCTAAAGCTCCCCTTAATGTTACGCATTGAAGACACCGACACCCAGCGCAACATCGCAGGCAAAGATGTAGAGATTTTTAAGATTTTAGAGCAAATGGGGGTAACTTGGGATCAGCTCGTCTACCAAAGCGCAAATTTTGGCACGCATTTAGACTATGCTGCTAAACTCTTAGACAAGGGCGAAGCGTTTTATTGCCACTGCACCCCTGAGTTTTTAGAAAGTAAAAAACAAGAAGCCGTGCAAGCCAAAAGACCTTTCCGCTACGATGACTCTTGGGCGTTGTTGGAAAAAGAGAGCAACCCTAACCCCGTGGTGCGCTTAAGGGGGAGTGCCAAGGACATGGTTTTTAATGACTTGGTGAAGGGTAGTATCCATTTTAAAGTAAGCGAGCTAGACAGCTTTGTCATTGTGCGGGCAAACCAAGTCCCCACCTATAATTTTGCTTGTGCGGTGGATGACTTTAACTACAAAATCACCCACATTATCCGCGGAGAAGACCATGTCAGCAACACCCCCAAACAAATTTTAATCAAGCAAGCCCTAAGCCGGGTGCTAAACACCCCCGAAACGCCTACAATTTACGCCCACCTACCCATTATCTTAAACGAGGATGATGGTAAGAAAATGAGTAAAAGATATGAAGCCTCTAGTGTGCAATGGCTCTTAAAACAAGGCTTTTTACCCGTGAGTATCGCTAATTACCTTGCCAGCATGGGCTACAAAGCCCCTAAAGAGATTTTTAGCCTAAACGATGCCCTTGAGTGGTTTGAGTTAGAAAAGGTTAGCGCCTCCAGTGCACATTTTAGCTTATCTTACCTGCGCCATTTAAACCACGAGCACTTAAAAGCTTTAGACCTAGAGAGCCTTGCTAGGGTGTTAGATATAGAACCGGCTAAAGCCCCTCTAGCCAAGCTTTTCTTAGAAGAGTGCAGTACCTTAAACGAGTTGCACGAAAAGCTAAGTGCCATGTTTAGCCCAAAAGACATTAAAAAGGACTATGAAGGGCAGAACTTCTATGAGAAGTGCCACACACTCTACACCGCCTTAAAAAGTATGGAGGCTGTGGCAGACTTCAACGCCTTTAAGCACGAAGCCATGCAAAAAAGCCAACTTAAAGGCAAGGACTTTTTCAAACCTTTAAGGATTTTGCTCACGGGGCAAGCGCATGGCGTGGAGCTCGCTCTGCTCTACCCCCACCTCGTCCCCCTTTTGGAGCAAATTTTGGTGTTAAAGACAGAGCATGGTTGTTAGCACCCTCTTAAGTGTCACCGCCACTATCCTGCACAGCTTAATCAACATTTACATTTGGGTGGTCATCATCGCCTCCCTTTTAAGCTTTGTGCGCCCCGACCCAAGCAACGCCATCGTGCAGATCCTCTGTCGCCTCACAGAACCTACTCTCAACAAAGCCAAGCAACTTGCCCCCTTTCTGGTGTTTAATGGCATTGATTTATCCCCCCTAGCGGTGATTTTGGTGTTGAAATTCTTTGATTTGAGCGCCGTGCAGCTCATGTTTAATTACGCACAAGGTTAACTTTGTTGCGGCTACTCTTGCTTGTCCTTTGCTGTGTGTCTTTAAACGCCCAGCACATCAGCCTAGCCTACCTAAAGAGCAAACCCAAGGGCACGCCTAGAGATTTTTTCATTTGGCTTTATTTGCAAGAGCCTGGCACTACGGCTAAGCAAGCCAAAGCTGCCTATAATCTCATCGCCCACAAGACCCCAAAACTCATAGAATTGGCTAGGCAAAAGGGGGCGTTAAACTTAATCCCCCACCCTTGTCAAGGTTTGCCCCTAGAAGTTTTGAGTGATAAAGACAGCGCATGTATTGCCATTGCCCTAAGCTTTGAGCGCATTTTCACAGAGGCTAAGGATCCCAAGAGTGCGGCAATTTTGCGCTCTTTGCAACCCAAGCTCAAAAGTTACCCCAAACTTTACAACGCCTTGCAAATTGTGCTAAATCCCACAGACCAAAATGCGTTTATACAAGCTAGGGCAAGCGTGATCGCCACCATTTACAACGCCCTAAGCTATGAGCAAAAGCAAGGCCTCTTAGATCGCCCCTTTGACCCCGAAGTCTTAGCCAAGCTCGCCAGTGAGAACAACCCTGCCTTCAATGACATCTTAAGGCGGGTCATCTTAGACAGCCACTTTGGCGTGTTTCAAAAAGCCCTAAGCCACGCAAGCATCACCAACTCCGATTCCAAAACCTTTTTTCTTTTAGGCATCAATGCTCTTTTGCACCAAGAAGAAATCACCGCTTTTACTTACTTTGACCGTGCCCAAAAGCAGGCGGATAAAGCCTTCATGCACGACAAGGCGGTGTTTTGGAAGTATCTTTTAAGCCAAAATAACGCCTATTTAGACATTTTAAGCCAAAGCACAAACCCCAATCTTTTCAGCCTTTATGCCAATCTTGCCCGCAACACCATGCCTAAGTATCACATTGTAACCTCGCTAGGTTTGTTGAGCCACAAACCCCCAAAATTTGACATCAAAGACCCCTTTGCGTGGCAAATCCTTAAAGAGAAAATCCTATCCATCAACAACAAGCGTGCCTTTTTAAAAGCCCTAAAGTCCCTAAAAACCGAGCAAAGCATGGCGCATTTAGCGTATTTTTTGGAGCGCTATTACAACGATGAACGGCATTACTTTTTAACCCCTTATGCCAGAAAAGCCCACTTTAAAAGCCTAGAAGAAAAGGCGATGGCATATGCAATCGCTAGACAGGAGAGCCTATTGCTCCCCGCTTTGGTGTCGTCTTCTTATGCTTTAGGGCTTATGCAAATCATGCCCTTTAATGTCGCCCCCTTTGCTAAGGCGCTTGGCTTAAGCAGGGTGCAATTAACCGACATGTTTAATCCCCATTTGTCTTTAGCCTTTGGCAATTACTACTTAAACACCCTCAAGGAAGAGTTTAAAAACCCCCTGTTCGTGGCTTACTGCTACAATGGGGGACCAAAATTTTTTAGAAAGTTGCTCAAAGAACACCACTTTTTTACTAGAGGCAAGTTTGAGCCGTGGCTGAGCATGGAGCGTATCCCCTGTGAAGAAACCCGCCTTTATGGGCAAAAGGTTTTGGCAAACTACATCATCTACCAAAGCATTTTTAGACACCACTCCCACAAAATCCACTTTAACATGCAGGGCTTTTTAAACACGATTTTAAAGGATAGACCATGATCAATAAATGCCTTTTTCCTGCTGCGGGCTATGGCACGCGCTTTTTGCCCGCCACAAAGGCGATGCCTAAAGAAATGCTCCCCATTGTCAATAAACCGCTCATCCAATACGGCGTGGAAGAGGCGATGGAGGCGGGTTGCACGGGGATGGCGATTGTTACCGGGCGGGGCAAGCGCGCCATTGAGGACCATTTTGACATCAGCTACGAGCTAGAACACCAAATCAGCGGCACAAACAAAGAACAGCAATTAGAGGGGATTAGGGCTCTAATGCAAAATTGCAGTTTCTCTTACACCAGGCAACACGAGATGAAAGGGCTAGGGCATGCCATTTACACGGCACAGACACTCATAGGCAACGAGCCTTTCTGTGTTCTTTTAGCCGATGACCTTTGTATCAATCAGGGGGGCAAGGGGGTGCTAGCCCAAATGGTCGAGTTGTATCACAAATACCGCTGTTGCGTTGTGGCGATTGAGGAGGTGGCGATGGAGGAGGTGCATAAATACGGCGTGATTTTAGGCCAAGAGATGGCAAGTGGGGTGTATCAAGTGCAAGACATGGTGGAAAAGCCAAAGACTGAAGAAGCCCCGAGTAACTTAGCCGTGATCGGGCGTTATATTTTAACCCCCGATATTTTTGAAGTGCTCAAACACACCCCCCCGGGCAAGAACAACGAAATCCAAATCACCGATGCGCTCTTGCAACAAGCTCAAGAAAAATTGGTCCTAGCATATAAATTCGAGGGCAAACGCTATGATTGTGGGAGTGTGGAGGGCTTTATCCAAGCCACGAACGATTTTTACCAACTGCAACGCTAGCCATGTACGATCTGTGGTTTTATGGCATTTACTGGATGGCGGGTTTCCTCTTTGCCTTTCCCATGCTCTTGGTGGGCTTTGCCTACACCTATTTAAAGCCCCCGCCCCCCGCCCCCGACATCCCTAGTCTAAGAGAGATCATGTTAAACCTAGAAAAGGCTAAGGAGGTTGAAGAATACGACGCTCTGTTTAAAACCTTTGCCCACCATTATACAAGCTTGCCTAAAAATATCAAAGAGGGCGACTGGTTGAATGCCATTAAAAACTTTGCCGAGTCTGAGTTTTTAGACATCGATTCGACCGTGAAGTTTGGGCAAGACTTAGAAAACGCCAACCCCAAACTCAGCAAGGCGATTTCCAACACCGTGGGGCTTGCACTCAAACACAAGAAAAAGGATTGATGTGGACTACTTAGAGATCAAGGGGCAGCAGACTTTAAGCGGTCAGGTGGCAATCTCGGGGGCGAAAAACGCCGCCTTGCCCCTTTTGGCAAGCACACTCTTAGCTAAAGAGCAAGTGCGCCTACACAACCTGCCCCATGTCGCCGATGTGCGCGCCCTAGTGCAGCTTTTAGAGCATTTGGGTAGCAACGCCATATGGCACACACCAAACAGCCTTGAGATCAGCACAAGCCCCACACATTGCACGGCAGTGCGTTGCACCGCACCCTATGAGATTGTGCGTAAAATGCGCGCGTCTATCTTGGTTTTAGGCCCGCTCTTGGGGCGTTTTGGCAAGTGCCAAGTGAGTTTACCCGGGGGGTGTGCGATTGGGGCTAGGCCCGTAGATTTGCACTTAAGTGCGCTGGAGAAAATGGGTGCTGAGATCACCATTGACAAGGGCTACATTGTGGCTAAAGCCAAGGGGGCTTAAGAGGCTGCGATCTTATTTTTGACAAAATCACCGTTACGGGCACAGAAAATATTTTAATGGCTGCGAGCATGGCCAAAGGGCAAACAAGGATCATCAACGCCGCCAAAGAGCCCGAAGTGGTGCAGCTGTGCGCCTTCTTGCAAGCGGGGGGCGTGGAAATTAGCGGAGTGGGTAACGGTGAGCTCTTGGTGCAGGGCACAGACAGACAAGCTTTAGACTTTCAAGACATAGAGATCATCCCCGATCGCATTGAGTGCGGGACCTATTTATGCGCCGCAGCGATCACCAATTCGCCCCTAACGCTCACCCACGCCAACGCCCACCATTTAGAAGCCGTGCTGGCAAAACTAAGTGAAATCGGCTTTAATGTAGACATCACAGAAAACACCCCCACCACCCATACGCTTACAATCCACCCCGCCACGCACAAAAAAGCCTTTAGCCTCACCACCACGGAATACCCGGGCTTTCCCACCGATTTACAGGCGCAGTTTATGGCACTAGCGACACAATGTGAGGGCTCAAGCCTCATTGAAGAACGTTTATTTGAAAACCGCTTCATGCATGTGGGCGAGTTGCAGCGCATGGGGGCGCAAATCAGCCTTAAGGGGGCGATGGCGCAGATTCAAGGCGTGAGTGAGCTCATCGGGGCGGATGTGATGGCAACAGATTTACGCGCCTCTTCGGCGTTGGTGCTGGCTGCCCTCGTGGCTAAGGGCAAGAGCCGGGTGCACCGCATTTACCATTTAGATCGGGGTTACGAAGCCTTAGAGGACAAAATGAACACTCTAGGCGCGCACATGAAACGCCTACACGAAAAGCCCTAGGCGCGCACAGATTCAGGGAGTAAACTCATCTAGGCGGAGGTGATGGTGGCTTACGCACCTCTTTAGCGTTGGCGTGCGCCCTTGTGGCTTAAGGGCAAGAGCCACCTAAGTGCCTACACAGCCCTAGCGGGCGATGGCTTTGGCGCGGTTTTCGCGGATGACATGCACCACGACCTCGCCTGGGTATTGCAAATTGGCTTGGATTTCTTTAGCGATGTCGTGTGCTAGCAGGGGGACTTTGGCATCGCTCACTTGATCGGGGCAGACAATCACGCGCACCTCGCGCCCCGCATCCATGGCAAAGACCTTTTCCACTCCATTTTGCTGGCTGGCGATGCGCTCCAAATCGTGCATGCGCCCTAGGAAGTTTTCATTTTCCTTGCGGCGTGCCCCGGGTCTTGCGGCAGACAAGGCATCGGCAGCGCACACAGCGGCGCACTCTACACTCTTGATCTCTTGGCGGTCGTGGTGGGCGTAAATGGCGTTGATCACCACAGGGTGCTCGTGGTGGCGCACACACACCTCAGCCCCCAAATCCACATGATCACCCCCGTGCTCTTGGGTTAAGGCTTTGCCGATGTCGTGTAAAATCCCCGCCCTTCTAGCTAATTTAGAATCGCCACCCAACTGCTCGGCGATCATGCCCGCTAAGATCGCCACCTCTATGGAGTGGGTGAGGGCGTTTTGCCCGTAGCTAGTGCGGTATTTCATGCGCCCCAAGAGCCGTTTTAATTCCTCGTCCATAGAATCTAATTGTAGGTCTAAGATGACCTCTTCGGCCTCTTTTAAGATGTTTTCTTCCATGTTCGCCTCCACCCGTTGGTACACGGTTTCAATGCGCGAGGGTTGGATACGCCCATCTTGGATCAAGAGCTCGAGCGTTTGCATGGCGATTTGCCGCCGGTAGAGATTGAAACAGCTTAGAGTGATGGTCTTGGTTTCCTCGTCAATCATCAGCTCCACCCCACTGATGCGCTTGAAAGTGTCGATGTTCTTGCCATCCTTGCCGATGATCCGCCCGATGAACTCGACATTAGGCAGTGCCACCACGCTGGTTAAATTCTCCATGGCAAAGCTGCTTGCAAAACGGGAAGTCGCTTCGGCTAAAATGAAATGCGCCCGCTCTTTGGCTTCCTTTTTGGCTTGTTTTTCATAGCGGCGCACCAAAGCCGCTTTTTGCAAAATCAACTCCTCTTCTAGCAAGCGCAAAAGCAGGTCTTTGGCTTCCTCTTTGGTGTAACCCGAGCGCTCCGTGAGGGTTTGCATGGCTTGCTCTTTGAGCTCTTGGTATTCTTGGCAGAGTCTTTCTTGGGCGTGTTTGCCCCGTTCGAGCTCGCTTCTTAGTGCGTCTAGCTCGCTCTTATGCTGCTCTAGTTGTTTGTGCTTGTGATGCCAGTGCTGTTGTTGTTGTTTTTCCCTATTCTTAAGTTCGTCTAGCTTGTGTTGGTAGGCGGCTTCTTGGGTCTTTTGCCGCTCGTTGTACTCTTGTTGCAGCTGCAAGGCTAGGGTTTTGGATTCTTCTTCTTTGCTTTTGTAAAACACTTGGGCTTGGTAGATGAGCATGTCCGCTTGGGCTTTAGCTTGGACGATGAGACTTTGGCTAGCAGCACTATAATTTTTCTTGGTGAAGTAAAACACGCTGATGCCGGTGAATAAGCAGGGGATCAAAATGCTTAAGGCCTCTTCCATTTATTGTCCTTTGGTGTGTGAAATCGCTGTTTTGCTCTAGGCACATGTCCGCTGTGATGTCGTGCAACGCACCTAGGGCGTGGGGGGATTTTAAGAGTTGGCGGGCGATGAAAATCGTGAAGGGCTTTTTAGGCAGGGCGGCAAAGAGTCGATCGTAAGCCCCTAACCCAAAGCCCACCCGCCTAAAGCCACAATCCACCCCCAAAATGGGGACTATGGCTAGGTCTAGGGGTGCTTTAAAAAAGCTTGGTTCGGGTTGCTTGATGTGTTTAAGGGTGCTTAAAGGCAGGCGATAAGGCGCATAGGTGCAACAAGGCGGGTGCATTAAGGGGGCAAATAGGCGCATTTTACACCTTCTAGCCCATTTGATGAAGGGGCGTATATCCACCTCGTGGGCTAGGGGGCAATAGACCAACACCTTCAGCCCCGCTTTAGGGCGCACCCATTTTTGCAATAGGGCGGTTAATTTGCGGTCTTTAATGTCAAAGCCCCGCTTGGCGTATAAAATGCGCTTGCAAGCGGTGCGAAAATCGCCTTTTATGTCCTTGTCTAGCGTCTTGATGTTTTGCCTTTATAGAGTGCCAACAATCAATGGGTTAAACCCAAACAACAAACCTTAAATCCGTATTATTAGAATATTTAACTTAGGGCGCAATTAATAGGGGGGTAGATTTAGCAAATTTAGGGCGTTTTAACCATGTGTTTTATATAATTTTGGCTCTATTTTAGGAGTTGCAATGAAAGAGCCGATGAGTGCCTATGGTTATGAAAAGGTTTGTGCCGAATTGAAAAAGCTCAAAGAAGTGGAAAGGCCACAGATCGTAAAAGAAATCGATCGGGCAAGAGAGCATGGGGATTTAAAAGAGAACGCCGAATACCACGCCGCCAAAGAAAAGCAGGCGTTTATAGAAGCTAGAATTAACGATTTAAGTCGCATTTTAGCCAATGCGCAGGTGATCGACCCCGCCACCCTAAGCCACCAAAAGGTGAGCTTTGGCAGCACGGTAAAAATTTTAAACCTAGACAACGACAAGGAGTTTTGTTACACCATTGTGGGGAGCATGGAGAGCGACCCCGCAAGGGGGCTCATCTCCTTTGGCTCGCCCATTGCCAAAAGTTTAATGGGCAAAAGCAAGGGCGATGAGGTTACGGTGGTGTTGCCCTCGGGCGAAAACGAATTTGAGATTTTAGACATTTATTACAAAGATATTGATTATGCTAAAAGTTAAGTTGCAAAAACTCCACCCACACGCCAAACTCCCCACCTATCAAAGTGCGGGGGCGAGCGGGTTTGATTTATGCGCCCTAGAAAGCCTTGAGATCGCCCCTAAAAGCGTGGGCTTGGTAAAAACTGGGATCGCCCTTGAGCTGGAGAAGGGCTATGAAGTGCAGGTGCGCTCTAGATCAGGACTGGCACTAAAGCACCAAATTGTGGTGCTAAACTCCCCGGGCACGGTCGATAGCGATTATCGGGGGGAGTTGCAGGTGATTTTAATGAATTTAGGCGATGCGCCCTTTCATATACAAGCGGGCGATCGGATCGCGCAGGGGGTGCTCTGCCGCGTGTTTCAGGCGGATTTTGCCCTAGCCCCTGAGCTAGAAGCCACCCAAAGGGGCGCAAAGGGCTTTGGGAGCAGTGGGATTTAATGGAAATTAAAGAGAATTTAACACAAGTCAAAGAAGAGTTTAAAAGCGATGAAAAACTTTTAGAGAGTGCTTTTAGGCTTGAAAAGCTGTATAGCAAGTATAAATATGTGCTGTGGGCGTTGGTGGTCTTGGCGTTGGCGTGGTGGGGCTACGCAAAGTTTGAAGCCGTGCAAAAGGACAAAAGGACGCAAGAGATCACCGCCCTTTACAACGAAGTGTTGGCAAACCCTAACAACACCGCCCCATTAGAGAAATTGCAAGAGCAAGCCCCCCAGCTTGCCGAGCTCTACAACTACGCACAGGCTCTAAAAAATAAGGACACCAAGACCCTAGACACCCTAAGCCACGCCAAAAACCCCATTGTAAAGGCTCTAGCAAGCTACTACGCCGCCTCTTACAACCGTGACTTAAAAGCCCTAAAAGCTTTGGATCTACCCGCCTTGCAAGACTTCATCCATTTGCAACAAGCCTATTTACTGCACAACGACCCCAAAGCGGCTAAAGAGATGAAGGCATTGATCACCACTATTCCCCCCACTTCAGGCATTTACCCCATCGCCTCTTTACTCAAGCACTACCCCGCCACCGGCACGCAAAAGGGGCAAGAGTGATGAAGAAAGTGTGGATCGTAGGGTTAGCCTTATTGGTCTTTGTGGGCTTTGGTTGCGATGGACGCAAGAATTTTACACCGCCTAGGTCTAAGATCGTGCGGCAAATCACCTTTAGCCATGCCCTTAAAAACTCCATTATTTTCACCAACCGCTATGGAGCGATTTTATCCAATGGTGGGGTGCTAGACAGACAGGGCTTAACACAACTAAAGATTGAAAAGAAGGAAGACAAGGAAACTTCCTTTTTGAATGAGAGCCAAGATTACTACATTTTGGCGCACGATTGTTGGCGCGCCCACAAGCGCAACGGCCCCAAGGTCAAACACAAGAAACACACCACGCTCACAGACAAGCAAGCCCAAGAGGCGATCATCGACAACATTGAAGAAACCGATCAAAATGTTGAGTTGCACGACCATTGCCACCAATTAGAACTCATCAGCACCGCTTTAAGTGCCACCCCCTCCATCACGATCCCCCTAGACACCTACCCTTTAAGTGCGAGCATTAAGGGCAACCAATTGGCGGTGGTGATGGCGGACAACTCCGCCAACATCTACGACATCAAAACCAAAAAGTTGATCTTCAATGAAAAGGGCTCCTCTAGCCCGGCGATCAATTCTTTAGTCGCCGCACCCGTGTTCTTAGACACGGTGGTGGTCTTTCCCATGCTCGATGGGCGGTTGTTGGTTGTGGATGTGGTGCCTAAAGAGCCTAGAGTTGTGCGCAACATTGTGCTCAACAGCGAGAAGTTTTTCAACAATGTAATTTATTTAAAAGTCGATGAAGAAAACATGTTTGCGGCCACGGGCAAAAGGCTCGTGTCAGTGATCTCGGGGCAAGAGTTTAGCTTTGATGCAGACATTGTGGATGTGCTTTACAAACACCACCGCCTATATGTGCTGACCTTAGATGGACGGATTCTAGAGATGGACCAAACACTCAACGACCAAGGCATGGGTGTGGTGAAGTTGCCCTTTGCGATGTTAAACACAATTGTGGTTACCGATAAAAAACTTTACACTTTAGAGAAAAGAGGCTATCTCATAGAAGTGGATTTGGAACATTTTGATGACTACCGGGTTTATCCGCTTAAAAATGTGTCTAAAAACATGTCCGGGCACTTAGACAAAATGACCTTTTACACCGATGACAAAATTTATTACGACCGCTACTACCTTAATTTGAGTTACAACCACCCATGACCCTTTGCGATATTGGCAACACGCACTTACATTTTTACCAAGAGGGGAGAGTGTGGGCGTGCGTGCCCCAAAACTTAGAAAATTACAAAGAAGCCCTACAAGGCGGAGTTTTTTATATCAGTGTGAGTCCTAAAAACACAGAACACCTTTTAGAGTTTTGCCCGAGTGCCACAGATTTAGCCCCCAAAATGCAACTAATAAGCAAATATGAAGGGCTGGGGGTGGATCGCATAGCGGCGTGTTTGGGGCTTGGTGGCAAAAGCGGGGTTGTCATCGATGCGGGCAGTGCGATCACCATCGACATTATGGAAAACAACACGCACTTAGGGGGCGTGATTTTGCCCGGCTTTGAGAGTTATTGCCACGCTTATAAAAGCATTTCGCCCGCCCTAGACATGCCTTTGAATTTACGGGTCGATTTAGAAGGCTTGCCTAACGCCACCGCAGATGCGTTAGGCTATGGGGTCTTGCAAAGCGTTTTACTCACGCTCAAACACCTTATCGGGGAGCGCAAATCGTATTTCACGGGCGGAGATGGCAAGTTTTTAGGCAACTTCTTTAGCAATGGGATTTACGATGGGCTCTTGGTATTTAAGGGCATGCGCACCGCGCTAGAGGCTTAATGGAGCTGGTGTATCTCTTTTTAAACGCGTCTTTAATGGCACTTAGCCATTGTGTGGGCATGTGTGGGGGCGTGGTGCTCGCCTATTGTCAAAGTAAATTTACCCCCCAAACGCCCTTAAAAGCACAACTTATCGCCCATACGCTTTACAATTTGGGGCGCATTAGCATGTATGTCTTTGTGGGCTTTTTAGCCTTTTTGGGTTTTCACGGGCTTTTAGAAGTCTTGGCTAAAGCGTTTCACTTGCCCCGTATGCGCTTACAAGGGGGGGTTTTAGTGGGCTTAGGGGTGTTGATGGCTCTCTTTGCTTTGGGTTTTATTTTGCGCTTGAAAAACCCTTTAGCTTTAAGTGGGGGGTTGTTTGCTAGGGGGTTTAAAAGTTTGTTTAGCACCCCTAGTTTGCCGAGTTTCTACGCTTTGGGGCTGTTAAATGGTTTACTGCCTTGTGGCTTGATTTACTGGTTTGTGCTAAATGCTTTGGCACGCCCGAATCTCACAAGTGCCTTAGAAACTATGGTGGTTTTGGGTCTGGCGACTTTCATGCCCTTGTTTGTTTTTGGGGCGTTGTTTGGCAATTTCTTAAGCTCCAAATGGCGGGCGTGGTTTCAAAAAGCCGCCTTTGTACTGCTCTTAGGCTTTGCGGCGCACACCATTTATATGGGCGTGAAAATGTTAGGGCATGCATGAAGGCTTTGTTTTTGGATAGGGACGGCGTGGTGAATGTGGATAAGGACTATGTCTATCTAGCTAAAGATTTTGAGTTTATGCCCGGCATTTTCACACTTTTAAGGGGGGCTAAGGATTTAGGCTACTTGCTCTTGCTTGTAACAAATCAGTCGGGCATTGGGCGGGGGTTTTACAGCCTAAAGGACTTCCACGCCCTAAATGCCTACATGCAAGCACAACTGCAAGAAAAGCTAGGTTTTGGATTAGATAAAATCTACTTTTGCCCCCACGCCCCCAAAGAGAGTTGCACCTGTAGAAAACCCCAAATAGGCATGTTAAAGCAAGCCTTGCAAGATTTCCCCCTAGATTTAACCCAAAGTGTGCTGGTGGGTGATAAGCCAAGCGACATAGAATTTGGGTTAAGGGGGGGGATTGGCACAAATTTATTTTTTTCTCCACAAGAGCCACAAACCCAAGGGCGCATTGCCTGCCTAGAGCAGGTTTTAGACTTTTTAACCCCACAGAAAGGACCATTTTGTATATCCCAAACACCCTAGAGAATAAAACCATTGTGATCACCGGCGGGGCGGGCTTTATCGGTAGCCATTTAGCCATGTATTTTCAAACCCACCACCCTAAAGCCCGGGTGATTGTCATTGACAAATTTAGAGAGCAAACCCCCCCCACCACGAGCTTAGGGCATTTTAAAAACCTGTTAAACTTCGATGGCGAGATCATCACGGCGGACATAAACAAGGATTTAGGCATTTTAAAGAAACTAGACTTTGATTATTTGTTCCACCAAGCGGCGATCTCAGACACCACGAACACTAATCAAGAGTTGGTGATGCAAACCAACCACAGAGCTTTCATTAAGATTTTAAAAATTGCCCTGAAGAAAGACGCTCGGGTCATTTACGCTTCTTCAGCGGGGGTTTATGGCAACACCCCCGCCCCTAATAAGGTCGGCTTTGGGCAAAAGCCCGAAAATGTCTATGGCTTTTCTAAACTTTGCATGGATAAAAGTGCCCTAGACTTCGCCCACGAGAGTTTTATGCCGATTGTGGGCTTGCGTTACTTTAATGTCTATGGTCCCGGGGAGTTTTACAAGCACAAAACCGCTTCAATGGTCTTGCAGCTAGGCTTGCAAGCCTTGCAACATAAAGAAGTGAAACTCTTTGAATTTGGGGAGCAACAACGCGACTTTGTCTATATCGATGATGTGATCCAAGCCAATGTCAAGGCGATGGGGGCATCTGTGAGCGGAGTGTATAATGTGGGCTATGGCAAGAGTTACAGCTATAACGACATTGTCCGCTTGCTGCAAGAACATTTTGGCGAGTTCAAAGTAACCTACATTAAAAACCCCTACGACTTCTTTCAAGAGCACACTTGTGCCGACATTGCCCCCACGCATGCCGATTTGGACTACGCCCCTAGCTATGATTTAAAAAGGGGCGTGTCCGCTTATATCCCCACCATTAAAGAACTTGCCCAATGCTAGAAGCCTTTTTAACCCTGCCCAAAAACCCCCCCCATGTGCTTGTGGTGGGCGACATTATCATAGACCATTACATTTGGGGAGAGAGCGAAAGGCTCTCGCCTGAAGCCCCCGTGCAAGTCGTGGATGTCAAAGATGAGAGTCGGCGGCTTGGGGGGGCGGGCAATGTAGCGGATAATTTAATCGCCCTAGGGGCAAGCGTGGATTTATGCGGCGTGGTGGGGGCAGACGGGGGGCAGGCGTGGCTGTTTGAAACCCTGCAAGCTTTAAGCATAGGGACAAGCGGGATTTTAGTCGACCCCAAACGCCCCACAAGCCAAAAATCGCGGGTGATGATTTCTAAGCAACAAGTCTTAAGGGTGGATCGCGAACGCAAAGAGCCCATTGACAAGGACACTTGCGCCGTTCTGCTAGAAAAGGCAAGAGGCCTATTAGAAAAAGCCGATGTGCTGATCTTATCCGACTATTTAAAGGGCGTGCTTGACACGCATTTATGCCAAGAGTTGATTAAAAGAGCCAAAGCACAGGACAAAATAATCCTATGCGACCCCAAGGGCAAGGATTATTCCAAATACACAAACGCCGATTTAATCACCCCGAATAAAAAAGAAGCCCAAATGGCTACGGGGGTGGAGATTGTCGATGATATGAGCCTAAAACAAGCCCTAAGCCACTTTAAAGACAAACTGCAAATCGCCACGCCTTTAATCACCTTGAGCGAGCAGGGCATGGCGTTTTTGGATAAGGACTTGCATAAAATCCCCACCATTGCCAAAGAAGTTTATGATGTGAGCGGGGCGGGCGACACGGTGATCGCGGCGTTGGCGTTTTGTTTGGGGCTGGGTTATCCCATAGAGCAGGCGTGCCACTTTGCCAATGCAGCCGCGGCGGTGGTGGTGGCGAAAGTGGGCAGTGCACAGGCAAGCTATGCCGAAGTGTTGGACTTCTTGCAAAAGCACCACCACAAGGGGCAAAAGGTGCTCGACAGACCTACGCTGTGTGCCCTACTGCAAGCCATGCACCCCCCAAAAATCATTTTTACGAATGGGTGTTTTGATTTGCTGCACCGCGGGCATGTGGAGTATTTGCAAAAGGCGAAGGCTTTGGGGGGGCTTTTAGTCGTGGGCTTAAACAGCGACTCTTCGGTGCGTCGCTTAAAGGGCAACACCCGCCCCGTGTGCGACCAAGACGCAAGGGCGTTTGTGCTTGCGGGGCTAGAGTGCGTGGATTTTGTGGTGATCTTTGAAGAAGACACCCCCCTAGAGCTCATTAAAGCCCTAAAACCGCATATTTTAGTCAAGGGGGCGGATTATGCGGGTAAAGAGATTGTAGGCAGTAGTTTGGTGCAAGAAGTCGTGTTGATCGACCTTGTCAAGGGCTACTCCACCACAAGCACGCTAGAAAAAATCCAAAACCGACACTAAGGAGTTGCATGCACGCTTTGATCCAAACCGAGTTTTTAGAGCATATCCAAACCACGCAAGACACCCTAGCACATTTAGCCCAAAGTTTAGCCCAAAGCGGGGCGTTTTTGCTAGACACGCTTAAAAAAGGCAACAAGATTTTGATTTGTGGCAATGGGGGCAGTGCCGCCGATGCACAGCACTTTGCGGCAGAACTCACGGGGCGTTATAAACAAGAAAGGCGGGGGCTGCCCGCCCTTGCGCTTAGCACAGACACCTCCGCTCTAACTGCCATTGCTAACGACTATGGCTATGAGTGGGTATTTTCTAGGCAAGTGGAGGCTTTGGGGCAAAAGGGGGATTGTTTGGTCGGCATCTCCACGAGTGGCAACTCACAAAATGTGCTTTTAGCCTTAAAAAAGGCACAAGAGCTGGGCTTAAACACGCTCGGGCTTAGCGGACGGGGGGGCGGGGCAATGCGCTCTTTATGCACGCATAATTTAATTGTGCCAAGCAGTAACACCCCCCGCATTCAAGAAATGCATATCCTTTTAATCCATTTGCTTTGCGATTATATCGAGCGGGGATTTTGCAACAACTAATTTAAATGCGCTCTCTTTGGCTCTCTTTAATGAGGGCGGACATGGACTTTGCCATGAGGGCGAAAAAGACAAAGAGCCCAAAGACAAAGAGGGCGAAAAACCCCGCCACCACCAAGCCCAAATCGCTAAAGAGAAAGAAACACAGCCCCCCACACAAAAGGGCAATGCCGACAAACAGCCCGGCAAAGAAATCTAAGAACGATGTAATGGTGTCCTTTTTCATGGCCGCTAGTGGTTCTCATCCACTAAAACCGCCCCCGCCAAATAAACATAGGTCAAAATCATAAACACAAAGGCTTGTAAAATCCCCATGAAGAAGAGCACCATGAAGGGTGCAACGGGGATTGCCCAAGGCACGAGCAAGAGCATGATGAGTAAGAACATGTCATCGCCCTTGATATTGCCAAACAGACGGAAAGAAAGCGAGATGATGCGGGAGAAGTGGGAGATGATCTCCACGGGAAACATGATGGGCATGAGCCACTTAACGGGCCCTAAAAAGTGCTTGAAGTAGGCGGCAACCCCTTGGTTGCGGATGCCCTCAAAGTGGTAATAGATAAAGACAATGAGAGCTAAAACGAGCGTAAAACTCCAATTTGCCGTGGGGGCTTCAAAGCCGGGGATGATGCCTATCATGTTGCAATAAAAGACAAAGAGTGCGATCGTGCCGGTGAGGGGGAAGTATTTACGGGCGAGCTCCTCACCGATGACATCCTTAGCCACATGCAAAATGCCCTCCACCACCGCTTCATAGACATTTTGTAGCCCCATAGGCACGATTTGTAGCTTTTTCACCGCCATTTTGCTGATGATGAGCGTAAATAAAGCACAAAAGACGGCATAAAACCCGATGATGAAATCGTGGTTATGGCTGATCAATCCTGCAAAAGTAAAAACCCGATGCTCCATATCCTCTCCAAAAAAAGCCCATTATACTACAACTCCCCTAAAATGGCAAAACATTAAGGGTAAAAAAGGGGGTAGCAAGATGAACAACCTTGCCATAATTTTAAAAAGATTGTGGAGGTTTAGATTGGGCGGTTTAAAACCTGCCAAGGGGCATTTAAAATCTTTTAAGCTACACGCTTAAGAAACGCTGCGCTTAAGAAACGCTGCGCTTAAGAAACGCTGCGCTTAAGAAACGCTGCGCGTTTCTTCCTAAAAATTATAAACATAGTTCACATACACCGCCACATTGCGTTTATAGGTGGTTTCTAGGTGTGCGCCGTTTAAAGAACCTCTGAAATAATAATTAGCCGCAAGGGGGATTCTTAAACCAATTTCAAAGCCATGGTGCTTGGTAACATTGGTTCTAAAGCCAATGTTTAAGGGGATTTGGAAGTAAGAGGTGTGCATGGTGGCGTGTCCGCCTGCGGCATTAATGGCTTGCATGGCAGAGGAGAGGTTATGATAACCAGGGGCTACCCAACTGCTGCCCGCCAGCATAAAGCCCAAGAACACCCCCGTGGTGTATTTGCCATCCTTGCTCTCATAGAAGTTATACAAAGCGTCCACCCCAGCCCCATAGACAAAGTTATTCACGCTGGAGATGTTGCGGTCGTAGAACACGCCTCTTTGGTAACTAAAGCTGCCATAGTAGCGCAGACCCCATCTTCTCTTTTTGCCAAAGAATTGTTTATACCCCACCTGCACATCCACGCCGTACATATTTGCGTTAGAATTGATGGTTTGGTTAGGCAGCCCGATCCCGCCCGCTCTGTTTAAGAACACTTCAGGGCTTTCTTTAGCATAGGCGGCCATTTTATTTTTAGCGGTGTTTAAATAAATCAAGAGATTGTTTAAGCCTTGCACCGCTTGCTGGGTGTTTTGGGCTTGGTTGGGGCTTAGGTCTAACTTAGCGGGCAAAGCCACAAAGCTGGCAAAAGAGCTTAGGTTTTGCGCATTGACAGAGTTTGCCAAATTATCTAGCAACGCCACACGCATTTGGCTGGCTTGAGAAATCAGGCTGTCTAAATTTAATTGCATTAATTCTAAATTAATATCGCTGGCTTGCATGCCTTGGATGAAGTGAGCCACTTCTGTTTGGAAGCTTTGGGGAATCTCTGGATTATCTGCTAAATTATTCTCAAGCTCTTGGGTATAATTTGCTAGCCCTGCCACAATGTTTTGCACGGCTTGGGCTGCGCTCACATTGTCTAAGCTATTGATGATCGCACTGGTGGTTTGGGTGATGGTGTGCGCCTCTTGATCGATGTAGTGGAGGATGGCGCTTTGGACTGGTCCCGGGCCGTGCAACTCTTGGTCTATAATGGAGTTGATGAGGTTTTGCAAAGAGTTGCTGGCGGTTTGTGGGGTTTGGTTGTTCTGATGGGGGTTGGCGTTAGGACCGGTTTTATTAGAACTAGAGCTGTGCTCCTTGGAGTTTTTAGCGTGTGGGCTTGTTTTGCCAGAATTGGTGCTTGGGGTCTTTTGGTCCGGACTCGAGTCTGCAGTATTTTTACCCTTATTTTGGCTAGAAGAGCTCTTGTTTTTGTTGTTATTGTTGCCGCTAGAAGAACTCTTGCCATCATTGGAGCTAGAGCCTGAAGTGCTAGAACCCGTGCCGCTTGTTTGGCACTCCGCCCCTTGTCCGCAGGCATCGATTAAGGCGGTTTTTGTGGCGTTTAAGGCGTTGGTAACATTGCTTACCGCTGTTTTAAGCTTGTCGGCGTAGGTGATCACACCCGGGGGGGTCCCCGCCGCTATAGCGCTTTGTGTAAAGGTGTATTTTGCAATGCCAAGATCTTGATTTAAAGATGTAATATCTGCAACAGCATTTGAGAGTTGGGTTTGTATGCCCGATTTTGTGATCTCTTGCTCAGTGGCTTGCAACGCTGCAATCTCTGCACCTGTGTTTGCAAGAGCTAACTTTAAGTTATGTGTGGCGATGAGATTGGCTTCTGTGCCCTCTTTGGTGGTGGCAAGAATTGTTTCATCTTTTTGTACCTCTTTAAGGTCGCTCACAGCAAATGCCCCAATTTTTGTAAAAACATTTAGGGCATTGTCATAAGCGGAAACAATGGTCTGCAAATAACCAGCGGTTTGTTTAGCTTGGGTGTCAATGGTTTGTAGCCCTGCATAGGTGTTGCCCACATTGGTGGCAAGCGTGTTTAAAGAATTGACTAAATTGTTCACCTCTGTGGTGGCGTTGGTGCTTGTATTGCCTTGATTGCCATTTTGGCTTGGGTTGAGTGTGGGGATACCGGAGGTTTCGATATTGAATTGCAAATTTTGCGCTGCATTGTCTGCATTGCTAATTTTAATAGAGATTGTGTGTTTCTCTTGCTCTCTTTAGCTCTGTGTGTATGTTTTCTATCATCTATCAAAGCTCTTGTATAGCCACAAAATCCCATAAAGTGGGGTTTGTTGCTATATTTCTAGCGTGCCTGCCCTCATCAAAAGGTTGGCCTTATCCTTTAGTTGTTGAGGAGCTTTTTGCATATATGCTGGGCTCATGCAACACAAACTACAACGCCCTTTTTAGAAATATTTATGGCTGTTGTCGCAAAACAACTTGCGCAAAAACTTATAGGGTTTTATAGGTTTAGTTGCCCTTTTGCTATTTTTGTGGCGTGTGCTTTTGTGATTAAAAAGACTTGTTCTTTGGTGCGTGGTGTTGGAGGTGGTGAGTTTTGGGGGTGTTTGGGGCTGTGGCAAGTGGGGGGTTGTGGTTGTATGGAGTTGTATGCTGTGGGGGTTATGTGGTGGGGGTTGTGTTGTTTTATGGTTTTTATAGAGGTTTTAGTGGGGGGTTTGCCTTTATAGAGGTTAGCAGTTTGGCGGTGGTGATAGCTGTGGGGGGCTCGTGTTGTGGGGGCTTGGGTGGGATTGCCTTGCTGTGGTGGGGGCGGTGGGGGCTGCAAGGGTTTCAAGGCGCAACTAGGGCTTTTTGAAGAATTTAAAATACCCTTTGGAGATGGACACTTGAGGGGGGCGCACGAGGACTAAATCTCCCTCTTGCATGGGCTCTGTGATGGTGCTGCCCGCTGCGATCAGCACATTATCGGGGATGTTTAAGGGGGCGACTAGTTGGCTGTCGCTACCGATGAAGACATTGTGCCCGATTTTGGTGTGGTGCTTGCTCTTACCATTGTAGTTGCAGGTGATGACTCCCGCCCCGACATTCGTCCCGCTGGCAATGCTGCAATCGCCAAGGTAGCTCAAATGCCCCGCCTTCACCCCATTTAAATAAGCACTCTTGGTTTCCACGAAGTTGCCCACATGGCTATTAATAATCTTAGAGTTGGGGCGGATATGCGCGAGCGGCCCGATGGAGCTGTTTTCAATGTGGCTTGATTCGACCACGCTGTGCGCCTTAATGTGCGCCTCTTGCAAATAGCAAGCCCCCGCCAAATGCACCCCCTGCTCGAGCACGCAACCCTGCCCAAAGCGCACCCCCTTTTCTAAGTAAATCGTGTGGGGCATGTGCATGCACACCCCCGCTTGCATGGCCTGCTCTCGTAATTTGTCTAGCATTTTGTTTTCAGCGGCGGCTAGCTCGCTTTGTGAATTGACCCCTAAGAAGTCGTGAGCATTAACAAAAATCGGGGCAAAGCGCACGCCTTGTTGCACGCCTAAGCCCACAAGCTGGGTTAAATAGTATTCGGCTTGGGCGTTGTTCTTGTCCAGCTTGGGTAAGAACTCTTTTAAGAACTCTTGACTAAAGAGATACACCCCGGCGTTTAAGGTGTCTAGGGCTAGGACTTCTGCGCTTGCGTCCTTTTCCTCTACAATAGAGGTAACCTTACCGCCACTTAAGCACACCCGCCCATAGCCACTTTTATTTTCTAAGCTAAAGACCCCCAAAGCATTCGCCTCTTGGCTTGCCACAAAGGGCATAAGGGCTTCTTTAGATACAAGGGGCATGTCGGCGTTGAGCACTAAAAGGCGGTTGTGGGCGGTTTGCAAAGGGGCTTTACTCCCTTGCATGAGCGCCCCCCCTGTGCCGGGGTATTGTGTGGCATTTTGGAGGTGGATGGTTGGTCTGTTTTTAAAGTGTTTGTAAATCACCTGAGAAATCAATTCGTGTTCGTGATGCAAGATGACATGCACATCCTCACTCACACTAAAAGCACTTTCTAGCACATGTAAAAGCATTTCCTGCCCGCAAATTTTATGCAAGACTTTGGGTAACTTGGAGCGCATGCGCGTGCCCTTGCCCGCCGCTAAGATCACAACCGATACTGCCATTTTTTCCCTTTTTAGGCAATTTTAAAAACAAGCCTATTATACTTAAAGGTTTATCCCACACAAAAGGGCTTTTCCTTGCGTTTTCTTTTATTTTGGGCGGTGTTTGCCTCTTGTGTGTTGCTCGGCGCCACCCTTAAAGACCCCGTGATCCCCACAATCAATTTATCTCTCACAGCTCCCCACACGCCCACGCAATTAGTGACAACCCTAAATGTGGTGCTTGTCTTAACCCTCTTGGTGCTTGCGCCCTCTTTAATCTTAGTGATGACGAGCTTTATCCGCCTGATTGTGGTGTTCTCGTTTTTGCGCACCGCCCTAGGCACACAACAAACCCCCCCCACGCAGATTTTGGTGTCTTTGGCATTGATTTTGACCTTTTTTATCATGGAGCCCGCCGCTAAGAAGAGCTACAACACTGCCATTAAGCCCTACTTGGCTGAAAAGATTTCTTATACACAAGCCTTTGAGATCGGCATTGTGCCTTTTAAAGAGTTCATGTTGCAAAACACCCGTGAAAAGGACCTAGCCCTATTTTTTAGAATCCGCCATTTAGAAAACCCCAAAAACCCCAGCGCCGTCCCCCTAACCGTGCTTGTGCCCGCTTTTATGATCAGCGAGCTTAAAACCGGGTTTCAAATCGGCTTTTTGCTCTACTTGCCCTTTTTAGTCATCGACATGGTTGTGAGTTCCATTTTAATGGCAATGGGGATGATGATGCTGCCCCCTGTGATGATCTCTTTGCCCTTTAAAATTTTGGTGTTTATCTTGGTGGATGGGTTTAATCTCTTGGTTGAAAATCTAGTGGCAAGCTTTAAACACCTCTCTTAGGCCTTAAGAGTGCTCTCCAAATAAAGGACAAGCAGAGCAAAACAAGCAAGGCTTTAAAGAGTGTTTCGCTCTGGGCGTGCATGGCTAAAAACTCGGGGCTTGCGGTCGTTTTTTTGGCTTGGGCGTTTAAAATGTAGGGGGTGTAGTAGAAGCTAAACAAGCCAATCAGTGCCACCCCCACTAGATGGAAGAATAAAAGCCCCGATTTATGCACCGCCCAAAGCACCAAAGCGTCCAAGATAAGCACGCAAGCTAGGGCGTTTAAAAGATAATTGCCCTTGACAAAAATGCGCCCCATCAGCACCCCTGCGTGGTGTTGGTCTAAAATCCCGGGAGTTTTAAAAATCACGGGAGCGACACACGCTCCAGAGAAGAGCACCATACCCACACCCACACCCAAAGCCAGCAACACCAGCACGCGCCACAAGCGCAACATTAGAATAAGAAATAATAGGCGGCGGTGAATGCCCAATCACGTTTTAAGGACAGACTGAAGTCATTAAAAACACCACCGTCCACTCTACCCTGCACATGGGTAGCGAGCATGGGAATTTTTACACCCACTTCAAAGGCACTGTGTCTAGCGATCACCGCCCGAACGCCCACATTGACCATCCACTGAAAGCGCGTTGCCCCTCCCGGTCCATGCACCGCATACCAAGTGTTACCTCCCAGTGCCACGCCACCAAACACGCCTAGATTAGACTTTTCGCCATTAAAGAGGTTGATGAGTAAATCTGCTCCCACGCCATAGCCAGACAAATTAAAGGTGTTCTTGCCAAAGTTAGCGTTCCGATTCCACACCACCTTGCCAAAGTTAGTTAAACCCCAGTTGTAAAAGCCATAAAAGCGCAAGCCCACATAGCCCTTTTCCCCAAAGAGCAGATTATAGCCGACCCGTACGCCTACGCCCTGGGTGATGGCGGTGCGGTTCATACTACTGGGTTTTTTGCCACTGATACGGGCTTTAAAGGTCGAGCCGCCCACTTCATAAATGCCCCCGATGAAAAATGCGCTCTTTTCAGCGTGTAGCCCCCCCCCACAAGCCAATAAAGCAAGGGGTAGAAACTTTTTAGATAACTTCATCACGCGCTCCTTATACCCTTGCTGCTAGTTTGCTGATCGCCTCAGCGTGCATGTCGTCCATGTGGGTCCTTAACACTTTAGAGTACATATCCACCAAGCGGTTGGCTTCAATGAGGCGGGTCATCTCAATCACGGCATTGACATTGCTTTTTTCCAAAAAATGTTGCCGGACAACGGGGGCGTTTAGCTCAGTGCGCTCTTGCATTTTATCTTGCGGGTAGGTGTAGAGATTGTCCCCGATTTTTTTTAAGAGTTTTTGGCTTTGAAAAGCCACCACGGCTAAAGCCCCTCCCGGCACTTCCTCATTGCCCTGTCTAAAAAACATGTCCCCATTGGGCGCAACACTCACACTTGCCCCGGGCAGCATTTGTATCCCTGCGCCATTTTCAATCCCCCCGCGGCTTAAGACGTGGTAGCCCTCTTTAGTGCTTAAAAACCCTTGTGCATCAATGGTAAAACTGCCATCCCTAGTAAAGGCGATGCCCTGTGGGGTCTGCACCACAAAGTAGGCGTTAGGATCGCTCAAGGCAAAATCCAACTCGTTGTCTGTTTTTTGCATGGGTCCTAGGCTGTAATCGGTGTATCTTTCTACGATGATAGGCACGCGATCTAGGTTGCGGTTTAAATACTTGGCGGCTTGGCGGGTTTGATCGGGCAGGGGTAATTTATCGCGGTAATTTTGATAAAGGCGCAAAAAATCGCCCACGATCACATCGTCGCGCTTGAAACCGGCAGTGTTGAGATTGGCTAAATTATTAGAAATTTGGTCTAAGCGGTTAAACTCTGTAACCATGCCCCCTGTGGCTGCGTAATAACCATTAGTCATGAAAAACTCCTAGTTGGACTTTGTGCTATTATACCCTAGAAAGATTAAGCTTAAGGACTTTGGTGGATCTAGCGCATTTTCAAGCCTTGTTCGACTCGTGGGGGTATTTCTTTCTCTTTGTGTATTCTTTGGGGAGTGGGTATGTGGGGCTTGTGTTGGCGGCGATTTTGAGCGCAACCGGGCATATGGACATTACAAAAACCATGCTCGTGGCAGGGCTGGGTAATTTTGTCGGCAGTTGTTTATTGGTGTGGCTGGGGCGGACACAGAAAAAAGAAATGCGTAGCTACCTACACAAACACCGCCGTAAGCTCGCTTTAGTGCATATATGGATCCACAAATACGGGGCTTGGCTGATTTTCTTCAACAAATACATTTATGGGGTGAAAACTCTAGTCCCCCTAGCCATAGGGCTTAGCAAGTTTTCTTTTAAGCAGTTTGTGGGGCTTAACGCGCTCTCTTGTGCGCTGTGGGCGTTGAGCCTAGGCGAGCTCACTTTCCATGCCAGCGCGTGGGTGCGCCGCTCTTTAGATGAGGGCAACGCTTATCCCTATCTCTTGCCCGTGCTTTTCATCATAAGCCTAGTCGGGCTGTGGCTGTGGATTAGCAAAATCAGCCAAAAATCTAAAAAAGATTAGTGGGTGGTTGGTTTAAATGCGCTAAGTTTGGGGGGTTGTTTGATAAAGGAGTTTGCGATGGAGAAAAAAACTAGGCTTTTAGCATTGGCATTAGTGTTAGTTTTTAGTGTGGGCTGCGCCCATAAAACGGCTTGTGCCACAAAGCCTAAGCCCGTTGTTAAAGGGCTTGCCCAAGAAGCCTCCAGCGAGCAATGCCCCGACAATGGCGAACCTAAGCAGATTGAATAACGCTTGTCCCAAGCTGTGGGCTTCTTGCTTAAAAAATTGTGGTGAAGTTGAGAAAAAATTGGGGGTGTTTGTAGTTCTCCAAGATTTCGAGGTTTTCTCCATTGTCTAAGGGGATGCTTTGGGCTTTTTGGATGATAGGGATACGCACGCCCATGCTCCATTTGTAGCGATTGATACGCATTTGTAAGCCCGTTACAGCGTCCACATTAAAACCGGTGCGCATTTGGGCTTTGTCGTGTAGAAAATGCGCCCCGTAAATGTTGAAAGTCCCGAGTAAGCCCCCAAACATGCCGTATGCGCGGATTCTTGCCGATCCAAACCGCCTTTTGCTGATCTTGGTGTAAAAGTTGCTGAGTAAATTTGCCCCAAAACCCAGAGTGTAGCGGTTTAAATCGGTGAGGTCAGAGTTTCTAATGAAGCGTGCCATGTAAGCGTAGCGGTAAGCCAAGTAGCCGTAGTAGGCGATCCCCAAAAAGGGGCTGAAATACTTTTGATAGCCCCCACTCACATGCATTCCCAGTCTTAGAGAGCTAGATGATCTAAAATTAGAAGTGGAAAAGGAGATTAGGGGGATTGTGGGTTTTTTAAGTTGGGGCAGGGGGTGGCATTGGTGCTAATCAGCGGTGCGCTAGGGGAAGTGGGGGTGGGGACTTGGGGCTGGAAAGTGGGGTTAGGGACAGAAAAGGCTTGGGGGGCTTGTAATTTTTGTAGGCTTTGGTGGCATTGATGGCGTTTTGTATGGCGGTATTGACGGGGCCTAGGGCGGTGCTGATGGCTTGCTCAATACTTGTTGCAGTGCTTTTGCCAAAGCCAAAGTAACCCACAAGGATCGACCGAGCCCAGCTACTGTATCCGCACATTGTGTAGGGCTTGCCCGTATTGGTGTTGATTTGGGGGAAATTCGCTCCAGCAAATTGGGAGCTCCAGCAGTCTTTGACATTTTTGGAGGCATCAGGCACATCGGAAGTAGGGGACCCGTTGGGCACAATGCTCATGATCCACACGGGGTTATCTTGGAAAGTAGAAATCATGTTTTTGGCGGCTTGTTGGTAGCCCTGCACTAACTGCTTGGCATCGCTCAAGTTGCCTGTGTCCAAATACCCTTTAAGTTTGGTATAAACTTCCGAGTTGGCAAAATTGCCATTAAAGCTTACACTCCCCACATAGCCATTCATAAAATTAAAAAATTTGGTCATATCGTTTTGCATTGTTTGCAAGGAGGGGGTATTGCCACAATTATGCCATGACGCCCCGCCCACCCCATTGCCCGGGGCGCAATTTGAGTTCATGATAGCGGGAATCTTGGCTTGCATTTCTTGGACATTAAAAAGGGTGTTCCACATGTTGTAAAGGTTCAGCCCCAAAGCTTTGAATTGGGGGGGGAGTTTTGCTGCACCAATACCGACAAGGCTACAATTGCTCGCCTGAAAGCCCGTATAGGAGCTATTAGGATCAGAGTCTACAATTTGCTTTAACACGCAGTTCCAAGAATTATTGACAAAGTTATCATAAGTCGTCCCTTTGTAGGTGTAAGAGCCTTCAGAGGCGTTGTCTATCCCATAGAGTTTTCCATTGGCATAATTCACCCATGCATTGTGAAAAGCATTGCTAATAATTAGAGAAAGCCCCATCACATTGTTAAGGGCTTGGGTGATGTCTTGGGTTTTGGCTTGTAAAAGCATTTTCATTTCCTCAACCCCCTTTTGGGCGATTTCTTGGTTAGCGTTGTTAATCGCTTGGGCGTTTTCGCTCACGACCTTAATGCTTTTATCCAGCTGTGCACCTAGAGATTGGAGGGCTTGAATCGTCTGTGAGGGCGTGAAATCAGTGATTTTTGTGGGGAAATTCTTGGGGAAAGTGTAATCTAAATCCTTAGGGCTTAAGCCCGTGCAAGTGGGGCTGTTTGCCCCCATCACTTTAGCGCACTCAATACCCAATGCTTTAAAAGTTTGTTGGATTTGGGTGTTATAGGTATTGAAATTGTGGATCGCCTTTTGGAGGATGGCTTGATTTTGGGCAGTGTAGGAGCTCACTTTGGCTTCGTAGACTTTCAATTTGGCTTGGGCTTCTTGGATAATTTGTTGGTTTTGGCTCTCATAAGAGGAAATCATCCCATTTAAATAATCTTGGTAGGTCTGCAAGCTCGTATTGAGGTTAGACATCAAGTCTTTAGAGTTGGGGTTTTTAGCCAAATCATTGATTTGGGCGACCAGGTGGTTGAGCGCAGAAGAGGTCGGGTCAGTCCCCAAGAGCTGTTGGACGATGCCTTGCAGGGTGTTAATGGTCTGGTTGCGATTGCTCTTGAGCTGACTTAGGGCATTTTCAAAGGCACTTTGCTCGAGTTTGTATGTTTGCTCCTCTTTGGTGCTTGTAGCTAGGTTGCTCACGCTTTCCATCACATCTCCCCCTCCTGCGTCCATCCCAAAGGATAAAAAATTCCCATCTAAATAGGACGCAAGAGAGTGCGCCCCAAGGATAGAAAGGCACAAAATCATGCAGAAACAAAAAAGGGCACATCTTGTCAGCATCGGTTTGCATATCGCTCCAAGAATGTCAAAAGATCCGTATAAAATTCATGAAAAGCTCTGCACTTTGGTAATTATCCCCGATCTCTAAAGATCTAACGGGGGAGCTGCTTGGGACACGCACCAACCTTGTTTGGTTGGCAAGGGGGACATGAACACCAAAGGTTAATTTAAATTTATCAAAGCGCATGCTGACCCCAAAGACGGCATCGATGTTGGCGTTATTGCGCACATAGGAAGCACTCATGCCTGAAAAACGCACACTCCAAATATTTGCTATCGCTAACAAGCCCCCAAAAACCCCGTAGTTATAAACTTTGAGTCGCCGCCCCTTTCTTCTAAACTTGCTGTAAATATTGACTAAAAGATTCGCCCCTATGCCAAAGCTATAGCGGTTTGCGCTAGCTGCATTCTCAAAGGCATGGGCAAATTGATCCATATAGAGGTAGCGGTATCCAAAGTAACCATAATAAGACACCCCCACAAAGGGGTTAAAATATTTTTGATCCCCTCCTTGCAGTTGGAAACCAAATTGCGCCGAATGCGAGGATAAATTGCTGAAAGTACCTGTAGAACCCGCATTTTGGAGAACATAGCCCCGACCCACCCCCATGCCAACCGCGACAAAAGGTCCATTAAAGGCTGAAAAGGGGTGGGCGCACAAAGTCCCCAGCGAAAAAGAGAGGATGAGAGCTAAATGTCTTACCACAACCAAGAATGTGCGTGCCAAAAGATATTTATTTTTTTTTGTAGTCGTGCTGGTTCTTAGATAAAATAAAAAAACACTGCCTGACTTGTCAGTCTTTGTGGGGTAAAACATGTTGGGTGCGCAAAAAGGTGCGGGCGGGAAGTTTTGCTGGGAGTTTTACGGGGTTGGTGTTCCCGCTATGCACGCTCTCTAGTTCTTGCCCGTTTTCTAAAGCGATTTTATACAGACAAAGGTAGTGTTTGCCCTCAAAGCTATAGAGTTTACCTAGCTCATTGGCTACGGGCTCTAAATGCGCTCCATAGGGCAAGACCACTTCATAGGGTTCATTGGGGCGGGTGGTGAATTTACACAAAAAATGCAAGCCATCTTCTAGCACCTCCCCGCTCACTTGAAAATCCCCCTCGCTGATCGCGGTTTTAAAATTTTGGGTGTCTAGGCGTTGGTGGGGGCGTTTGATTAAATATCCCTCGCTAAAGCCCCGATTTTTGAGAGTGGCTAGCTCGGCTTGGTAGAGGGCGGGGCGGTGTTGGTTGCGATAGTAGTCGTCTATGGCAGTGCGGTAGGTTTTTGTGGTGATGGCAGCGTAGTAGCTAGACTTCGTGCGCCCCTCAATTTTGAAAGCATCGATCGCCTTAGTGTCTAAAATCGCGCCGATGTGGCTAGCTAGGTTTAAATCCTTGGCGTTTAAAATGTGCGTGCCGATACCCTCCTCCTCCTCAAGGCGCATTAAAACGCCCGTGTCGGGGTTTTTGATGTAATACTCGTAGTCAAAACGGCAATCGTTGGCACAACTACCTCGATTTGGCACACGCCCGTGTTGCAAAGCCGAGATCAAACACCGCCCAGAAAAGGCAAAGCACATGCTCCCATGCACAAAAATTTCAAGCTCCAAATCGGGGAGGTGTTTTTTAATCTCCACCGCGTCATTGAGGCTCATCTCCCGTGCCGCTACAATGCGCTTCACGCCCATTTCGTAGTAAGCCTCAGCGTCCAAAACATTCATCACATTGGCTTGGGTGGATAAATGGATGGGGATATGGGGGGTGAGTTTTTGCGCCAGCCTTAGCACCCCGGGGGTGGCGATGATGAGCGCATCGACCTTGCAATCGGCAAGTTTTAGCAGTTGCTCCTCTAAAAGTTTAATTTGGGCGTTAAAAGGAAAGCCATTTAAAGTGGCGTAAAATTTCTTGCCCTTTGCGTGGGTGTAGCGCACGCCCTCTTTAAAACTCTCCAAATCAAACGCCTTAGACGCGCGGTTTCTCAAAGAAAACTGCCCTAAACCTGCATAGACCGCATCCGCCCCATAGTCTAGGGCGATCTTAAGTTTGGTTAGGTTGCCTGCCGGGGCGAGTAATTCGACCAAAGCTATTTTTTACCAAAGGCGGCGATCAACGCCTCAATGTCGCTCTCACTCGCCGCGCTCTCGTTGTCATCGCCGATGATGTAAGAGGCGGAGCTGACCCGTTTAGAATCGGCGATACTGCCCTCAAATAGGGCGTTCATGTACTGCGTCAAAGCGCGCATGACATTGATAACCCGCTCGATTTTTTGGCGGTGGATGTCTTGAAATTGCATGATGTCCATGGCTTGCATGGAGCTGTCTGAACAACCTTCGGCTTTTTCTTGTATAGAATTGATGCCTTGTAAAATCTCATTTGTTTCATCTAGGGAAGTTTGGAAAGTTTGGATTAGAGGAAAGTTTTCAGCTAAAGTTTCAAAGATTTCTAAATGCTTTTGTAGGGGATCTTTCATTTTCTTTAAAACTTTTAAAATCCCATCTGCGCTCATGTTGATGTAGTCGAGCTGGTCGAAAACCTGAGTCGCCTTGACTTCAGAATCTCTTGTTACATCGTCTAGTTGGTGCACGACTTTGTGCTCTTCAGTGGGGGGTGGGGGGGGCCACTCTTCAGAGTCGATCTTGCCGTATTTCTCGGCGGTTTTTTTATCCACTTTCATGTAGTGGCTTCCCGCCTCCTGGTCTTTTTTGTCTTCATCGCCCTCTTCAATCTCGTCCGCCTTCTCCAATTCCTCAAGGGCGGCCACTTCCAAACCGCCCCCACTCATCAAGGCATCCAACTCTTCTTGGGTCATCTATCCTCCTTAGATAATGCGGCGATTATAATTTATTTTGCTTTGTAGAATGCTTTAAGGAATTTGCGCCTTACGCACTAGGACATCTTGCATGATTTGATCTAGATCCCCATCCAAAACCGCCTCCACTTGGCTATAGGCGATCCCGCTCCTTGCATCCTTGATTTGTTGGTAGGGCGCTAAAACATAGCTTCTAATTTGGTGTCCCCAACCGATTTCGCTCTTTTCTTTTTGGTTGCTTTGTTCTTGTTGCTTGCGTAACTCGAGCTCGTAAAGTTTGGATTTCAACATTTTTAATGCCATTGCCTTGTTTTTGTGTTGACTGCGATCGTTTTGGCATTGCACTACAATCCCCGTAGCGTGGTGGGTGATGCGCACAGCCGACTCGGTTTTGTTGACATGTTGTCCGCCCGCTCCGCTCGCGCGGTAGGTGTCCATCTCAAAGTCTTTCTCCTCAATGACAATATTGATCTCATCATCCACTTCGGGGCTCACCTGAACGCTCGCAAAGCTCGTATGCCTCTTGCCATTAGCATTAAAGGGGGACATGCGCACGAGGCGGTGTATGCCATTTTCATTTTTCATATAGCCATAGACATTGACTCCTTTAATGCTAAAAGCTACCCCCTTAATGCCCGCTTCCTCGCCCTCTTGATAGTCTAAAAGCTCCACCTTAAAGCCCCGTCTCTCCGCCCAGCGTAAATACATGCGATAGAGCATGCTCGCCCAGTCTTGGCTCTCTGTCCCCCAGCTCCCGGTTGGATGCTCACCAAAGCGTCTAGGGCATCGTTTGGATCGCTTAGCATGACTTCCACTTCCATATTTTGGATACAACTTGCTAATTTGGGGGCTTCGTCAAACAGCTGTCCTAAAGCGTGGGTGTCTTCTTGGGTTAGCTCAAAGAGTTCATAGGTTTCATCTAGAGCTTGTTTGGTCTTGTAGTAGGCGGATAATAGGCGTTCTACACGCATTTTTTCTTTGTTTTTGTGTGTGGCGGTGGTCTTATCCTGCCAAAAGTCGGGGTGGGCTTGCTCTTGGATCAATCTTTCTAATTGTGCCTGCAACTCTTGGGGCTTGATGATTTGGGCGATGTTATGGCATTTGCCCTGCAAGTCCTTAAGTAATTCGCTGTATTCGTAAGCATCCATTATGTTTCCATAGGTTAGTTGTGAGTGGGTATTATACAATGGGTATTTGACTTTGTAAAGTTACTTTTGAAGGGAGTTCTCATGTATGCGGATCGGATTTTAAAACATGTGGAGAGTGCCTACCCCCAACAAGTGGAGTTTAGACAAGCAGTCGCCGAAATGCTGCACGCTTTAAGCCCCCTACTCAGAAAAGAACCTAAGTATGAAAAATACGCCATTTTAGAACGCCTGGTGGAGCCAGATAGGCAGGTCTTTTTCAAGGTCGTATGGGCTGATGACAAAGGCAAGGTACAAGTCAATCGGGGGTGGCGGGTTCAGTTCAACAACGCCCTAGGTCCCTACAAGGGAGGGCTAAGGTTTCACCCCAGCGCAAATGCGAGTATCATTAAGTTTTTGGGTTTCGAGCAAATCTTTAAAAATGCGCTCACCACGCTAAACATTGGTGGGGCAAAGGGAGGGAGCGACTTTGATCCAAAGGGCAAGAGTGAGGCGGAGATCATGCGCTTTTGTCAGGCGTATATGGACGAATTGCACCGCTATATTGGGGCATTAAAAGATGTACCGGCCGGCGACATTGGCGTGGGGGCTAGGGAAATTGGCTATCTCTTTGGGCGGTATAAAAAGCTTGTGGATGGCTTTGAGGGTGCGCTCACGGGCAAAAATTTAGACTGGGGGGGCAGTCTAGTGCGTAAAGAGGCTACGGGTTATGGTGCCGTGTATTTTGCCCAAGAAATGTTAGGGGCGCGTAAAGAGGGGCTAGAGGGCAAGGTCTGTTCTGTTTCTGGTAGCGGCAATGTGGCGATTTACACCATTGAAAAGTTATGGCAAGTGGGGGCGATCCCCGTAACAGTCAGCGACTCTAAGGGCATGATCTACGATAAAGAGGGGATCAATTTAGATCTATTGAAAGAAATCAAAGAGGTGCGTAAGGGGCGCATTGAGGACTACGCCAAGAATAAAAAAAGTGCCATCTACACCCCCACGAAGGACTACAAAGCAGGCACAAATGGAGTGTGGGGTGTGCCTTGTTTTGCGGCGTTTCCAAGTGCTACGCAAAACGAGCTTAGTGAGCTGGATGCTAAAACCTTGCTACAAAATGGCTGTAAGTGCGTAGTTGAGGGGGCAAACATGCCATCAACTGCTGAGGCAGTGCAAGCCTTTCTAAAGGCAAAAATTTGCTACGGACCTAGCAAGGCAGCAAATGCGGGCGGCGTGGCTGTGAGCGGCTTAGAAATGGCGCAAAACGCAAGCCTACATACTTGGAGTTTTGAGGTGGTGGACCAAAAATTACACACCATCATGCAAGACATTTTCACCAACAGCTCCCAAACTGCCGCCGAGTTTAAAGACCCTACAAACTTAGTTTTAGGCGCAAACATTGCCGGTTTTAGGAAGGTCGCCCAAGCGATGATCGATCAAGGGTATTAAGAGGGTATTAAGGGTATAAAAAGGTTCAAAGGGAGTTACAAAGTGGTGTGCTCAGAGGGATTCAAACCCCCGGCCTACAGGACCGCAACCTGTTGCTCTATTCAGCTGAGCTATGAGCACCCAAAAAGCCCCATTATAGCAAAGTTTTCGTGATTTTAGGTTAAATTTACAAAAGTTTGTTAGTATACGCGGATATTTACACAAGAAAGTAGGTGATGGCATGCCCGGGATCAAGGTGCGCGAAACAGATAGTTTTGATGAGGCTTATCGGCGTTTTAAAAAGCAGACAGATCGCAATTTAGTGGTGACTGAATGCCGTGCAAGACGCTTTTTTGAGTCCAAAACCGAGAAACGCAAGAAACAAAAAATCAACGCGAAAAAGAAAATCCTTAAACGCTTGTATATGCTAAGACGCTACGAGTCTAAGCTCTAAGGATTTGCCGTGGAATTTAGCGGACAAAATGTCTTGATCACGGGGGCGGCTCGGGGGATCGGGCGTGCCATTGCGCTGTTGCTAGCAAATTACAGCCACAAAGAGGGGGGGCGTTTAAAGGTGTGGATCAACTACCGCTCTAACCCCGAAAGTGCCGACAGCTTGAAGGCTGAGATCGAGGGCATGGGCGGCAGGGTCGCTTTGGTGAAGTTTGATGTTACGGATGAAAAGGCTTTCATTGAGGGCATCCAAACGATTGTGGATGCCGACGGGGGCTTAAGCTATTTAGTCAACAACGCCGGCATTGTGTTAGACAAACTCGCTTTACGCATGAAAACCGAAGAGTTCATGCAAGTCTTAGATACGAATTTAAAATCCGTGTTTGTCGGGTGCCGAGAAGCCCTAAAGGTGATGGCAAAACAACGCTTTGGGAGTGTGGTGAATATCTCATCTGTGATCGCCGAAAGGGGCAATATAGGGCAGGTCAATTATGCCGCCAGCAAGGGAGGGATTTTATCCATGACGAAGTCCTTTGCTTACGAGGGGGCGATGCGCAATGTCCGCTTTAATTGCATCACCCCAGGCTTCATCGACACGGACATGACGCATTTAGAGGCGAGCGTGAAAGAGGCGTATTTAAAAAACATCCCCCTAGCCAGACTAGGCGTGCCTAAAGAGGTCGCCGGGGCTGTGGCGTTCTTACTCAGCGACCTGGCTAGCTACATCACGGGTGAGGTCTTGAAGGTCAATGGCGGCTTGTATATGTAGGGGCGCAAATTTCAGTTAAAGGAAGAGAGATGCACTTTTTTGTGATTGTTTTATTGTTGTTGATTGTCTATTTTCTATACCGGATCGCCGACATTTTGGAGCGTAAATAGGCTTTTGTTTTAGGGTTCTTAAAGCGTTTTGCGGTTAGAATGCTGGGATTGTTTTGAAAATTTTAATTTAAATTAAGTTAGGAGATTTTTATGGCTTTATTTGAAGATGTGCAGGCAGTGATCGTAGAGCAGTTAAATGTGAATGCATCGCAGGTTACAGAAGAGGCGGACTTTATCAAGGATTTAAACGCGGACTCGCTCGATGTGGTGGAGCTCATCATGGCCCTTGAAGAAAAATTTGGGATCGAAATCCCCGATGAGCAAGCTGAAAAGATCAAAACTGTGGGTGATGCGATCCGCTTCATTCAAGACAACAAACTCGCTTAATCTTTCATCCTTGTAGGCGAGGAGTTCTTTTGCGTAGGGTTGTGGTAACGGGCATGGGGATGGTCAATGCCCTAGGATTGAATAAGGAAGATGCTTTTAGTGCCATTGTCAAGGGCAAATGCGGGGTGAAAGAGATCACCAGCTTTGACACCACCGGCTTTCCCGTGCGGATCGCCGCCGAGATCACCAACTTTGACCCCGCCTCGGTGATGAATTTAAAAGATGTCAAAAAAGCCGGGCGTTTCATACAACTCGCCCTTTTGGCAGCCAAAGAGGCGGTTTTTGAGAGCCAAATTTTACAAGAGGGCAAATGCCCGCAAGAGTGGGCTGAACGCATGGGCATTAGCTCTGCCTCTGGTATCGGGGGGCTTGGTAACATTGAAGCCAACTCCATTTATTGCTTTGACAAGGGCCCACGCAAGGTGAACCCCTTCTTCATCACCTCGGCTTTGGTAAACATGATCGGGGGCTTTGTATCCATTGAGTACGGCTTTAAAGGTCCCAATCTCTCTAGCGTCACCGCTTGCGCTGCCGGCACGCACGCCATCATCGAGGCGTATAAAACGATCGTGCTCGAGGGGGCAGATCGCATGCTTGTGGTGGGGGCAGAATCTACGATTTGCCCTGTGGGCATCGGGGGCTTTGCCTCCATCCGCGCGCTCTCCAACCGCAACGATGAGCCTTTAAAAGCCTCCCGCCCCTTTGATAAAGAGCGCAATGGTTTTGTGATGGGCGAGGGTGCGGGGGCTTTGGTTTTAGAAGAGTATGAGAGTGCAAAAAGCCGAGGTGCGCCCATTTGTGTCGAGCTTGTGGGCTATGGCGAGAGTGGGGACGCCTGCCACATCACCGCCCCCGCTCCCGAGGGCGAGGGGGCTTACCGCGCCATGAAACAAGCCTTGCATATGGCAAGCAAAGTCGGGGCGAAAGTGGGCTATGTCAACGCCCATGGCACCAGCACGGGCTACAACGACCTTTACGAAACCATCGCTTTAAAAAATGTCTTTGGGGGCAAGGAAAATGTCCCCCCTGTTAGCTCCACCAAGGGGCAAATCGGGCATTGCTTGGGTGCGGCTGGAGCGATTGAAGCGGTGATCTCTATCATGGCAATGCAAGAGGGTATACTGCCCCCCACGATCAACCAAGAAACCCCCGATCCTCAATGCGATTTGGACTACATCCCCAACGAGGCAAGGCAAGCCAAGTTAGAGGCGGTGATGAGCAATTCCTTTGGGTTTGGGGGGACCAATGGCGTGGTGATCTTCAAAGCCTTGTAGTTTAGAGATTGTAGTGGCTGTCTATTTAGATTTTGAGAACCGCATTAAGGGGTTGCAAGAGGATATCGAGATGGCGACTATTCGGGGGGACTTGGACGCAAAGGAAATTTTACAAAGGCGTCTAGCTAAAGAAACCAACGCCGTTTACTCCAACCTCACCGACTACCAACGCCTGCAACTCGCCCGCCACCCCGACCGCCCCTATGCGATGGACTACATCGACCTGATTTTAACCGACAAATACGAGCTCTTTGGCGACCGACATTTTAAAGATGATAAAGCCATTGTGTGCTTTGTGGGCAAGATCGAGGGCGTGCCGGTGGTGGTGATCGCTGAGGAAAAGGGGCGGGGGACCAAAAATAAAATCATGCGCAATTTTGGCATGCCAAACCCTGAGGGTTACCGCAAGGCCCTAAAAAGCGCAAAGTTTGCCGAGAAATTCAACCTACCCATTTTAATGTTGGTGGACACTGCGGGGGCTTACCCGGGGCTTGGGGCAGAAGAGCGCGGGCAGAGCGAGGCAATCGCTAGGAACTTGCAAGAATTTGCCACCTTGAAAGTCCCCACCATCTCCATCATCATCGGAGAGGGGGGCAGTGGGGGGGCTTTAGCCATTGCAGTGGCAGACAGGCTTGCCATGATGGAGTACGCCGTCTTTAGCGTGATTTCGCCCGAGGGCTGTGCGGCGATTTTATGGAACGACCCAAGCAAGATCGAGGTGGCGGTCAAAGCCATGAAAATCACCCCCTTTGACCTAAAAAAAGCCAACTTGATCGACGACATCATTTTAGAGCCTGAGAGGGGTGCGCACCGCGACAAGCTACAGGCCAGCCAATCTATTAAAGACTACTTCTTGCAACAACTCCCCCTGATCCAGCAGAGCGATTTTTTAACCCTGCGCTATGAAAAACTCATGTCCTTTGGAGCGTTTGCTTAAAAAACCCTAGAAAAGACTTTATGGGTAAAGTTGTTTTAGACAATAAATTTTGGCTAATGGTCTTAGCCCCTATTGTGGGGGCATTTTTTGCACCCGAAGTGCATAGCATGCAAGAAAGTTTATGGCATGTGCTCAAAGTTGCCTTTTATAGCTTTTTGCTCTTTTATGTTTATTATTTTCTTTTAGGCTTTCTCAAATTCCCCCGCTTTGTGCGTGGGGCACAAAATTTATGCTAGGGTTTAGCCTCATTCTTGCCTTCATAGATTTATTCGCCTCTCATTATTGCCAAATGGCTTTCACACCCTCTTTGGTCGGCACCATTTTAAGCACGAATCCTAAGGAGAGTGCCGAGTTTTTTGAGAGCGTAGGCAAACCCCATTTAGATTTTGTGGGGCTGTATTGGGGGGTTTGCGTGGCGTTTTTATATTTTGTGCGCTTGCAAGTGGCTTTAACCCCACCCCAAAGCCTGAAAACCTTTGGGGTGCTCTTTGGACTCTTTTGGGCGCATAATATCGGGGCGTTTTATGTAAAGGGGTGGCATGGGAAGTTGATTAACCCTAACATTGCAATGCATACAATCCCCGTTGTAAAGGAAATCTACGCATTTGGTGCCACTTTGACAGAATATAAGCAAATAAAGACCATTTACACAAGCCTAAAACAGCCACTTGTTAAAGACTACCTAAGCGTAGATACTGATAGTGTGCCCAATGTGGTTTTAATTGTGGGAGAGAGTGTATCTAGGGATTTTATGGGGGTTTATGGCTACCCTGTGCAAAACACGCCCTTTTTAAGTGGGCTTATAAGAGAGAGAGAGAGAGAGAGAGAGAGAGAAGGCAATTTCGCTTACCCTACAGCGTAGCTTAACACAGCCTAATCTCTTCGTCTTTGATGATGTCATCTCTCCCTTTGCCAACACTTACGCCGTTTTTCAAGTCCTCTTAAATTACAGCGATAGAGAAAACGCCAAAATCCCTTGGTACCAACAAAAGAATTTAGGCAGTGTCTTTAAGGCAGCAGATTATTCCACATTTTGGTTAGACGCACAAGACGATTTAGAAAATAACCCTTCGTTTTCCCTTTGGTCCTACCCCTTTAACAAGCGTTATTGGAGCAATGGTCCGACAGATGTGCCCAACGCCAGCCTAGATGAGTGGCTCATTAAAGCGTTTAACGAGCGGGCTAAAAGCCAACTGACTTCTAAAAACTTTTTACTATTCCATCTCTTTGGAAGCCATTACACTTACGCCAGCCGCTTCCCTAAAGACTTTGCTAAATTTACCCCCAAAGACATCCCTTATCAAGGCTTGCATGTTAAAAATGAAAAAGATAAACAAGTTGTGGCGGACTATGTCGATTCCCTTTACTACACCGACCATAGCTAAATGAGATTTTTAAGTTGTTTCAGGGCAGGGACACAATCATTTTTTACTTGTCTGATCACGCCCAAGACATTTTTCAAAGTTCTAACACCTATGGGCATAGATGTTCTAAATATGGGGTAGAAATCCCTTTTATGGTGTATGTTACGGATACCTTTAAACAAAAACACCCCGACAAAGTCAAATTAATCGCTAAGGCAGTGCACCAACCCTTTATGAGCGATGACTTGATCCACACTCTTTTACCCATTGTCGGTATACACACAAAGGATAACTTAGAAAGTAAAGACCTCTTTAGCCCCAAGTTTGACACGCATAGAAAACGGGTGTATTGCGGGAGGCAAGAATACAAAACGCCTTAAGTTATTTTGTGCGAAACTACAGCCTTTATTTAAAGGTTTTATATGCAAGTTTTTGCCTTTGTTTTAGTGCTCTTTGGTGTGTTTTGGCTTTTAAGTCCTAAAAAGCCCGTTATACACTTCACACCCCCCACACTCACCACGACACACCCCCACTTCAGTCCCCCTCACTTCTGCCCTCCCCACCCACTCAAAGTATGCATTCAGCGAGTCTAATCGCCCTAGATCGCCACATTTTACTCGCCGCCTATTTTGGAGGGAGTAAAGAAGGGCAAAGTGATGTTTGCGTTTGGGGCAATCTTTACAACACACAAAACAAGCAATGGAGCAAGGCGTTTAAGCTTTTATCTGCTAGCGATCTTAGCCGACAAGCCCACGAGTTTGTGAAAATCCTAGGCAATCCCGTGCTTTACGCACATAAGGACAAGCTGTATTTATTTGTGGTGGGGGCGAGTTTGGGTGGGTGGGCGACTTCTAGAATCTATGTGTTGAACACACCTTTAAATAAGCCCAAAGCTTTACACTACGAGCAAACCTTGCACCTAAGCCCCTTTTTGAATATTAGCCACTTGGTGAGAAATCCCCCGACCCCGACCACAGACGGGGGCTTTATCCTCCCCATTTACCACGAATTAGCCCGAAAATCCCCCGTGCTCTTAAAGTTCGACAATAAAGCGCATTTACAATTCTTGCTAAAGCCAAACTCTTTAAAGCAACAATTACAACCGAGCCTAGTCCCCTATAAACATTGCGCTTTTGTGGCGTTTAGAAGTTACAAGACCACGCATTTTTACACCCAAACTTGTTTAGACTTTTGGCACTGGCAACCCCCACGCTTAAGCAATCTTAAAAATTTTGACAGCGCAAACGCCCTTTTTAACGCTAATGGGGAGTTGTATCTCATTTATAATCAAGCTTTGCCTAAAAACCCGAACGCACGAAGTGCCTTGCGTTTAGCCCGCTTCAATGCCACAAGTGGGACATTTATGCCTTTAAAGATTTTAGACACAAGCCAAAGAGGAGAAGTGAGTTACCCCGCTGTGTTGATCTTTAATAATCAAGTGCATGTCCTCTACACCAAAGAGCGCAAAGCCATCGCCCACTTGGTATTTAACCTTGCATATTTAAAGAGTTTATAGTGGACGCTGTATTGCTCGCCTTTTGTGTGGGGGTGTGGGTATTTGTAGGTTTTAACGCCCTTTGGGGGATTGTTGCCTTCATTCTTTTGAGCGTGCCTGTGTGTGGGCTAACCCTTAGTGGGGTGCTTGTGGGGCTGTTTGGGGGCACGAGCACACTTAGCTTGCTTTTAAGCGTGGGGGGTTTGCTGTCTAAATGCACACATACGCCCTTTTTATCTAGAAAAGCCTACGCCTTTTTAGCCCTTTTTGTTTTGTTTGTCTTTGTGGATACTTTGGGGCTGTTGCCCTTTAGTCTTGTCTATGGCGATTTAGCCATGTCTAGTCTGTGCATCTTCGCGCTTGTGGCGTTTGCTTTGGATAGAGTTTTGGGCTGGCTATTTTTAGGCGCACTTGCCATGCAGGTCCTCATTAAAGAACCTATCTTGTATGTAGGCATGGCAGATATTTATTTATTTTTAGGGGCTTGTGTGGGTTTATTTAAAGACCATTTAGCACGACGACTGCGCTCTTAAAAGGCAAGCCAAACGCCCTAGCGATCCCCTCTTGGGTAAGGTAGCCCTGATGGGCACTAAGAGCCCCTAAGGTGTTAGCGACCTCTCTAGTATTTGCCTCTAAAAAGCCCTTAAGTCCGTATTGTAGGAAGTGCCGCAAATAGGGCAAACTCGCTTGGCTGTAAGCAATGGAGCTAGTTTTAGCCACCACGCCGGGCATGTTGGGCACGCCATAGTGTAATAAGCCCTCTTGCGAATACACGGGCTGGGAGTGGCTAGTTTGGCGGATGGTTTCCACACAACCCCCCAAATCGCAAGCCACATCCACCACCACACCCCCTTTTTGCATTAGGGCTAAATGGCGTTTTAAAATGACTTTAGGCGTGCTTGTGGCAGTAATCAACACTGCCCCCACAAGCCCAACCGCCCCATTTAAAGCGTCTTTGATGTTCTCTTCATGCACAGCGAGGACTTCTAAATGATAAAGTTGTTTGTAGGGGTGCTCTTGTAATTTTAAGGGGTCTAGCTCCAAGATAACTACCCGTGCGCCTGCTAGACTTAAGGATTTTGCCGCCTCCAAACCCACCACGCCCCCACCCACAACCACGACCTTAGCCCTTGCCTGCCCTGCCAAACCGCCCAAAAGCACCCCAAGCCCAAAGACCCCGGGCAAATGCTCTAAGCCGAGTAAGTAATGCTGCACGAAATGGGCGGCGAGTTGCCCGGCAATGACACTCATAGGGGCGAGCACGGGGTAGTTGTTCTTGGGTCCGGCTAAGGTTTCTGTGCAAAGGGAGGTGATTTTTTTCTCGATAAACATTTGCGCTAGGGGTTTGTTGTAGGCCAAATCTAGGTAGCTAAAAAGAGTCGCTCCCTCTGTAAGCAAGGCGTATTCACCCTCTAAAGGTTCTTTGCACTTGACCACCACTTGTTGCGCCCATGCCTTTTTAGTCCCCACAATTTTAGCCCCCACCTGAGCGTAAGCTTCATCGTTGTAGCCACTCATCACCCCCGCCCCCTCTTCTACCATGACCTTAAAATGTGGGGTGAGCTGTGCCACATCGTGGGGGACGAGTCCCACCCTAAACTCACAATCCATGCTTTCTTTGACTAACCCTAACATTTTCCACCCACCACACACACAGCATCTTCTAGCAAGCCCCAAATAATTTCTTCATCGGGGTTCTTGCCCTCCCAAAGCTCTGGGTTATACTCGGTGATCTCTACCCCGGCTAAACGCTCTTTAAACGCCCTTAAAAGCCCATTAAACAACTCTTTTAACTCCTCTGGGCTTAGCCCATTGTTCTCCCTCACCCCCGTAGAGCTAAAAATCTTGCCGTCTAAGACATCGATGTCTAAACTCAAATACACCAAATCCACGCTCTCTAAATGCTTTAGACTTTGTGCCACCACGCTGGGTGTGTTTTCCTTAATTTCAGTCACGCTAAAAAGCGGGATTTGGTAATCTTTTATTGCTTTGCGCTCGCTCGCCTCCGTGCTCCGCACCCCAAAATACACTAAATGCTTGGGATTAAACTCTAACGCGCCCTTGGGTAAGTCTAAAACACATAGCCTCTCCCAATACTCGATTTCTTGGGAGTTTAGAGCATTTTGCCCTGTGTGGGTTTTATTTAAGATCATGCCAAGGGGCATGCCGTGCAAATTGCCCGAGCTGCTGTCATAAGCTGTGTGCATGTCAGCATGCGCATCTATGTATAAAATGCCTATTTTTTTGTTTGAATGCACGGCGCGCAAAGCTTGTACGATGCCAAACGCCCCTGAGTGTTCGGCACTCAAAATAATGGGAAACTCCCCCTTTTTAAAAACTGCACGCATGCTAGGTATGAGGTTATCCTTGCAAAAAAAGTAATAATCCTCAAAGTTCTTAGCAAATCTAAAAAAATCCTCCAAGAAACATTGCTTTTGGCGGATCAAGACCATATGCTCGCTAATTTCAGAGTGCTTTTCAAGCAGCCTCTCTTTAAGCCTAAGCACGCCCACACTACTGCCGTGTTTGCTCGCCCCAATTTCAGCGGTTAAAGACACTAAAATCATGAAAACCCCTTAATTTTCGCCCATGTTAGCCAGATTAGACAACAACGCGCCACAACTTAAAGCCTATGGGAAATGTGAGCTAGGGTTTGGGGGGTTTGGTAACGCTTGGGTGTGATTTTTGGGGCTTGGTTTTTAAGTGTTGTTGTTTCTGTGCCATACTTGGGTTTTTTAAAGGAGTGACATGAAGACAGAAGTTGATTTAAACAGCGACATGGGCGAGTGTTTTGGGCCTTGGGTGATCGGCGATGGCGTGGATGACAAAATCATGGAGCTTATCAGCAGTTGCAACATCGCGGCGGGCTTTCACGCCAGCGACCCGAATATCATGCGCCACTCTGTGGAGAACGCCCTAAAGCAAGGTGTGGCAATCGGGGTGCACCCAAGTTTTAGGGATTTGGTGGGCTTTGGGCGCAGACACATTGTGGCTAACCCCACAGAGCTTACCAACGATTGCCTTTACCAAATGGGGGCGTTGCAAGCCTTTTTACACCTACTAGGCGGGCATTTGCACCACTTCAAGCCCCATGGCAGTTTATACATACACGCTAGCAAGGATAGAGATTTTTCTTACGCACTCATCAGCACCTTGCATAAATATGACCCTAACTTACCCGTTTATTGCATGGAAAACACACAAACCCACGCCGTAGCACAAGAGTTAAAACACCCCTTTGTGCGGGAGTTCTACGGGGATCGTGATTATGGCGATGATGGGCAACTGGTGATGGTGCGCCGTGCCCGTGCCTACACCCCCGAAGAGGTCGCCCAAAAAGTCTTGCAAGCGTGCGAGCAGGGCAGTGTTAAAAGCGTGAGCGGTAAAACCATCGCTGTGGATTTTGACTCTGTCTGTATCCACAGCGACACCCCGGGGGCTTTGGCTCTCATCCACGCCACAAGAAAACTCTTAGAAGAGAAGGGCATTAAAATCCAAAAACCTAAAATCCATAAATCTTAAGGGAGAAACCATGCACGAAGTCATTAGCCCCATACCCGGGACCTTTTATCGAAAGCCCAACCCCGATGCCGCCCCCTTTGTGGAAGTGGGCTCACAAGTAGAGCCCGACACCACGCTCTGCCTTGTAGAGGTGATGAAAACCTTTAACGAGATCAAAGCTGGCGTGGCGGGCAAGATTATAGAAATTAAGGCTGAAAACGAGCAGTTTGTAAATCCGGGCGATGTGCTCTTTGTGGTGGGCTAAATGGCTTACACACCACGCAAGATATTTAAGGTGCTCGTGGCTAATCGGGGGGAGATTGCCGTAAGGATTATCCAAGCCGCCCACGAATTAGACATGCAGGCGGTGGCGATTTACACGGATGCGGATGCGGGCAATTTGGCATGCCAGCTTGCCGATGAGAGTTATAGAGTGGGGGAGAATTTAGCCTATAAGAGCTATTTAAACATTGAAAATGTCTTAAAAATTGCCAAAGAGGCAAAGGTCGATGCAATCCACCCGGGCTATGGGTTTTTGAGCGAAAATGCTGAATTTGCCAAGAGAGTTGAAGAAGCGGGCATTATTTTTGTGGGTCCCAGTAGTGAAACCATCGCCACAATGGGCGATAAAGCCAAAGCCCTAGAACAGGCGAAAAAAAGCCAAGTGCCGACCATGCCAAGCACCCCCGTTTTGCAAGATTTAAAACAAGCCCTAGAGCAAGCGCAACACATCGGCTACCCCCTACTCATTAAAGCTGTTGCGGGGGGTGGGGGCAAGGGGATTAGATTTGTAGAAAATGAAAAGGGTTTAAAAGAACAATTTAGCGTGGCGGTGGCAGAAGCCACAAGTGCCTTTGGCAACGGGGGGGTGTATTTGGAAAAGTATTTAGAAAATGCCAAACACATAGAGGTGCAGGTGCTAGGCGATGGCAATAAAGTCATACACCTTTATGATCGTGAATGCTCCATGCAAAGGCGCAGGCAGAAAGTGTTAGAAGAAGCCCCAAGCCCAAGTTTAGACAGCCAAACGAGGGAGGCTCTGTGTGCGTGCGCCTTGCGTATGGCTAAGGAGGTGGGTTACAAGGGGGCGGGGACTTTGGAGTTTTTATACGACTCTCAAAGTAAGGGCTTTTACTTCCTAGAGATGAATACAAGGATACAAGTGGAGCACGCCATTACAGAGCTAGTGACGGGCGTAGATTTAGTGCGCCAAATGCTAAGAATTGCTGATGGCGAACCTTTGGCTTACAAGCAAAGCGACATCTCTTTAAGGGGGCATTCCATAGAGGTGCGCATCAACGCCGAAGACCCCCAAAATAAATTTTTCCCAAGCCCCGGGCAGATCACTAAATTACAATGCCCCACCGGCTCGGGCATTCGGCTAGATAGCATGCTCTTTAGCGGGCGCACCATCCCCCCTTTTTACGACTCGCTTGTGGCTAAACTCATCGTCTATGACCAAACCCGCCCCCTTGCTTTGAGTAAGCTCAAAAGGGCGTTGGATGAATTTAAGATTGAGGGGGTGAAGACCACGATTGGGCTATTTAAAGAACTCATCAAACACGAGCGGGTGCAGGCGGGCGATTACAGCATACACTTTTTAGAGGACTACATAGGAGGCAAGCATGGCATTTAGATACAGCTTTGGGGGGGATACCTTTTTGTTTGTGGAGGTGAGCGAGGATGGCATGTCCTTAGAGGCGTTTTTCTTAGCCATGGCAATTTGCAAGAAGCTAAGAGAAATGCAAGTTAAAGGCATTACAGAGATTTGCCCGGCAAATGCGTCCTATATGATCGCCTTTGACCCGGATATTCTCCCACACGACAAAGCCCTAGAGATTCTAAAATCTTTGGAGCAAGAAGTCGTGGGGGCGCAAACCACGATCCAAACAAGGCTCATAGAAATACCTGTGCTTTACAACGACCCCTACACCCATACGTGTTTAATGGGCTTTCGCAATAATCACCAATGCAGAGAACCCGGCTCGACCCTAGACCCGAACATGACAGACATAGAATACGCCCGCCAAATGAACGGCTATGCCAGTGTAGAAGAGTTTATAGAGGCACATGCCAAAAGCCCTTGGTTTGTGAGCATGATCGGCTTTGTGGCGGGACTGCCTTGGCTTTATCAGCTCGTGGAACGGGCGAAACAAATACAAGTGCCTAAATACCCCATTGCGCGCATAGACACGCCGGCTTTAACGATCGGGCATGGGGGGTGCTTTGGGTGCATTTACGCCGTGCGTGGAGGGGGCGGGTATCAAATGATGGGCATCACCCCCGCCCCCGTTTGGGACCCAGCACAACGCTTGCCCTACTTTAAAGAAAGCATGGTGTTTTTAAATCCGGGGGA